>VSOA01000195.1 GCA_009774585.1 Lachnospiraceae bacterium
ATCCAGACATTGTCGCCCTTCTTCTCAAATATCTCTTCCGGAAGCGTATTGCCTAAAGCAACAATGAAATCACTAATCTTTTTGAGTACTTCCCACGGATATGTGACACCTTCAAAAATATCTTTTGCTATCGTCTCTTCCAGTGTATAAAGCGCACTAACCTCAGTATCCTTCAAACATGCCATTTCATTTTACCTGCCTTTTCATTTATTAAAAACTCTCGCATATAAAAAATTTAATTTATATACGATATTACTTCTTATAAAACTGTGCCACATACCGAAATCTGTTATAGAGCACGGATTGATTATTCATCTGTTTCACCGTGTTCGTCCTTCTTGTAACAAAATCATCCAGTTTCACCATATACTCATCTTCCGAAATCTCACCGTCCGCCACGAGCGTCAGCCCCTTCTCCCAGCTTGCCGTCAGCCTCGGATCAAGTAACGGTTTAATGGAACCTGCCACCACTTCGTAAATCATTTCACCGAGCAGTGTCGGCGTAATAATCTGAGTTTTCTTATTTAATGCCAGATACTTAATGTTCACCAGTTTCTTAAGAATCTCGGCCCGCGTAGCGGAAGTGCCGATTCCGCTTCCTTTAATCTGCGCCCGCAGTTCTTCATCTTCTATAAACTGTCCGGCGTTTTCCATCGTCAGAATCATCGTTCCCGAATTATATCGTTTCGGCGGCGACGTCTCTCCTTCTTTCTTATCCAGAGAAAGGAGATTTAACTGTTTACCCTTTCTCAGCGTTTTCAGGACTTCCATGAAAGACTCGTCACATGCAGTTTCCTGCTCATCCTTCTTATCTTCCCCCTCTTCGCCGTCAGATTTCTTTTTGACAAAAGAATTCTGCGTTACAGGGAGATATCCCGCTTCAGCCAACACCTTGAAACCGGTGGAAAACAATTCGCCTTTGATTACAGCGCTTAAGTTAATCTTCTGATATACTGCCGCCGGATAGAAGATGCTTAAAAAACGCCTCACGATAATCTCATATACCTTAGCTGATGTAGGATGCAGCCCATCAAGAGCACTAAATCCCTGTCCGGTTGGAATAATCGCATAATGGTCAGTAATCTGTTTATCATTGACATACCGGGTCTTAGCAATTGTCTTATAACTTCCCGTACTCAATACTTCTGCCGCAAAAGATGCTGCGACAGCGTAATTTTTAAGGCCGCCGATATTTTTATGTATTTCCTTAGCCACCGCACTCGACAGCACTCTTGCGTCCGTACGAGGATAAGTCGTCAGTTTCTTCTCATACAATTCCTGCGCGATCCGAAGCGTCTCGTCAGGACTTATTTTAAAAAGCTTGGAACAGTCATTCTGCAGCTCTGCAAGATTATATAAAAGAGGCGGATTCTTGACTTCTTTCTTCTTCTCAAGCTTCTCGACAACCGGCGGTCCTGTCGGTTCTTCATTAAGGTATTGTATGAAAGCGTCCGCGTCTTTTTCCTGCAAAAAACCGGTATCCTTATAGAGCAGCGGCGATCCTTCATAATGAGAACCTTTTACCGCTTTCCACTCACAGACGCATTCCCGTCCTTCTATGTCAATCCGGGCAAGAATCCTGTAAAAAGGTATCTTGACAAATTCCCGAATCTCCCTCTCTCTATTAACTACTATTCCGAGTACGCAAGTCATGACGCGTCCTACGGACACTACCGCCCGGTCAGCCTTCAGATAAGATTTGATCGGGTTACTGTATTTGAGCGTCAATACACGTGAAAAATTAATCCCCATCAGATAATCTTCTTTGGCTCGCAGATACGCCGCACATGACAGATTATCATATGCCGACAAGTCTTTGGCTTCCCTGATACCGCGCAGAATCTCCTCTTCTGTCTGCGAATCAATCCATACTCTCTTTCTTGTCTTACCGTGCACATGTGCCTGCTGTTCCACAAGACGATAAATATATTCTCCTTCACGCCCGGAATCGGTGCAGACATATATTGTCTCTATATCTTCTCTGTTGAGCAGACCGCTTACAATCTGAAACTGTTTCCTGACCGCTCCGATTACTTCATATTTAAATTCTTCCGGAATAAAAGGAATCGTATCAAGCGACCATCTTTTATATTTCTCATCGTATACTTCCGGATAACTCATCGTCACAAGATGACCTACGCACCATGTCACAACGGCCTCATCAGATTCAAGATAACCGTCTTTGTTCTTCATATTATATTTTAAAGCTTTGGCAAATTCCTTTGCAACGCTGGGTTTCTCTGCTATATAAATACTCTTTCCCATAGTATATGTCTTTCCTTCCAATCAAAAAATGCGTGATTGTCAGAAATCCGAAATCTGTACCAGTTTCAAATTCGGTCTGATCTTAGCTTCCAGATTCAACCTTTCATCAAATCGAAACGCTGTGTACATATATACATAATCAGCGTTGATTTTTGCTTTCTTCGCATGGCTTAATAAATTCTCATAGTCTTCATAGGAGGTCGGCTTCTCCCAATTGCACAGTCCGATTAGCGTCTGCCCCTGTTCATCCTGCGCTATAATATCCAGTTCGCCCGCTTTACCAATCCATTCTCCGACCGTATCCAACGAGATGGGAAGTCGGTTTCTGTTGTTTAATTTGGTAAGATGCTGCCTGCATACCTTCTTAAAACACCCCGACACATATTTTCTGAAATCCGGCATAATATAGCGATTATAAAATTCTCCCACAGACCATGTCTGAAGGCTGCTCAGATACGGATACATATAAGTATAATAGAAATCCACAAACGGATGGCTGATGCGATATATTCCCTTTTGAACGTTCTCTTTGCCGGCTGTATCATAAGAAAAAACTTTCTCCACCAACTCCAGTTCTATCAAGTTCTTTAAATAGACACTGATTTTTGCACGGGAAAATTCAGTGTGAAGATACAGATTATTCAACTTATGGCTCCCCGCTGCAATGGACGCCATAATCGTATTATATACTCCCGGCTCACGCAGTTGATCCGTCAACATACGTTCACCCTCTTCAAAAAGAAAACAATTAACATCCAATATATTTCTGCAGATATTTTGCTGTATTGTCAGTCTGTCATCAAACTGATTCCAAAGTCCGGGAAATCCCCCCAATATTGCGTACGCTTCCACGCATTCTTCTATCCGAAAATTCGGAAACCTCTGTACAATGTCTTCAAAAGTAAGTTCGCGTATTTTAAGAAATCCTGACAATTCATAAGCTGCTTCTCCGATACGTGTAATCATACTGTTTTCAATCCAGCCAATAGAGGAACTGCACAAAATCACCATAATCTCATCCCTGTTCCACTGACTATGCACAAATGAGATCAAATCTTTCATAAATTGCTCGCTTGCTTTAACGATATTTTGAAATTCGTCAATCACAAGCACTTTTTTTCCTTTTGACTGGCGGCTGATCTTTGCAAAAATATCATGAAAAGTCGGAAAAGGTTCTAATTCATAGCCTTCCTGAACAAGCTGCCTTCCCCACTGGTAAGTCTGTTCTCTCTCGGAACAAGCTCTGGCAAGATAATAACAGTGAGGTTTGTCCTCGATAAATTCTCTGACGAGCGCTGTCTTTCCAATATGCTTCTGTCCATATACTACCAGTATCTGACTGCCTTCTCTGTCATAATAGTTATTCAAATACTTTAATTCAGACGTTCTGCCAAGTAACATAGACTCCCTCACACATTATGCAGTCATATCAGCCAGCAAATTTTCTATTTTCTCTGATGGCATCGGTTTTCCCAGAAAATATCCCTGAATATTATCACAATCAATCTCATTCAGATAGCGGAACTGCTCTTCTGTCTCAACACCCTCTGCAATTGTTTCAAATCCTAACTTCTTTACCATATAGATAATCGATTCTGTGATAATGCGCGTATTCTCATCTGTAATCACAGTATCAATAAATGACTTATCGATTTTCAGTGTATCAATAGGCAATCCTTTTAAATATGACAGTGAAGAATAACCTGTTCCGAAATCATCCAATGAAATTTTGACGCCAATATCTCTGAGTAAAACTAATTTTTCCGTGATTTCGGTAAAATCGTCAATCAGGATAGACTCTGTAATCTCCAATTCAATCTCGGAAGGCGAAATATCATACTTATCCATCAGTTTTAGCACTTTATCTATGAAATCCGGCTGTCTGTACTGAATTGCCGAAATGTTAAGGGACAAAACCATCGGATAATGATATTTTCGCTTCCAATCCGCAAATGCGCGCAGGCTTTCCTCGATTACCCATGTACCGATCGGCACAATCGCGCCGCTCTTCTCCGCTATCGGAATAAATAAAGCGGGACTGATCATTTTGCCGTTATCGTCCTTCCAGCGTATAAGCGCTTCCACCCCTCTGAGCGCTCTGTCATTCGTTCGAAACTGCGGCTGATAATACATTGTAAAATTCTGCTGGAATACGGCATCTTTTAATTTATTTTCAATTGTCACATTTTTAAGAAAATCATCGAGAATTTCACCGTTATAATACAGCACCTTATCTTTGCCCATGCTCTTTGCCTTGAACATCACTATTTCAGCACAGTTAATCAGTTCAAGCGTCTTGGACGCCGCTTCAGGATATTCAGCCACGCCAACACTGACCGTAATAAATATCTCCTGCCCGTCAGACAGTTTAAAAGGGTTCTTAAGCCGTTCCCGAATCGTCTTGTAAATCGTCTCAACGCTTCTCGCACCGCAAGGACTGTAAATCGCTATACAGAAAATATCACTGTTAAAATGAGAAATGATAATATTATCTCCTATCAGGTCTGACAGAAACTGTCCGAATAACTGCACCAGTTCATCTCCGACAATAATGCCCATCCCATCGTTAATCCTGCGGAAATCATCAAAATCCAAAAACATGACTGCAACCGTCTCGTTCTCATCTTCCGCCCGTCTGATATACTCGCCGAGGTGTCTGACGAAATAGTTACGATTATATAATCCTGTCAAAACATCATAATATGCCAAATATGTTAATTCATCATTCTGAGAATTAAATTTCGTCACATCTTTGAAACGGACAATCTTATCCGTCGGGTTGCCGAGCGCATTGTAAACAACGTTTACTTCCACTTCTATACAAAGACGTTTATCCCTGAGTTTCACTTCTATGGACTGATTTTTCAAGCCCTGTTTCTCAATGAACAGAATCTCTTTGAGCGGAATCATGTACTTCTCTTCGACACACTCATATAATTTTCCAAGGTCGCGTATATCTGCAATCGTAAAATCAAAATAGTAATCCCAATTTGCAATCGTTTCTACTCTTTCTTCCTCGTAATTATAATAGAGAAATGCACTGTTAGAAGTTTCACAAATCATTCTGAGCATCTTCTCATCTTTACTCAGTTTCTGATTCATTGCATTTAATAAATCAACCTGATATTTTAATTCTTCCATATAAACTATACCCTTATATACTCCTCAATCCCCATTACGAGGAGTAACTCCCAATCGTATTTTTTGATACAGCATCTTCCGTATTGTGTAAATGTCCCCTATTTCTTGCTGATATATCCTTTTGCTTTCAACGTCTCAGCACAAAGTACCGCCCCTCCTGCCGCACCGCGCACCGTGTTATGTGAAAGACCGACAAACTTCCAGTCATATACATGGTCTTCTCTAATCCGTCCTACACTGATACCCATACCGTTCTCATAATCCACATCCAGCGTTACCTGCGGACGGTTATCCTCCTCCATCACCCTGATAAACTGCTTCGGAGCGCTGGGTAGTTCAAGTTCCTGCGGAAGTCCTTTGAAATTCACCAATTTCTCAACAAGCTGCTCTTTCGTCGGCTTCTTCCTGAATTTAACAAAGACGGCGGCGGTATGACCGTTCAAAACGGGCACACGGATACACTGACAGGTAATCACCGGGCCCTTCGCCGGAACAATCTCTCCGTTCTCAATCGTCCCCCATATTCTGAGCGGTTCTTTCTCGCTCTTTTCTTCCTCCCCACCAATATAGGGAATCACATTTTCTACCATCTCAGGCCAGTCTTTGAAAGTCTTACCCGCACCGGAAATTGCCTGATAAGTCGTGGCAACGACCTCATACGGTTCAAACTCTTTCCATGCAGTAAGCACGGGTGCATAACTCTGAATAGAACAGTTCGGTTTTACCGCAATAAATCCTCTGGTCGTCCCGAGACGTTTTCTTTGCGCTTCTATTACCTCAAAGTGCTCCGGGTTAATCTCCGGAACAACCATAGGTACATCCGGCGTCCACCGATGCGCACTGTTATTAGATACAACCGGCGTTTCCGTCTTAGCATATTCTTCTTCAATCTTCTTGATTTCTTCTTTGGTCATATCAACAGCCGAAAATACAAAATCAACTTCCGCCGCTACATTCTCCACTTCATTAACATTCTTAACAACAATATTCTTAACGGCCTCCGGCATGGGCGTCGTCATCTTCCATCTATCGCCTACCGCTTCCACGTATGTCTTACCGGCCGAACGGGGACTTGCCGCAATCGTCGTCACTTCAAACCACGGATGATTCTCAAGCAGAGCAATAAATCTCTGCCCAACCATACCGGTTCCTCCTAAAATTCCCACCCTTAATTTGTCACTCATAATTTTTCTCCATTTCTGCGCTGCTTTTTGCGCATAAACGAGTTCGTGTCAAGCAGCGCGCAGACACAAATCTCGCGATTGAAAATTTTAATTTTCAATCTTTTCTCCTCCTGTCTTATGTCGGAATTTCAATGTGGTCTTCTTCATGCCAGTTCTTTGCAAGATACTCTTTCTCCATGGCAATCACTTCCCTCATCGCCTCCATACCCGGCGCGCCTACCGTAAGCCTCTTTTCTACGCAAGTTTTTAAACTAATTGCCTCGTAAACGTCTTCCTCAAAAACCGGACTGATCTCTTTCAACTCTTCTATCGTCAAATCCTCTATGCTGCATTTCTTATCGATACAGTATAATACCAGCCTGCCGATAATACCGTGCGCATCTCTGAAAGGAACACCGCGTCCCACCAGATAATCCGCCGCATCGGTCGCATTGGTAAATCCTTTCATCGCACTCTTTTCCATGACTTCTTTACGGAACTTCATAGTGCGAACCATTCCCTCAAACAAAGCAAGACAGCCCTTAACCGTGTCAATAGCGTCAAAGGTCAGTTCTTTATCCTCCTGCATATCTTTATTATATGCCAGCGGGATACCCTTCATCGTTGTCAATATCGATACAAGTGAGCCGTAAACGCGTCCCGTCTTACCTCTGATAAGTTCTGCAATATCAGGATTCTTCTTCTGTGGCATAATGCTACTGCCTGTAGAATAGGCATC
>VSOA01000196.1 GCA_009774585.1 Lachnospiraceae bacterium
TGAGGCGCAGGACGCGCCGCTTATTTCGGCTAAGAACGGTATCGGTATCGAGGACGTCTTAGAGGCGATCGTGGAGAAAATCCCGGCGCCTAAAGGCAGCGCGGACAACCCTTTGCAGGCGCTTATTTTTGATTCGGTATACGATTCTTATAAGGGCGTGATCGTGTTCTGCCGTATTATGGAAGGCAGGGTCTCGAAAGGGACGGCTGTCAGAATGATGGCGACCGGAGCTACTGCGGAAGTAGTAGAGGTGGGATATTTCGGCGCTGGACAGTTTATTCCGTGCGATGAGCTGTCAGCCGGCATGGTGGGCTATCTGACCGCTTCTATCAAAAATGTGAAAGACACTGCGGTGGGCGATACGGTGACAGACGTAAATAACCCTTGTGCCGAGCCGCTTCCGGGCTATAAGAAGGTTAATTCCATGGTGTACTGCGGTATGTACCCGGCAGACGGCGCCAAATATCCGGATTTGAGGGACGCATTGGAGAAATTACAGCTAAACGACGCTTCGCTGAATTATGAGCCGGAGACTTCCATTGCGCTCGGATTTGGATTCCGATGCGGATTTCTGGGACTATTGCATCTGGAAATCATACAGGAAAGACTGGAACGAGAGTACAATCTGGACTTAGTGACTACCGCTCCGGGCGTTATTTACAGAGTTCACAAGACAGACGGAGAGATGATCGAACTGACGAATCCGTCCAATCTTCCTGATCCCGCACAGATTGCTTATATGGAGGAACCGGTGGTCAGTGCGGAAATTATGGTGACTACAGAGTTTATCGGTTCCATTATGCAGTTGTGCCAAGAGAGGCGCGGGCGCTATCTCAGTACGGAGTATATCGAAGCATCCAGAGCGCTTTTAAAATATGAATTGCCCTTAAATGAGATCATCTATGATTTCTTTGACGCATTAAAGTCCCGCTCAAGAGGGTATGCGTCCTTTGACTATGAATTGAAAGGATATGAAGAGTCCAAACTGGTGAAACTGGATATTCTTATCAACCATGACGAAGTGGACGCGCTCTCCTTTATCGTTCATGCGGACAGCGCCTATGAGCGGGGCAGAAAAATGTGCGAGAAGCTGAAAGATGAAATACCGAGACACCTGTTCGAAATTCCGATTCAGGCGGCTGTGGGCGGCAAGATTATTGCCAGAGAGACGGTGAAGGCAATGCGTAAGGACGTACTTGCCAAGTGTTACGGCGGTGACATTACCCGTAAGAAGAAGCTTCTTGAGAAGCAGAAGGAAGGCAAGAAGCGTATGCGTCAGGTAGGTAACGTGGAGATTCCGCAGAGCGCGTTTATGAGCGTGCTCAAGCTGGATGACAGATAGATGAAAGAACTAAGCATTTATATTCATATCCCTTTTTGTGTCAGGAAATGTCTCTACTGCGATTTTCTGTCTTTTCCGGTGGGAATCAGACAAGCCGGACAGATGTACGGACAAAGGCAGGATTGTGCGAAACGGACAGCAGTCTTTGGGGATGCAGTGCAGATACAAAAAATGGAAAGTTATGTAAACTTACTGTGCCGGGAGATAATATCCGAGGCGCCGGATTATCAAGAATATCAGGTGATATCTGTCTTTTTCGGCGGCGGTACGCCGTCCATTCTTCCGGCAGAAGAACTGATCCGTATCCTTGACACGGTAAGGACACATTACCGGCTTGCACCGGATGCAGAAATCACAATGGAAATGAATCCCGGAACGGCGGACGCCGGTAAGCTGAGACAATACATAACAGCCGGTATGAATCGTCTCAGCATCGGGCTGCAAACTGCGGACGATAAAGAATTGGCGCGTATAGGCAGGATTCATGATTATAAGACATTTCTGACAACTTATGAACTGGCGAGAGCCGCCGGCTTTGAGAATATCAATATTGACATTATGGCGGCGCTTCCGGGACAGAGTATTTCATCTTACGAGCGAACGCTTCATACCGTGACATCGCTTGTTCCGGAGCATATTTCAGCGTACAGTCTTATATTGGAGGAAGGAACCCCGTTGTATGAGAGGCGGTCCGAGTATCTTTTTCCGACGGAGGAAGAAGACCGGGAGATGTACTGTCTCACGAAACAGTATCTTGCTTCCCACGGTTATCACAGATACGAGATTTCCAACTATGCGAGGGAGGGGTACGAGTGCCGGCACAATAAAGTTTACTGGCAGAGAGGGGATTATGCCGGGTTCGGGCTTGGAGTGTCGAGTATGGTGCGGAATGTCAGATGGAAGAACCCGGAGGACATGGCGGTATATGGAGCATATGTCGAGAAGGTGGCGGTGCGGCAAGGGAATCGACAGAATGTGCTGGAAAAACAGGCGCTTACGGAGAAAGAGCAGATTGAAGAGTATATGTTTCTCGGACTGCGCATGATACAAGGTGTGGACTGCCGCCATTTCCGGCGTACGTTCGGACAGCAGATTGAGGAGATATACGGCGGACCGCTGGAGCGCTTGTGCAGACAGGGGCTTCTTGTAAGAGAGAATAACCGCGTCAGTCTGACGGATTTAGGGATTGATGTGAGTAATTATGTTCTGTCACAATTCTTATTTGACTGAAAGTAATCGAATAAATTTCAAATTTTTCTTATTTTTCGGTTATTTGATATAATTTGTGTTGTATTTTAAAAGTTGTCTTTGTATAATATTCATATGGAATCCTTGAAGTCAACTCTTTTTCAGGTGGAAAGGCACTTAAGATGCCGCAGGGTCATAGAATAGAGTAAATGGACTTTGGGGGCTTCTTTTGAAAACATTTAAGCAACCATTAACTGCGAAGGAAGAGGCCGCATACTTAAAGCTGTTGCAGACGGGTGAGGGCGCAGAGCGGGCGGACGCGAAAGAAATGCTGATAGAACATAATCTGCGTCTTGTTGCTCATATCGCTAAGAAGTATCAGAACGTGGATGAAGAGATGGAAGACATGATTTCCATCGGAACGATAGGTCTGATCAAAGCGATAGATTCCTTTGACGCCGGCAAAGGGAAACTGAGTACGTATGCTTCCCGGTGTATCGACAATGAACTGCTGATGTTTTTACGTGCGAAGAAGAAAACATCCAGAGAGGTATCTCTTTACGAGCCGATTGGTACGGACAGAGAAGGCAATGAGATTAACCTGTTGGATATTATTGAACAAGATCAGATTGACGTGATAGACAGAATGGAGGCTGAGGATAAGCTGAGCAGGCTGTCCGGTCTGATTCATGACAAATTGAATGACAGGGAACGGGAAATCATTACTCTGCGTTATGGGCTGACAAGTGAATATGAAGTGACGCAGAGGGAAATCGGACGTAAACTGGGGATTTCCAGAAGTTATGTTTCCAGAATAGAGAAAAGAGCGTTAGAGAAGCTCAGAGAGGCTTTCGAGGCGTTATGAGCGGTTAGTGACAAAGGAGGAAAAAGGGGGATGCTTTTTGTAAAGACCGATGAACTGAAGAAGGGAATGCGGCTTGCACGTCCTATTTACAACAAGGATGGTGTACTTTTGTATGAGCGCAACTCCAAACTGACCATACAGGGAATTATAAGTATCAAAAATTTCGGCTTAATAGGCATATTTATTCTGGAACCGGCAGAACCTGTTCCGCCGATGACGCAGGCAGATATTGATTTTGAGCGGTTTCAGACGATGTACGTGTTCTCTATACAGGATGAACTGGATAAAATTCTGCAGACGAAGAGGCTCTATAAAATGCCTACGATTGCTGCAAATATTGTGAAAAGCTACGGTCACTTAGATAAGAAGATTAATTTTGTGCAGAATCTGCGGAGTAAGGAAGACTATCTGTATAAACATTCTCTGAATGTGGCGATTTTGTGTGCAATGATAACGCACAAGATGAATATGAGACTGGATGAACAGGCGGATACCGTGCAGGCGGCGATCGTCCATGACATCGGCAAGCTGACGGTGCCTAAGAATATTAAAGGCAAAGACATCCTGACGCAGGAAGAGCAGGAAGCCGTCCGCATGGCACAGATACAAGGACACAATCTGATTGACATCGTATTTTCATCCAGTCCGAATGTCAAACGTATCTGCGCACAGGCACAGAGAGCGCTTGAAAGCCTTGAAAGCGGCGAGGATATTTCTTCCATGAAGATGGTAAAGGGCGCCAAAGTACTTGCGGTAGCAGAGACCTTTGATACGATGACGGCAATGCAGGTGGAGAAAGCGCCGGATTCCGAGGTGGCGGCAATCAAACACCTTTTGGAGAATCCTCAGGTTTATGACAGCGATGTTGTGAGGGCCCTGATACGTTCCATCAACATTCTGGCGCCCGGTGTCAGCGTGGAACTGAATACGGGTGAGAAAGCGCTTGTACTCAATGCCAACGAACAGAATGTACTGGAACCGATGATATTGATGTTTGGCGATAACAGTATCGTGGATTTGAGTGACCGGGAGATGTTCGGCGACTTAGAGATTAAGGACATCATGAAAACGATGGATAATCGGTATGTTATGGATATTGACCTGCTGAAAAGACAGGGATTTAAAGTGGAAGAACCGGAGTATGTTGCGGTGAAGGAGGAGTGATAGACAGCTTGCATTTAATCGGTACGCGGAATCGATAGGGTAATCCGTTTGTACCACAGTGATACTTGATGAGAAGGGGAAAAGAAGATGCCGACGATAGAAGAGATTATGAGAGTGGCGTGTGATGCAAAAGCATCTGATGTACATATTACGGTAGGAATACCGCCTAAAATGCGTGTAAACGGTAATCTGATTACCATGGAATATCCGCGTATGCTGCCTGCGGACACATTGGCGATCGCCTATTCCATGATGAACGACGTGCAAAGGGAACGTTTCGAGGAACGAGGAGAGTATGATATGTCATTTTCCATACCGGAACTCGGACGATACCGTGTTAACGTGTATAAGCAGAGAGGATCGGCAGCGATGGCGCTCAGACTTGTGGGAACGCAGGTGCCCTCACCGGAGGTTTTGGGTGTGCCGGAGTCAGTTATTAATCTGTATGAGCGTAAGAGAGGACTTATTCTGGTGACAGGACCTACCGGAAGCGGTAAATCTACTACGCTGGCGGCGATTATTGATAAGATTAACAATAACAGAGACGCGCATGTTATCACGCTGGAAGACCCGATCGAGTATCTGCACCAGCATAAGATGGCCATGGTCAATCAGAGGGAAATCGGACTGGATTCACAGAATTATGCGAATGCGCTCAGGGCGGCGCTTCGTGAAGACCCCGATGTGATTCTCGTAGGAGAGATGCGTGATTTCGAGACGATCAGCGTTGCCATTACGGCGGCAGAGACGGGGCACTTGGTTCTGTCAACGTTACATACGATTGGTGCGGCGAGTACGGTAGACCGTGTCATCGACGTATTTCCGCCGCATCAACAGCAACAGATCAGGGTACAGTTTGCAAACGTTTTGGAGGCTGTTATATCCCAGCAGTTGATTCCTACGGTGGACGGTCATGGACGGGTGGCGGCATTCGAGGTCATGCATGCCAATCATGCGGTCAGAAATCTGATTCGTGAAGGAAAATCCCATCAGCTTGCAACTGTTATGCAGACAAACCGTAAAATGGGTATGATCACGATGGACGATGCGATCACACAGCTTTTTTATGAGGGAAAGATTGACAGAGAGATGGCGATCCAGTTTGCACAGGATCCCGATGGAATGCAGAACAAGGTTATGTAAACAAGATTGTGTAACAGCAAAGGACTTGACAAGAATGCCAAGTCCTTTTATGATGGATGAAAAGATATCTGTCATTCTGAGAATATTCTATATATAGATTCCGGCGTATCGCCACCAGATTTCAGAGAACAGACGTACATGAAGAATAGTGCATGTGAAGAGTACTTTACCAGCACAGAATGATTGGTCAGTACAAAATGATTGATTAGTACAATATGAGAGAAAAAGGGAGGAAAAAGTTTGCTTAGTACAATTACATCAGGAGCAATTTACGGAATTCGCAGCTGTCTGATTCAGGTGGAGGTGGATCTTTCCCAAGGTCTGCCCTGTTTTCAGATCGTCGGACTCCCCGGGTCGGAGGTGAGGGAAGCGAGAGAACGGGTTAAGGTTGCGCTCAAAAACGTGGGTGTCGCGCTTCCGCCCGTCTGCATTAATGTGAATCTGTCGCCCGCGGATATCCCGAAAAGCGGGACGGCGTTTGACCTGCCTGTGGCGGTCGGTATCATGAGCGCGTTGTCCAAGCTGCCGCAGGAGGCAGTGAAAGATACGCTGTTAATCGGCGAACTCGGGTTGTCGGGAGAAGTGAAACCGGTGAAAGGGGTGCTGCCCATTGTGCGCGAGGCGGCGCGTAAAGGGATGAAACGCTGTATTCTGCCGCGGGCGAATCTGTGGGAAGGAGAGCTTGTCGGGGAAGTGGAGAGTATCGGCGTGGCGGATATGAAAGAAACAATAGGTATTCTGACAGGGAAAATAAGATATGAGAGAACGAAGCAGGAGGAAACGAAGGAGTGGGGGGATTCTACTGCCGGAGGAGAAGATTTCGCGGATATCAGCGGGCAGGAAAGGCTGAAAAGAGCGGCACAAGTGGCGGCGGCAGGGTTTCATCATCTGTTGATCATCGGTGCGCCGGGGGCGGGCAAAACAATGCTGGCGCGGAGGATTCCCACAATTTTACCGCCGTTATCTTTGGAAGAAAGTCTGGAAGTGTCTTCCATCTACAGTATATCAGGACTATTACAGTCGGCGGGCAGTCTGAAGAAAGAGCGTCCCTTCTTAAATCCGCATCATACGATTACCAGCCGCGCGCTCGTGGGCGGAGGACGCATTCCGTCGCCGGGGATTGTCAGCCTTGCACATCGCGGTGTGCTCTTCTTAGATGAACTGCCGGAATTTAAACGAGAGACTTTAGATCTCTTAAGACAGCCGCTGGAGGATAAACAGGTGCAGATTGCAAGGAGTGCCGGTACATATATTTATCCCGCCGATCTGATGTTGGTAGGCGCTATGAATCCTTGTCCCTGCGGCTATTATCCGGATATGTCAAGATGCAGGTGCACGCCTTACGAAATAAGACGCTATCTGCGGCGCGTGTCAGGACCGGTTTTGGACAGAATAGATATCTGTGTCGAGGCGCAGCCGGTGGAATTTGAGGATGTTGCAGGATATTCAGCAGGTGAGAACAGCATACGGCATGAGAAAAGAATACGAGTTGAAAGCAGTGCCATGATCAGGGAAAGGGTTCTGGCAGCAAGGGACAGACAGACTAAGAGATTTGGCGGTACAGGTCTTAAGTTTAATTCCGATATGAAGGCGG
>VSOA01000197.1 GCA_009774585.1 Lachnospiraceae bacterium
GGCTTATTGCATTTCATTGAGCAAGTACCAAACGGACTTGAATATCATGTTGGGGAAAACGGTAATAACCTTTCCGGTGGGCAAAAACAACGAATTGCGGTAGCAAGAGCTTTAATTCGTAAAAAGCCGCTGTTAATTTTAGACGAGGGTACTTCTGCTATTGATATGCAGACTGCGTATGACATTGAAAGTAGGTTATTAGCAATATCTGATTTAACGCTGCTTACAATCACACACAATATGAGTAAAGACATTCTTGAACTCTATGACGAGATTATTTTTATGGCAGACGGAAAAATCATTGAGCATGGCACATTTGAAACTCTCATTGCAAAACACGCTGCATTTTATGATTTCTACCAACTGAAAAAATAGGCATTTCATTTAAGGGAAAGCCGCTACTGGTTTACCTTACGGCGGCTTTGAAATTTATAAATCAAAGCCGCCGTTTTCCTTTTTCAAAATGAGATTACGGAGGGTGTATTAAAGTCGCCCTTTTACGAGGACATGGCGGTATCAAGGAGGTATCGCCATATCCTTTTTCTTATGCCCGTCTAATGGGTTACTATCAAAAAAAGTCATTATCCACCGACGGGTTATTCCGGCTATGTAGATGAACTGTCAAATCAATTAAATACTGCTGTTATTTCCTATGCGTCTGTCTGCATTTTGCAGGCAGGCGCATTTCGCATTTTACAGAAGATTTTTCAAAAACTTTGCCCTTTTTTTGGCAAAGCAAAAAGTCGCCTGTATTATCCCGCGAAAAGGGGAGGTACTACCGCCTTTCGGCAGAAAGGCGGTGAACACCATGACACCTAATCGCAGGGAATTTGAAAAGCAATGTGCGTTTCAAAAGTTTTGTAAATCAGTGCTGCACAATGAAGCGTGCAACGCCCATGAGGAAATTCGTCGGCGCAGAGTTCGGGAGGTTACTTTTTCCAACCTTGCCTTGCATGAGGAACGGCAGCTTTATACCGTCGATAAGTATTTTCAAGACGAAGAAGCAGAGCCGTCTTATCAAATGGCAGGAAAAGAAATAACCCCAAAACTGCTGCTTGAAGCTATCCGGGCTTTACCCGAAGAACGGCGCAAAATTGTACTGCTGTATTACTTCGAGGGATTGACTGATATAGAAATCGGAAAGCAGCTCAATATCTCAAGAAGTACGGTACAGTATCGCCGGACAAGCTCCTTTGAGCAGTTAAAAAAATATTTGGAGGAAAACGCTGATGAATGGATTGAATGGTAATCAAAACGACTACCCGGAAAATGCCCTTGTTCCCTATCCCGTTATTTTGGCGGCGAGCAAAGGCGACCCGGACGCAATGAAGATTGTATTGCAACATTTCAGCGGCTACATAGCAAGTCTTTCCATGCGGAAGCTCTATGATGAGCGAGGAAATGTTTATTTTGGAGTAGACGAAGAAATACGCGAAAGGCTGCAAGCAAAACTAATGAGGGCAATCCTCACATTTAGGGCTGAATAAACCAACGCGGTATTGGAACGCTTCCCCCTTTTCCGTTCCATATCGCAGGACAGCCCTCTGCTCTTTGACAAAGAAAGCGGCGCAATAGAACGGCGACGCAGTATAAGGCAAATCGGATACGTTCCTTTTGTGCCGAGCCATGCGGTGGATACGCCATGACCTTTTTCTTAACCGAAAAGCGAGCGAGAAATACCACACCGTAAAGCAGGGATAGCACCCTGCGGGCGATAACGCACAAAATACATAATGATACTTCCTTACAGCTATAGTCCGAGCATTAGAAGCGTCGCAGGCAATGGGTAGGGCTTCGGCAGACCGCCGGAGGGGTGCAAGTCCCATGAGGTTACGCTAATAGCCGTCCGATTAAAGCCTATGTTACAGATTGACTTTTGACCCATTAAGAAAGGGGGACGACAAATTGAACAATAACGACGTGCCGATTTGGGAAAAGTACACTCTTACCATAGAAGAAGCAGCAAAATATTTCCGTATCGGAGAAAGCAAGCTGCGGAAACTGGCAGAAGAAAATCCCGTCCCGGACTGGGTAATGATGAACGGAAACCGTATTCAGATTAAGCGTAAGCAGTTTGAAAAAATGATTGATACGGTGGACGCAATCTGATAGTGAAATCGAGCCTTGAATGTGGTACAATATAGTCAAGCATATCAAGGCTCTTTCCATTATGGAAAGGAGCATAACGATGTCGGAAAAAAGACGGGATAATAAAAATCGTATTCTCCGCACCGGAGAGAGCCAGAGAAAAGACGGGAGATATGCCTACAAATATATAGATACCTTTGGGAAACCGCAGTTTGTTTATTCTTGGAAGTTAGTGCCTACGGACAAAACCCCGGCAGGAAAGCGCGACGATATAGCGTTGAGGGAAAAAGAGAAAGAAATCCAAAAAGACCTTGACGACGGTATCGACCATATCGGAAAGAAAATGACTGTCTGCCAACTCTACGCAAAGCAGATACGCCACCGGGCAAATGTGCGGCATGGTACAAAGCAGGGGCGAAAACAGCTCATGCGGATTTTGCAGGAGGATAAACTTGGAGCCTGCCGGATTGAAAATGTGAAGCTCTCCGACGCAAAGGAATGGGCGTTACGCATGAAAGAAAAAGGTTACGGCTTCAAGACTATCAACAACCACAAGCGTTCCTTAAAGGCTGCCTTTTACACAGCCATACAGGACGATTGTATTCGTAAAAATCCATTTGACTTCCAGTTGAACACAGTCCTTGAAGATGATACGGAACCAAAGGAACCTCTATCCCCTACGCAGGAAGCGGCTTTTCTGTCCTTTGTGCAGCATGATAAAGTCTATCAGAAATACTACGACGAGATTATCATACTGTTAGGGACAGGGCTTCGCATTTCGGAACTCTGCGGACTGACGGAAGCTGACATTGACTTAGACAAACAGCTTATCAATGTAGACCACCAACTTTTGAAGATTGCAGACGTGGGCTACTATGTGGAAACGCCTAAGACAAAAAGCGGCAACCGGGTTATTCCTATGAGTGAAAAAGTGTTGGAAGCATTTCAACGGGTGCTGAACAAACGGAAATATGCACAGCCTGTTATTTTGGAGGGCTACACAAAGTTTCTGTTCCTTAACCGGAACGGCTTGCCAAAAGTGGCAGTCAACTATGAAAGTATGTTCCGGGGGCTTGTAAGGAAATACAACAAAACGCAAAAGGTCGCATTGCCAAAGGTAATGACACCGCACACCTTACGCCACACATTCTGCACCACGTTAGCAAATGCGGGAATGAACCCTAAAGCATTGCAATACATCATGGGACATTCCAACATCAATATGACGCTGAACTATTACGCACACACAACTTCCGAAACGTCAATAACCGAAATGAAGCGGCTGATTGCATAGTAGTAAATGGAGAATTTACTACTCCATATACTACTTTTGAACACAAAAACATACGGGGATATAAGAAGATTTGAGAGTATCTTCCACAATGAAAAATGCCGGAAAAGCCTGTAACAATAGGCTATACCGGCATATAAGAACTTTTGAAAAGATAGTCAAAAATTACTTTGTGATTTATAAATATTAAACAGAGCAATATAATCCATGTAGAATATTCAAGTTTTCAAGGGCGTAATAACTACTGTAAGACGGATCCGGACGCAACTTTCACACATATTAACGACAACGACTATATGCATATAAACAACAGGCTGTTATGATGCAGCTTTATTAAAGTATGAAAAAATCAGATAAGAAACCCACACAACAGGATTTCTTACCTGATTTTCATATTTCTCAGGAAAAGGTATCGCTCAAGCATCTTAATCGATAGTTTTGCGACACTCCCCCCACTAATATTTCATATCAATAACGCATAATTCAATTCGCTAATTATTTACCAGCAGACTTCTTATCCGTCACCACCGGCTCTTTCGGGATCACGACTTTATCCAGTTTCCAGATATCATCCACATATTCCTGAATGGTTCTGTCGGAGGTAAACTTACCGGAACATGCCACATTTAAGATTGCGCTCTTCGCCCATCCGCTCTCATTTCTGTATGCGGCTTCCACCTTCTTCTGCGCCTCGGCATAAGCCTTGAAATCCTTCAGGATAAAGTATGTATCAGCCTTGGCAGTGCTTTGTGTATTCAACAGAGAATTGTAAAGCGGTCTGAATAAATCAGGATCATTCGGTGCATAGGTGCCGTTAATCAACTGCATCAAAACCTTCCGTACATCGGGATCATTATTGAAAATCTCCGTAGGATGATACCCGCCGTAATTCTCGTAACGGATAACCTCATCGGAACTTAATCCGAAGATAAATGCATTCTCTTCTCCGACTTCCTCCACAATCTCCACATTAGCACCGTCCATCGTCCCGATGGTCAGCGCGCCGTTTAACATAAACTTCATATTTCCGGTTCCGGACGCTTCCTTACTTGCCGTGGAAATCTGCTCCGATACGTCAGCCGCGGCAAAGATGATCTCTGCGTTGGAAACACGGTAGTTCTCAATGAAGACTACCTTAATCTTGCCCTTAATCGCCGGGTCATTGTTCACCACATCCGCCACGGAATTAATCAATTTAATCGTCAGTTTCGCATTGTGGTAGCCTGCTGCCGCCTTGGCACCGAAAATAAATGTTCTCGGATAGAATTCCATATCCGGATGCTCTTTTAACTCATTATATAAGTACATAACATGCAGAATATTCAACAACTGACGTTTATATTCATGCAGTCTCTTAACCTGTACGTCAAAGATGGAGCGCGGGTCAACTTCGATACCGTTATGCTCCAAAATATACTCAGCAAGGCGTACCTTGTTCTGATACTTAATGTTCATGAACTGTTGCTGTGCCTTCTCATCGTCGGCATAAACTTTCAGTTTATTGATCTTCGGCAGATCGGTAATCCAGTCATTGCCTACATGGTCGGTAACCCAGTCGGCCAGAAGCGGGTTCGCATGGAGTAGGAAACGTCTCTGTGTAATACCGTTCGTCTTATTATTGAACTTCTCCGGCATCATCTCATAGAAGTCTTTTAATTCCTGATTCTTCAAAATCTCCGTATGTAATCTTGCCACACCGTTGACAGAATAACCTGCCGCAATTGCAAGATGAGCCATCTTTACCTGTCCGTCATAGATAATCGCCATCTTGCGCACTTTATCATGATTGCCCGGGTATTTCTGCTCAATCTGCGCCACAAATCTACGGTTGATTTCTTCTACAATCTGATATACACGAGGTAACAATCTGGAGAAAAGCTCAATCGGCCATTTCTCTAATGCTTCCGACATAATTGTATGATTCGTATATGCACAAGTCTTGGTGGTCACTTCCCATGCCTCGTCCCATGTCAGATAATATTCATCCATCAGGATACGCATCAACTCTGCAATCGCAACGGTCGGATGAGTATCATTTAACTGGAATGTGACCTTCTCATAGAATTTCCTGATATCATCATGCTTGCGCATATATTTTGCCACCGCTTCCTGAACGGACGCTGAAATAAAGAAGTACTGCTGTTTCAGACGAAGTTCTTTACCGGCATAGTGATTGTCGTTCGGATATAAAACCTCGACAATATTTCTTGCAAGGTTTTCCTGCTCTACAGCTCTCTGATAATCGCCTTTGTCAAAAGAATCTAACTGGAAGCATTCCACCGGCTCTGCATCCCAGATACGAAGCGTATTGACAATGCCGTTACCATAGCCTACTACCGGCAGGTCATAGGGAATTGCGCGCACTGCCTGATAGCCTTCCTGCCTGAAGTTACTTCTGCCGTTCTCATCCACGTAGACATTGACATATCCGCCGAATCTGACTTCTTTCGCATATTCCGGTCTTCTCAGTTCAAACGGGTTGTTATCTTTCAGCCAGTTATCAGGCACCTCTATCTGATATCCATCCTTAATCTCCTGTTTAAACATACCGTAACGATAACGGATACCGCAGCCGTATGCCGCATAGCCTAATGTTGCCAGCGAATCCAAGAAACAAGCCGCAAGACGTCCTAAACCGCCGTTTCCGAGCGCTGCATCGGGTTCTTGGTCTTCCACCACGTTAATATCAATACCCAGTTCTTCAAGCGCTTCCTCAACGGCTTTATATGCCTGCAGATTGATTATATTGTTACCGAGGGCACGACCCATCAAAAACTCCATAGATAAATAATATACCATCTTAGGATCTTGTCTGTCGTATTCCTTCTGTGTCGTCAGCCACTGATCCACGACCGCATCCTTAATCGCATAGGACACTGCCTGAAAAATCTGTTGATCCGTTGCTTCCTCAAGTGTCTTTCTGTAAAGTGTCCGTACATTATATAAGACACTTCTTTTAAAAAGCTCTGTATCAAAGGTTGTTTTTACAGTTTTTTTTGCCATTTGTGCGCCTCCTCGTTTACTCTTAGTCCTGAAAAACAATGCCTATTTTATCTCCATTCTATTATTATATCTTGTATTTTTGTTTTTGACTATAAGCAATATGCTTAAATTGTCAGAAATTACTACTTGTTTTTTGCGTGGATTACTCCCAATATTTGATTTGTGTAACAAAGAACCTGAATTTTCTCTCAATATTCATAAAGCAGCGTAATTTCTCCACTGTCCAAATCCTTGCAGTAGCATTCACTCCTGCCGCGCTCATATCCGTCTCTCCAGCCGATACTGTACTTGGTACTATAGACTAAATCTGTCACTGTAAAGAACAATTTGCCGTCAAGATATTCAATTTCGTCAAGCTGCTGTACCACTTGACCGTCCACATGCGTCCTGATTCCCAGCTCTTCACTGTCCTGCAGGTTAAGCAGTATATAGCAGATACCAGCGGTATCGGGATATATCATCACTAACTCACCGACAGGATAACTCTCCTGATCATAAACCGTATGTACATAAGGCTCCTCATATGGGCGGTATGGCATCCGCAATTCAATGTCTTGTTCAACTCCGTACAAACGAATCGATTGGATTTTGTCAAGCACTCTCGAAGTTTCCTCATCAATCGGTGCACAGTACAAAGATCTGTTTGTGCCGTCATCGTATAAATAAAAGTATCTTTCAAAGGAAACCGCTTCTATCCTGCATCTTCTTCCGTTTCTTTTCATACTGTAAATCGGACCGCCCGTATACATGCTTCCGGTCCCGTTGTAGGAACCTGCCGAGAAGTATAGGTCTTCTCCTGCTATTTTAAAGCAGGGAATATCTATGGGCGTCTCAAACATCAGCCAGTCTAAAAAGTCCTCCCCACCCATGCAGTCTGCATACTC
>VSOA01000198.1 GCA_009774585.1 Lachnospiraceae bacterium
AAATAACCTGATAATCCACCTGCTCATTTTGTGCATTAACCGCCGCTAGGACGTCTCCGCTCTGCACCTTATCTCCAGCTTCGTGTATAGGCTCCGCATCCTGCGCAAACATATACCGTGTTCTGTAACCATTCCCGTGTTCAATCTCAATGACAAGCGGGTACCCGGCAGCGGAACCGACTTCTGTAATCGTTCCCTCGCCCGCTGCAATAATATTACCTTCATCTTGTGTCTCGATTGAAACATAAGGATGTTCCTGCGAATACTTAGTTGACACAATTCCAGCTTCTGTATACGGATACCGGCTCGGGAATGCCGCATCTTCCTCAGACTCTGTCGTGATTGCCGTTTCCTCTGTGCCCTTATTTGATTTCGCGGCTTCAAGTAACGCTCTGTTCTCCGATGTCAGTGCATTATTCTGATTCGCCAAATCTTCTTTTTCCGCCTCTAATTGCTGTATCACTTCCTGTTGGGAAGTAAGCTGCATCATAAGCTCCGTCTGATCCTCTTCTTTATTTTCCTTTGATGCTATGCTGACATTTTCCTGTCTTGTCAGATAATGATAAGTAAACAGCCCAAAGGTAATACATACAAGACAAACAAAAACCGTGATAAGCCGCAGGCATGACTTTGTGATATGATACTGCCTGCTGCTGTGTCCTGTATTTGAAATCAACAGAACAGAGAAAGACTCTTTACGCTTGTGTTTACGAGGTTTCATAGACATCTCCATTCCACCGCCAAACTGACGGTATCAATATTAAAATCTACTCTTAACCGTTTACAGCTTCTGCCGCTTCCATAGGCGCTTCTGCCGGCTCTGCCGGTGTTTCCGTCGGCTGTGGCGGCACAGCAGTTGCTATGCCATTCTTGTTAACTTCATAGGTTACTCCGTCAATCTCCACAGTTACATTCTTCTGAAGCGCGCCGGAAGCATCGTAATAATATGTATTGCCGTCCGGTCTGAGTACTAATCCGGTCTGCATAACCGCATTTTCATCGAAATAGTATTCCACGCCTTCTATGGTTACGTCTTCACGAAGTGCATGTCCGTCCTTGGTTGCAAGGAAATATCTCCCTGTCTCATCCTCAAACCAGCAGCCCTTCTGTACAAAGCCGTTTTCATCTAAATGATATTTCCTATCTTCCCAGTTTGCCCAACATGAGCGCTGCATTCTGTAATTCGCATAGAAAACCTTCTGATCCCCGCGTGAAGCAAATCCGTCTGCGACGATCACGGAAGAATAATCTTTAAATTGGTAATTCATATCAACTCTGGTCGGAATACCTGCTACACTGCCATGAGAAGTATTCTGCCAGAAAGATGCTCCGTTGTACTCCAAGTTGTCCGCATACTGCGCTACCCATTTATCATACTTGATATCACCAATTTTATTCTGGAACATATTCTTGCTGGAATATACTACCGGGTAATATCCCTGTGCTTCAACCGCCGAGCAGAATGTATTGATCAGTTCCTGAAGCTGCGCCTGAGACATATTCTTATGGCACGCGTCTTCTATATCATACACTACTGGATAGCTGACCGTATAATTGCTCATCCACTGCAATATAAGATCTGCTTCATTCTGTGCCTGTTCCGCGTTGGTTGCATAGGAATACAAATACACGCCTGTCTTTAACCCTGCCGCGTTCGCGCCTCTCATATTAGCATCAAAATACGGATCCACACCTGAATTCGTGCTTCCTGCCTTTATAAACACAAAGCTGACTCCCGATGAGGGCACCTGACTCCAGTCAATTGCTAAATTGTGTTTTGATACGTCTATTCCTCTTGCAATAGAACTCCCGGCTCCCACTGCCTCCGCATGGCATACTGGCATCATTGCCATAGCCCCGGCAAGAAACAGCGCAAAAGCCTTTTTCCCAAGTTTACTCATTTGTTCTCCTCTAAGCTTTATCTTCAAATGTTACAAAAGTGTTGCGTCAATATCCAATATAGCACATTTTAAGGCTTTTGTACACCCGATTTATTCTCTTCGCTTATCTTTACATTAGATTCACCCATCTGCTTTCTTAACAGCAAGGCAAATTCCGCTTCTTGATCCGCATCCATTTTTAGAATATCCTGAAGTCCGGAATTCTCTACATAACAAAGCAGGTACTTTAACGGAAGCAAGTACCTGTTTCGTCTTTCTTCTTTGTTTTTCACTGATTATATAATATAGTTCGAAAGCAAATCTATCTGTGATTTCACAGTTTGGGCTACATCTCTTCCCAAATCCCAATGCGGGATTTCCGACTCTACATCTTTAGCATTCAACCCGTTTCCCCATTTTCAGTCCGTTAACGTACTCTATCATATCTTTATCAACAACTGCTTTCATAAGGCGCTTTATTGTTCTCTTTGAGTCTTTTGTCTTCTCTGCAATCTCCAGCTATATTGTATAAATACATTTTCAATCACGGACAATATTTATCTTTTAAAGTGCCATTTAAAGTTTCATCTGGCACTTTAAGCGGTATTTTAAAGATCAGCTTCATACCGTATTCTTAAATGCCAATACTTACTCATCCTCTTCTAATAAAGGCATATTGATCAATTCCTGCAATTTCTTTTGTAATATATTCTTATCTGGCAATCGGCGTTGATATTCTGCAACCATCATTGGAGACAATGTTCTGCTCATAGCATACTCAACCACTTCATCATCTTAAGATGCACATAATATCATTCCAACACTCGGATTCTCATTTTTCTTTTTCTTCTGTCGATCAAGCGCTTCCAGATAAAAATCCATTTTCGATATGTATTCCGGCTTAAATTTCCCAATTTTCAATTCAAACGCCACAAGACACTGTAATCCCCGATGAAAGAACAGCAAATCGATCTTATAATCCTCACCGCCGACCTTCTGCTGAATCCATCCTGCCATTTTTGCTGTATTGCAGGGCACCAATACGCTTGCGGAGGTAGTCACATCCACATCCACCTCGTCCGGGCTTTCAACCTGCGTATTTTCCGCCCATGTGAAATACGCAATCAGAATATTACTGTCCAACTGTTCTGCGGAGGAATCTTCCGGTTCTTCTGAATCACCCGATTTTTCTGAATTTCCCTCTGTTACCGGCGTTATTTCTACATTTGCAGCAGATTCTTCAATTTTGCTTTTATCCTCCGGCATTGGGTATTTTCTGTTTTTTCAGTACCACAAGCCACCATTCCAAGCAGCATACAGAGCGACAGAATAACCGCAATCCATTTTTTCATCAGGAAGCCTCCTTTCCTCTTTCCTGCTTATCTATTTGAATATTGTTTTGTCCATGTACTTTTCTTAACAGCTTTGAGAGATAATGTGCGACAAATATACAAAGCCCCATCAAAGCAAAATAATCTATATAGAACAGAACGATAGATTCCCCATAATCCAAAAACACAAATTCGCTTTTGAGCAGTAAATAAGTCAGAAAATTCCTTCTGATAAATACTGCTATTCCATGCAGGGAAATTACCGTGCCAATGAAAAACAGCAAAACAGAGCGTATTCCTGAAGATTTTTTTATCCGCATCCTCTTTTGAACTATACCAATCACCATGTTCCAATGCAGACCAAGATGTAAATTCATCAGCAAAAATCCCCAGTAAGAACCTAAGATATGCAGCCGTCTTGCCAGCGCCATTCCTCCTTCTATCGGTAAAAATACAAATACATATCTTGACAAAACAATACTGCTATATATCAAGGCAACCATCGAAAACAATGTCAGCACATTTACACAGACCTGAAAAATACGCATGAGCGAATATTTACCTTGAAATATATTTTTATACCATCTCCAATTCAATATATGGTGGACGGCAAACAGAACAAATATCCCAGCCCCCGTCCATTCGTGAGCTGCATCGCCCCAGAATTGATAGCCCATCAAGAACAGCAGAGCCACCGTCATAGCCGCGTCAACCGCCCGTTTCCGTCTTCCGTTCATATTTCCGTCAACCGCCTCTCTTATTTCAAACAGCCATAGGCAGCATCATCCACTACCTCCAGCCACTCGTTAGAAACCTCTGCACCGAGGACTTCAACCGCCAGATGGGAAAACCAGCTATCCGGCGCAGCGCCATGCCTATGTTTCACTCCAACCGGAATATTGACTACATCTCCGGGATTTAATTCCTGTTTCTTTCATGGGTTTCCCGTTCGTTCCCTTCCAGTGCTTCCTCCGTCCAGACATCCTTCGCCATCTTAAAAGCCGCCCATGCCTTCGGCCATCCTGCGTAAAACGCCGCATGGGTTAAAATCTCCGCAATTTCTTCTTTTGTAATCCCGTTGTTCTTTGCGCTCATCAGATGGTACTGAAAGGAAGAATCCACCAGCCCCTGCGACATTAAAGATACCACCGTCACAAGGGAGCGGTCTCTCAGTGAGAGCTTTTCCTCCCTGTTCCACACCTCTCCAAATAATACATCATCATTTAACTGTGCAAATTTAGGGGCAAAAACCCCAAGCTGATCTCTGCCTGCTGTCTGCTTTACCATAATCTTATCCTCCATTTTTTGCTTATGTCTGTACCTGCGTTATATTTTCTGGTTTCCGGTAGACCATACATGGCTTTCTTTCGAAGAAGCCTGCGTATTCTGCGCCATAACGCCTACCAACTTATGTGGAACATAAGGCTCCTCCAAATAGGAAAGCTCCTCCGCTGACAATTCCAGTTCGGTCGCTTTTACCGCTCCTTCGATATGATGGAGCTTCGTTGCTCCCACTATCGGAGAGGTTACTTTGGTCAAAAGCCACGCAAGAGCAATCTCCGTCATAGAAACGCCCTTGTCCTCCGCCAGTTGCGCCACTCTGTCAATAATCACGCTATCCTGCCCGGTAGCAGCGTCATATTTCAGCCGCGCATAACTATCCTCCTGCAAACGCTTAGAGGTTTCACCGGGGAGCCTTGCAAGCCTGCCTCCTGCCAGTGCGCTGTATGGTGTCATGGCAATATTGTCCTCCCGGCAGAGCTTTTCCATTTCCCGTTCTTCTTCCCTGAAAATCAGATTGTAGTGCCCCTGCACGGATGCAAACTTTACAAATCCTTCTTTTTCCGCCAGTGCGTTTGCCTTTGCAAGCTGATAAGCGAAGCAGTTTGAAATACCAATATAGCGGGCTTTACCAGCTTTTACCACGTTATTCAGGCCTTCCATAATGTCGTAAAGCGGCGTTTCATAATCCCACATGTGATAAATATATAAATCTACATAATCCATACCAAGATTGGCGAGGCTTCGGTTTATCATCCGCTCAATATGCTGCTGTCCGGTAATTCCGGCCCGGATGTCATCCTGAGTGCGGGGAAGAAATTTTGTCGCCACCACCACATCCTCACGCTTTGCATACTCCCAAAGCGCCCGGCCAAGATACTGCTCACTGGTTCCGCTCTGGTAAGCGATTGCCGTATCAAAGAAATTAACGCCCAAATCCAGCCCGCGCCGAATAATCTCACGGGAATGTCCCTCATCAATCGTCCATGAGTGCTGACCGTTATTTGCGTCGCCAAATCCCATACAGCCCATACAGATGCGGGAAACAGTCAAATCAGAATTTCCAAGTTTTATATATTGCATTGTATCGCCTCCTACTCATATTCAATTCCATTTGCATCAAGCCACTGGCTGATTTCCTCATTCAAGGTCGCCCCGCCAGAATAATGAACCGATAAGGCTTCTCCCATCACTGCATCAGGAGCCAGCTTCGCTATCGCTGTCAGACTCTGCCCGAACCGGCCGCCGCCGTGAGAACAGAACGGAATGATGGTCTTGCCTTCAAAATCATATTCCTCCAAGAAGGAAGCAATCGGCATAGGAATAGAAGCCCACCAGTTTGGATAACCGAGAATAATTACGTCGTAATCTCCCATGTTTTCAATATGATTCACCAATTCCGGCCTTGCCTGTTCATTCTGATCCCGCTGTGCCTCGTCCAAAACTGTGTTGTAATCATTGGAATAAGGAGTCACAAGCGTAATCTCAAATAGGTCGGCTCCTGTCTGGCGCTGTATCTCCCCGGCAATCCCTGCCGTATTCCCGCCCCATGAAAAATAGGCAATCAGTACATTTTCATTATCAGAAGCTCCGTAGTCCTGCGTCAATGCTGTGCCTGTAACACTACCGGAGCCAGCCGCCGCATTAAGCACCAAGCGCATACCAATATTAAAGCTGCCCTTATCCTGCGCAAGCGTGGCACGATATGCGCTGCGCATATTTTTAGCAAAATCATTCCAGCCGCCGCCCCTGTATACCCGCAACGTACCGCTGTCCGGGCCAGCCGGATCGGTTTCCTCTGTCTTAGGGTATTCGCCATAATAGTCCCACACCCATTCACCCACATTGCCATGCGTGTTATACAGCCCAAAAGCGTTGGGAGCAAAACTGTTTACTGCAACGGTTGTCTGCCTGTATTCGCCGGGCTGTGTATCCAGATTTCCCTGTGAGAAATAATTGTCCTCAATCATGTAAGGATAATGCCCATAATAATTTGCTTCTTCTGCACTGATAGATGTTTCTGTATTAAAAGGAGTTACTGTACCGGCGCGGCAGGCATATTCCCACTCCGCTTCTGTAGGTAAACGGTAACCATTCGCACTGCGATCCCAGCTTACATTCTGACCGTCAATGATATAAACCGGCATTCGTCCCTCGCTCTCGCTCCGGAAGTTGCAGTAACTCACCGCATCGAGCCATGAAATATTTTCAACCGGAAGATCACCGCCAGAAAAATTGCTGGGATTCTTCCCCATCACCTTCTCATATTCTTCCTGCGTCAATTCAGACTGGCTTATGTAAAAATCGCTGACCGTAACCGTATGCTGTATTTCGTCATCACTCCGCCAGCTTTCAGTTCCCGGGCTTCCCATCTGAAAGGTGCCGCCTTCGACCAAAACAAAACTTTTTGGAATCTCCATCATGCTCACCTCGTTTTCTTCCGGCGAAACGGAAACTGTCACGCTTTCCGCCTCGCTGTTGGTATCCTGCACATTTACAGTATTTTCTTTTTCTTCGCTCCGACCGCAGGCCGATATTCCAAAAACCAGAACGGCCGCCATTAAAAACGCTGTCCATCGTTTCATTGCGTCCTCCTACTCTGCAAGTCCAAGCCCACTCAGCCAGTCCGCTACTGCGTCGCCGGGATTTGCCGCCTGAGAGCTTCCCAAAGAAAGCCCATCCAAAACATCCGCATCCGGTTCCATGCTTTCGATTGTGCTGATTGTATTGGAAAATC
>VSOA01000199.1 GCA_009774585.1 Lachnospiraceae bacterium
TCAGTTAATATAATCCCTAGACTAAAGATTGTATACGGATGAATGTATATAGATGATTTATTAAAATAGAGGATGATTGTTTGAGAGAAAAGTATGAGTCATTAGCGCTCGCCGACCTTAAAGCGATTGCAAAGGGAAGAGGTATTAAAGGTCCTTCGACAATGAAGAAAGCGGAGATTGTGGAAGCTATGCTGGCGGAAGATGAGAAAGATAAAGCAGCGGGCAAAGAAGTTGCGGTGAAATCCGTGGTTCCGCCGAAGAAGGACGGGGTGGAAGAAGAGAAATTCCCTACGGAACTGGACAGCGGCATTACCGCGAGCGGTATCCTTGAGGTGATGAGTGACGGATTTGGGTTTATACGCTGCGAGAATTATCTGCCCGGCGAGAATGATGTCTATGTGGCTCCCAGCCAGATTCGCCGATTTGGTTTAAAAACAGGTGATATTTTAGAGGGAAACACAAGAGTGAAGACTCAGAATGAGAAGTTCAGCGCTCTTTTGTATGTCAAATCCATTAATGGTTATCCGCCGGAGATTGCGATGCGCAGACCCAGCTTCGAGAACCTGACGCCTATTTTCCCGAATGAAAGACTGAAATTGGAGACGCCGGGAGCGTCTGTGGCGATGCGTATCATGGACTTGATCAGTCCTGTCGGCAAGGGGCAGAGAGGTATGATTGTTTCACCGCCCAAAGCAGGTAAAACTACTTTGTTGAAGGCCGTGGCGAAATCTCTTACAAGAAATGCCGCTGACGCGCATCTGATTATTCTGCTCATTGATGAACGTCCGGAAGAAGTAACGGATATTAAAGAAGCAATCGAGGGACCGAATGTGGAAGTAATTTATTCCACCTTTGATGAGTTACCGGAACATCACAAGAGAGTGTCAGAGATGGTAATCGAGCGTGCAAAACGTCTTGTGGAGCACGGACGTGACGTGGTAATTCTTTTAGACAGCATTACCCGCTTGACAAGAGCGTATAACCTGGTCGTTCCGCCCAGCGGACGTACCTTATCCGGAGGTCTTGATCCGGCGGCGTTACATATGCCGAAACGTATTTTCGGCGCGGCGCGTAACATGAGAGAGGGAGGCAGTTTGACCATACTTGCGACGGCGCTGGTAGAGACGGGCAGCAAGATGGATGACGTGATATACGAGGAGTTTAAAGGTACCGGTAATATGGAGATGGTGCTTGATCGTAAGTTGTCCGAGAAGAGGGTATTCCCGGCGATCGATATACCGAAATCCAGTACCAGAAGAGAAGATCTCCTCTTATCACCGGACGAGCTGGAAGCCATCAATATTATCCGGAAGGCGTTAAATGGCATGAAAGCGGATGAAGCTGTGGAGAAAATTTTGGACATGTTTGCCAGAACAAAGAACAATTATGAGTTTGTGAATATGGTCAAGAAAATAAAATTCATTTGACAAGGTAGAAATTTACGGATTTTATTTGATAAAAGGCTTGCATACATGAAATTCCTATGCTACAATGTAAAAGCTGTCGATTTACGGCAGTATGGGATGAGAAATAGTATGACGGTAACGTCGCTTAACATTTAAGTTTATTTTAGAAAAGGAGCATGGTTATAAGATGAAAGAAGGAATCCATCCTGAATACTATCAGGCAACAGTAACGTGCAACTGCGGCAACACATTTGTGACCGGTTCAACAAAACCGGAGATTCACGTTGAAGTATGTTCTAAGTGTCATTCATTCTACACAGGACAGCAAAAAGCAGCACAGGCTCGCGGACGTATTGATAAGTTCAACAAGAAGTACGGTGTGGAAAGCAAATAAGTTTGTACAAAAAGGTTGAGGTGCATATCTCAACCTTTTCTAATAATATGACATAGAGATTTAAATAACGAGGAATATGCAATGGCTAAGAAGAGAAAGATGAAATATTCCGGAATCGGCGGACAGGCGGTGCTGGAAGGAATCATGATGAAGAATAAAGACCAGTATGCGGTAGCGGTCAGGAAACCCGATGGGGAAATCGAGGTGGAGGTCGAGCATTATATCGGTATTGTTCATGGAAGCAAATTGTTGAACATTCCTTTTATAAGAGGCGTTTTTCAGTTCGTGGATTCTTTGATTCTGGGAATGCGGAGCCTGAATTTTTCGGCGGCGTTCTATGAGGATGAAGACGCCAAGGAGACGCTGGCGGATAAAGCTTTTCATAAGATTTTTAAGGATAAGGCGGACAAAGCTTTCAGTGCGATTGTCATGGTGCTTTCCTTTGCGCTTGCAATCGGCATTTTCATGGTGCTGCCCTACTATGTGACTTCTCTTTTTGAGGAATATATCAGAAACGCGTCTTTTATGGCAATTATTGAAGGAGCGCTTCGCATTGTGATTTTTGTGGGATATGTTCTAAGCATCTCGCTGATGAAAGATATCAGGCGTGTCTATATGTATCACGGTGCGGAACACAAGTGTATTAATTGCATCGAAAAAGGGCGTCCGCTGACGGTTAAGAACGTTATGAGAAGTTCCAAACAGCATAAACGATGCGGGACAAGCTTCCTATTGTTTGTTATGCTGGTAAGTGTGATCCTGTTTTTCTTTATCCGGGTGGAAAATCCGGTATACCGTGTTTTGATTCGTATTGCGCTGATTCCGGTGATTGCGGGTATTTCCTATGAGATTATCCGTCTGGCAGGCAGAAGTAATAATATATTGGTCAGGATTATTTCGGCACCGGGGATGTGGCTGCAGAGGCTTACGACGAAAGAGCCGGATGAGAGTATGGTGGAAGTTGCCATTGCGGCAGTGGAGGCGGTTTTCGACTGGAAAGCATATCTGTATGAAGCATTCGGATATGAAGTGGACGATTCGTGGCTGAAAGATGACGAGCAGCCGGAAGAAGACGATGAATAAGCAGAGATGCGGATGGTAATAACACATGTCATGTAATAAAGAACTGACTTATCAGGAACTATATCAATGGGGAATGGATCGGCTGCGACAGCGAGATATTCAGGAAGCCGGGCTGGAAGCAAGGCTTTTGCTTGAATGGTGCTGCGGGACGGACCGAAATACGCTGCTGGTTCATGGAGACAGGAAGATATCGGCGGAGGAATACAGTAGGTATCAGGCATGTATTGCTAAGCGCACGAGTCATATGCCGCTGCAATATATTACCGGTGAGCAGGAATTTATGGGATTAACGTTCACAGTTAATAAGGATGTGCTTATTCCGCGGCAGGATACGGAGATATTGGTGGAGGAGGCCATGCGCTATCTTCACGACGGTATGCGCATTCTGGATATGTGTACCGGGTCAGGCTGTATTCTGATAAGCCTTCTGCACTATTCCAACGATTGCATGGGAGTGGGGGTTGATTTGTCAAGGGAAGCGCTGCAGGTTGCAAGAGAAAATGGAGAGCGGATTCTAGGGCAAATAAAAGAGGCGGAATGTGAGGCGGTTTGTTCGACGGAGGAGACAAGGCGGAAGGTTTCTTGGATTTGCAGCAATCTGTTTGAACAGTTGGACTTCGTTGAGAAGTTTGATATGATTGTATCGAACCCGCCATATATCAGAACAAGTGTTATTGAAACTTTGATGCCGGAAGTAAGAGAGTATGAGCCGAGGTCAGCGCTGGATGGAGCGGAAGACGGGCTGTACTTCTACCGTGAGATTATCGCGCAGGGGGGAAGATACCTGAATAACGAAGGAATGCTATTTGTTGAAATCGGATATGATCAGGGAGAGGACGTCCGCGCGCTTATGGAAGAAGCCGGATATGAGGAAATAGAAATTGTGAAAGATTTTGCAGGACTCGACAGAGTAGTGCATGGAGTACTTTGGAGGTAATTATGTTTGACAAGCTAGAAGACTTACTGCGAAAATTTGAGGAAATCATGAATGAGCTGAGTGAGCCAACCGTTGCGGACAATCAGGAACGCTTTCGCGCGCTCATGAAAGAGCAGAGCGATTTGATGCCTATTGTGAACGCATATAAAGACTACAAGAAGTGCAATCAGGATATTGAAGATTCTCTTACCATGCTGGATGGAGAGTCTGACGAAGAGATGAGGGAGATGCTGAAGGAGGAGCTTTCAGGCGCCAAGAAACGTGTAGAAGAATTGGAGCGTGAGCTAAAAATCCTGCTTCTGCCGAAGGATCCTAATGATGAGAAAAACGTTATCATGGAAATACGTGCGGGTGCAGGAGGCGACGAGGCGGCGCTCTTTGCGGCGGAGATTTACCGAATGTATGTGCATTATGCGGAAGGCAGACGGTGGAAGGTGGAGACCATGGAAGTGGAGGAAATCGGTATCGGCGGAATGAAGAGCGTTACCTTCATGGTAAGTGGACAAGGTGCTTATTCCGTGTTGAAATATGAGAGCGGCGTGCATCGAGTACAGCGTGTGCCGGAGACGGAGAGCGGCGGTCGTATTCATACATCGACAATCAGTGTAGCGGTCATGCCAGAGGTGGATGAAGATATAGATATCGTTATTGAAGATAAAGATATACGAATAGACGTTATGAGAGCATCCGGAAACGGTGGACAGTGTGTCAACACGACGGATTCGGCGGTTCGCCTGACCCATTACCCGACAGGAATCGTGGTGTACAGCCAGACGGAGAAGTCACAGATTCAGAATAAAGCGAAGGCATTCGCACTGCTCAAGGCAAAGCTGTATGATATTGAGCAGCAGCAGAGACATGATGCGGAGGCGGAGATGCGCCGAAGCCAGATTGGCACGGGCGACCGTTCAGAGAAAATCAGAACTTATAACTTTCCGCAGGGACGTGTTACCGATCACCGTATCAACCTGACCATATACAAGCTGGACAAGGTGATGAACGGAGATATTCAGGAAATACTCGATGCATGTATTGCAGCAGATCAGGCGGCGAAGCTTGTGAAGATGGGAGAGAATTAAGAAACGAAAAGTATCTTATTTAGTGTAAGATACTTTTTTTGTATTTGTAACTTTTTGCTGTTCTGCATTATCTAATGAGTATAACACATGTGTGAATACGACAGATATTGTCGCTGCAGAGACATGGTCGTAATCAAGAAGAAAGGCATGGTCATAAAGATGAAGAACACAGTAAGCCTGAAACTGGTCGAGAAGGCAGCGAAAGGAAATAGAGAGGCTTTTGGAGAACTGATTATCATGCATCAGGAATACCTGTATAAACTGGCATACATGTATACCAAGAATGAACAGGACGCCTTGGATGCAGTGCAGGAATGCGCTATGCGCGCAATGATTTCCATGGATAAGCTTCGTGAGCCACAGTATTTTAAGACATGGATTACACGCATACTGATCAACAGCATTTACAGAGCACAGCAGAAGTATAGGAACAGCAGTCCTTTTGAGGATTATAACGAGGCCGCGCCGGAACAAACGTTATCTATAGAGGAAAAGACAGACCTTTATGATGCGCTGGATTTACTTCCGCCGATGTACAAAACAGTAGTTATTTTACAGTATTTTCATGGAATGAAAATCAAGGATATCGCAGAGGTCATGAATATTCCGCAAGGCAGTGTGAAGGCGTACCTGCATCGCGCTAAGGAGCTGTTACGGCGACAGCTCGATGGCGAAGAGGATGCAGTAAGCGCAGAGCGGGAAATGCAGGACAAGAATCATAAGATGTATGGTTGAACGAGAAAGGAAAATGGTAGATAGAATGAAAAGTGAACGATTTGACGCAATTGCCATCCCGGATAACTTATCGCAGTGTGTGCGCAAGGGAATCAGGCAGGGTGAAAAAATATATATACGAAATAAACGTAAAAAGACGGTGATAAAGGCTGCAACAGCCGCCGCCGCACTGTTTCTCTGTATGGGAATTTTCGCTTCTCAGCCGGCGCTGGCATCCAAGATCCCGGTTATCAGAAATATTTTCAAATTCTTGCAGAAAGACTATTCTTATCAGGGAGATTTGGATTCTGTTGCGCAGAAGTTTGAGGAAACGGATCATTCAAACAATGGGAATAGAGAAGATGCGACGCAGGGCGGTAACTTGCAGCAGGACAATGATTCGGGAACCGTCAAAGAGGGAGACGGCGCCGACAGTATGTCCACGACCGATTCCTCATATACTAAGACTGCGAATGGTGTCACGGTATCCGTTTCGGAGGCCTACTGTTCTGTGGAGGCGATTTATCTATCGCTTATGATTACGAGTGAGGAGGCTTTTCCGGCGACGATGACGGATATGGCGGAGAAGCCGATTATTTATCTGAAAGGCACGGCGGACTACTCGTTCATGCCTTCCGGGAGCGGTGAGGCGCAGGGCTATGCGAACGGCGGTACAGGTTCGATAGAAGGAAAATTTATAGATGAGCATACCTATGCGGGTATTTATCGTATTGACGCACTGGGTATTTTCGGAAATGATATCGGGCTGAAGGAACAATATCGGACTTTAGACTCTTTTGATATGGATTATACGATCGATCAGATCGTCGGTGACAGGGCGGAACCGGAACCGCTCGACTACAGAGGCAAGACGCAGGCAGACTTGGAGGCGATGACGGATGAAGAGTGGCGTGCATTTATGGCTGAAATTACGCCGCCGGACAGGAATCAGTTCCCGAACAAATATGAAAACTGGTGGTTTGACGGACCATTCACATTCAATCTCCACATTGAGATGGATCAGGACGGTACGCATGTGGTCACGGTGGATGAAATCAATGATACCGGCGCGGGCTTATATCAGATCACAAAGACGAAATTTGAGATTACGGTAGAGGAGAAATGCAATGAAGAGCGTGCCGAGAAAGGGGTATTTGTGGTGGTACTCGATGCGGACGGTCAGCTTCTTCCGAATGGCAGCAGTTCTTATGCGGACACTTACGCGATTAATGGCAGGGATGTTTCCAAAGTATATGTGTATGTCTGTGATTATGTCGAATATATGGATGATATCAAAGGATATCGAAATGATACAGACTTTAAGAAGATTCTGGATGAGAGAGCGTTATATAGGAAGGAGATTTCATTTTAATTGAAAATAATTTGCAGTTTGTAACACGGCTGTAATAACTCCGGCTTATGATGACTATAGTGCCGGACCGATATCACACGGCGACGGTATAGAACATAAATAAGGAGTGAACAGTATCATGGAAATTTTGCAGGCGGTAAATTTAAAGAAGTACTACCAGAGTGGAGACAACACGGTCAAAGCGGTAGACGATCTCAGTTTTTCCATAGAAAAGGGAAGCTTTACGGCAATTGTAGGCACATC
>VSOA01000200.1 GCA_009774585.1 Lachnospiraceae bacterium
AAAAAAGTGGGTGATTTTTGAAAAAGGGAGCCTGAAAGCCTTGTAAAATAAGGGCTGAAGATTCCGAGAAGTTATTTTTAATGAAAGGAGGAAAGAGAAACGGTTCATTTATACTAGTTTTCACAATCATCCTAACAATTGGCGCAGGTATGTTGATTGGATGTTCTATTCAAAAACCTAAGGAAGACCCTATGACTGAATCTATTGTAGACAATATGACTGAATCTGAATCTATTGCAGGCAATTCAGAACCTTTGAGTACGGAAGATCAGACGAGCAATGATATTAGTACCACAACGCTTACTTTCCTACTGGAAGGTGAACTGGAAGAGACGACTGCCAAACTGTATGTCGGTAACGGATATTCTATCTATATTCCGGATGAATCACCGTATTCAGCGGTTGAAAGCGCTCCGGTATGGGAACAGACTGTACCGGACACATGGGTATACGCATATAACGACCGGATTCGCTTTTATATTGAACGTCATGAAAATACAAGCATAGCGGATGTAGAAGCAGAATTGTCAGATATACACGAATTCACAGCAGACAACAACACTTCTTCTGGAAGAATTGAAATGGTAAAGCAGGAAGATAATCTGATCACTCGTGTACGACTCATGGAATCCACGGACGATGTATGGTGTATATTCTATGCTTATCCGGAGGATGCCATAGAAGGTGCCGGCGCAAGAATTCCCGTAATCATTGACACGTTTGCCGTCACACCTTAAGATATTATCAATTTGAATTCGCCGATTCTTGGTTCCCTTACTGTAAATCAAGTATGTAGCAATGTATGACAATAACGTTTCTTTATATATTTTGTATAGCATTCTTTTAAAATATTTGCTTTTTGTGTGAGAAATGTATATAATATAAATATACTTATCTTTTTAAGATAAAGATTTACGTGAGAAAGGGTGATGCTTAATGAATACAATTATTACAATTGGACGTCAGTTTGGTTCCGGAGGTCGTGAAATTGGCAAGAAAGTTGCAGAATATTTCGGAATCAAATTTTATGATAAGGATCTTTTGACAAGAGCAGCGAAAGAGAGCGGGTTCTGTGAGGAGATGATACAGAGTCATGACGAGCGACCGACAAACTCATTTCTTTATAACCTTGTGATGGATACTTATTCATTCGGATATAATTCTTCTTCCTTTGTAGATATGCCCATCAGTCATAAAGTTTTTCTGGCGCAGTTTGATACGATTAAGAAGATTGCAAGTGAAGGTCCCTGCGTGATCGTCGGAAGATGTGCGGATTACGCACTGCACGATTACCAGAACTGTCTGCATCTTTTTATTCATTCAGATAAGGACAGTAAAGTTAAGCGAATTATGGAGCGTTATGAAGACGTCACAACGGAGCAGAAGGCTATCGACATGATGAATAAGAAAGATAAATCCCGCAAGAGCTATTACAATTATTATTCCTCCAAGAAGTGGGGACGGGCGGATAGCTATGATTTGTCCATCAACAGCGGCGTTCTCGGTATTGACGGGTCTGTGAAACTGATTGCGCAGTTTGTCGAAGATTTTGAGACCCGATAAAGAAACTAAAGTAAAGGACGAGAGATTTTGCTTTCGTCCTTTTTGCGTGTAGTGCGGGGATTTAGTAACCTTATGAAAAAAGAGGAAAGAAAACGGTATAACCCATATCTGAAAGATGATTCGTCTAATCCGCCACCACAACCGGACAATGAGCACTGAAATCTATGCGATCATTTCACCGATATTTGTTGCCGTGGCAATGTTTCTTTATGCATATAGATACCATACGTTCCGGACAATATCCGATTACCACACAACTTTATGCTGTAACGCTTGCCGATAATCCAAATGAAAATGTCGAATTGTTCTTAGATTGGATGACTAGTCCTCAAGATCAGCAAATCGTGTCAGATACCGGATACATCGCGATATACAGCCTTGACGAGTAGTCAATTATTCGATATAGAACTATGCGCAAAACACAAGTTTAACGAATAGATATAGGTTATAAAAGGAGCATATCAGAGGTACTTATGTATATAATTCCTCCGAATCCAGCCAGACCGTGAACGGTCCGTCATTAACGATGGATACCTGCATATCGGCGCCAAATTCACCGTGTTCAACTTTTGGTATATATTCCCGGCATTTTTTAATAATATATTGGTAGAGCTGCTCCGAAGATTCCGGTTTGCCAGCCTTCAGAAACGACGGTCTGTTTCCGTGTTTACAATCGGCGTATAGTGTGAATTGTGAAATAATTAACAGTTCGCCGTTGACGGAGGAAAGATTCAAATTTGTCTTGCCGTTCTCATCACTAAAAATACGCAGGTTCACTAATTTTTGAACCATTTTATCTGCAATTTCCTCGGTATCACTGTCAGAAATACCGACAAACACGCAAAATCCCTGTTTAATTTCACCGACCGTATGGTTATCTATCGAAACGCCTGCACTACTTACTCTCTGAATCAGAAATCTCATTGTCACTGCTCTCTTCTTTCTTCTTTTTCTTTTTCACCGGCGGTACATACTCTGTAAAGACCTTAGATTCTTCAATCTGACCGACCGTCATATAAGGCTGTATGTCTGTAGGGAGTTCTTTTTTGCGCAGCATTTTGTTAACAGATGCCCTGACACCAGCATAAAATACGGCAAAAATCGGTACGCCTACCACCATACCCGGCACGCCGAACAGTCCGCCGAAAATAGTGATTGCAAAGATCACCCAGAATCCGGAAAGGCCTGTAGAATCACCCAATATCTTCGGTCCGAGGATATTACCGTCAAACTGCTGGATGATGAGTATCAAAATCGTAAAATATAAAGCATGCATCGGGTCAACCATCAATACCAGCAACGCGCTCGGTATTCCGCCAATCCACGGTCCGAAGAACGGAATGACATTGGTCACGCCGATAATCACACTTACCAGAATTGCATATGGAGTACCGATAATACTCGTACAGACAAAACATATAATGCCGATAATAATGGAATCGACAATCTTTCCGCCTATAAATCCGATAAATGTACTATGGATAAATCTAAAATTAGATATTACTTCGTTGCCGGCTTTACGGTCAAATAACGCATAAGCAATCTTTTTGGCCTGACCTGCAAATTTCTCTTTGCTTCCGAGTACATAGATGGAAATAATAAATCCGATAACAAAATTCCATAAGGCTTTAAAAATACTAAGAACACTCATTGAAAGTGTTTTGACCAATTCGTTAATATGAGGCAGTAAATTGGTATTAAAATATTCCAATAATTTAGGTGAATATTGTGTAATCAATCCGTTCACCGTTTCTTCTAAATCCGGATTATTCTTCATAAGTCCAAGCGCCCAGTTCGTGAGGTTATTGATATAAATCGGGAACTGGAAAATAATGCTTTGAATACTGCGTACTACTTCCGGAATAATCAAACCGAAAAATTCATAGCAGATAATCAATATTAGAACAACCGTAACTAATATAGAAAGACCTCTCATCCGCCGTTTACTCTTATCCGTCAAGGGGATTTTGGCTTTCACATATAACGGTTTGATGATATATTTTTCAATTTTGTTGAGCACGGGGGTCATTAAATATGCGAGTATAAAGCCATCAATAATCGGCATTGCGATTCCGAGGAATGTCTTAATACCATATGAAAGACTGGATCTGTGAAAGAGAATATAATAGAATAAAATACTTGCCACAATCACAAGGAAAGCCGTAAGCCCCCAATACAGATATTTTTTTTCAAATTTGAATTTCATTTGATGTAACTCCATTCTAAATTAGTATAATTGAAATGCAACTGTTAAAATATCAAAATACATGTCAGTCCGCACTCATATAGTCGCAATATATTAAGTATACCATTTTTTTCATAATCTGCATTATATTTTTAAAAATTTAATGCTAAGAAAACGAATATTTTGTATAATGATAAAGTGGAGAATCAAATGGACGAGAATATAAATTGTTGCCAAAAAACTGTTCAATCGAGGTAAAATCATGTCAGAAAATATAATATGTAATTGTGGTGTCTGCGAAAGAATCGCTTTGACAAAACAAGGAAACAATCCGTATTTTGTGAGAGAATTGGAAACAGGATATATTGTGCTCGGGGACCATCAGAGATTTAAGGGATATACCCTGTTTCTATGTAAAGAACATGCCACGGAAATTCATTTTCTTGAGAAAGAGTTTCGCAGCAAGTTCTTAGAGGAAATGTCGCTGACAGCCGAGGCAGTTTACAATGCGTTTCAACCTGATAAATTGAATTATGAATTGCTCGGAACCGGGAACGGCGTTCATATGCATTGGCACTTCTTTCCTCGAAGAACGGGTGATACTCCGACACCCGGACCGGTTTGGAGACTGGGAAGTTCAGAGATGAACCATGATCAATATCTGCCGACAGAAGAAGAACTGGATAATTTAAAGAAGAAATTGAACAAAGAACTGGACAAACTATTATGAAACTACAGCAAGTTTACAGCCTTACTCGTAAGGCAATCGATGATTATCACATGATTGAACCAAATGACAAAATTGCCATTGGCATTTCAGGAGGCAAAGACAGTCTCACACTGCTTTATGCCCTGCAGGGTCTCAGACGGTTTTATCCGCAGCCCTTTGATTTATGCGCCGTCACGGTTGATCTCGGATTTCACAACTTAAATCTGGACAAAATTAAGGAATTGTGCGCCTCGCTTGATGTAGAATATCATATTGTAAAGACAGACATCGCCAAAATCATCTTTGATGATCGTAAGGAATCCAATCCCTGCTCTCTGTGTGCCAAGATGCGTAAGGGTGCGTTGAATGACGCCATGAAAGCTTCTGGTTGTAATAAGGTTGCATATGCGCACCATAAAGACGACGTGGTGGAAACCATGATGATGTCGCTTATCTATGAAGGAAGATTTCACACTTTCCGCCCGGTCACATATCTGGACCGGACCGACATCACCGTGATACGTCCTTTGATTTATATGCACGAGGCGGATGTCATCGGGTTTGTGCATAAGTATGATGTTCCGGTGGTAAAAAGTCCTTGCCCTGCTGACGGACATACCAAGCGGGAATATATCAAGAATCTGATTCGTGAAATTAATCTGAATACGCCGGGCGTCAAGGAAAGACTGTTTACAGCCATTCAAAACGGCAGATTGGAAGGTTGGGAAATAAATGGATACACGAAAGAATAATAACTATCATGATCAGCAGAATATTGGCAATGTCCAAAAAATGCGTGAAGTATTGGACACCTTACCCCCATTCTGCAAGCAATTTTTTCGCGGTATCAGTGAATATACTTCCGCGAGAACACGTCTTGCATATGCTTACGATATCCGTGTTTTTTTTGAGTATCTGCATGACAGCAACAGCTATTGCAGACGGATGGATATCCGTGACTTTCCTCTGACACTCCTTGAACAGCTTACGAGAGAAGATATTGAAGAATACATTGAATATCTCTCCTACTATGAGAAAGACGGCAAAATTTATACCAACGACGAACGAGGTAAAAAGAGAAAACTTGCGGCGCTTCGAAGTTTCTATAATTACTATTTTCAGGCGGAACTGATTGAGAAAAATCCTGCGGTGCTTGTTCCCCTTCCGAAATTACATGAAAAGGAAATTATCCGTCTGGATGCTGACGAAGTTGCCATTTTGTTAGATCAGGTAGAGGACGGCACTGGACTGACTTCGACACAACAACGTTTCCATAAAGTCACCAAGACAAGAGATGTAGCACTCCTGACACTTCTGTTGGGAACCGGCATTCGTGTCTCGGAATGCGTCGGACTCGATATCGGCGATGTGGATTTCAAGAATAACGGCATTAAAATACGCCGCAAAGGCGGTTACGAGGAAGTCATCTACTTTGGCGAAGAGGTAGAGAATGCCCTGCAGGACTATCTGGATGAACGGCATCATATCATTCCTCAGTCAGGACATGAGAATGCGCTCTTCCTCTCCATGCAGAATCGAAGAATTTCTGTGCGTGCCGTAGAAAATATGGTCAAGAAATACTCTTCCACCGTCACAAGCCTTAAGAAGATCACCCCACATAAGTTAAGAAGCACTTACGGCACATCCTTATACCGAGAAACGGGCGATATCTATCTGGTAGCAGACGTGCTTGGGCATAAAGACGTTAATACGACCAAAAAACACTATGCCGCGCTAGAAGACGAACGCCGTCGCTATGCCGCGGATAAAGTTAAGCTGCGGGAGAAACATGGTGAATAAAGAGATTTATCTACTCCTTTACATAAAAATAGAGCGCATAGACTGGTTTCTATACGCTCTGACGCTGTGTTATATTACTTATTCAGTTGTAATTATGGTAATGGTTGTTTTACAAACTGAAAGTTGTGAATATCTCTTTATGCATTTATTACAGACCAACAAGCATTAAGCAATGCAAAGGTCACATCGCATTTTATAGATGTTTTCTTTCTCCAATTTGGTTCTCTACCTAAAATATCCTTAAATCCTTTAAGCGTTTTTTCGGGTATCATATCCATAAACGTATCTTCATCTAAAAGCTGTGCCAAAAGCTCATAGGGCTGCGTGGTCTGACGAACCCAATCAGGAGCTTCTGTAATTGTTCTTAACCAAAATCCAAAATGAACATGATACGGGTCATCCAAGATATTTTGCAACTCATTTTTAGTAATGGGGTTTAATGCCATCCAATTATAGTTGAACGGACCGACAAATCCGCTGCCAAATTCTTTAGGCTTGCGGAAAGTTATATGTTCGTCAAAATCCTTAAGCAGATCATAGGCGCATTTTGCAGCATCCTTTGCGATTTTCATACTCTCTTCGTTTCTCCAGCTTTGCGTATTTTCAAGAAGACTAATATGGTTTGCTCCAGGGAATAACGCATTAGGCTTATAATACCGTTTATTCTTACCCTTAATAGAAAAATCATCGACTGATGTATAATTCAGAACTGCTGAGAGGTGTTCAAAAGCAAGTGAAATTTCATCAGACAGTAGAGGATAACCCTCGGGATATTTGACCCACGATAAAATATCGGCACTAACCGCACGATTGCCTCCTCTGCCGTCTGCGTCTAAGGCTTCTCCTCCGTGAAACCAATTTTTGTGCTGTGAAGCTATCTCTGGAGTTGTTATGGCTGTTATTGCTTTTTGAATATACGGAGAATCGGTTTCAAAACCTA
>VSOA01000002.1 GCA_009774585.1 Lachnospiraceae bacterium
AGACCATAATGCCGGAGTATATTGCTAAGGCGCAGGCGGCAGGGGATGAAGTACGCAAGATATGGAAACAGTTGACTGGTCAGTAGAGATTGGAAATTGGGAAAGGCAATGCGATGGGCAGAGTCAGGCAGGCTGAGAAGAATATTTTCTTCGGGTATTTAGGCAATATCATGATCATGATAATGGGATTTCTGCAAAGAACCGTTTTTATCATGGTTTTGGATAAGACACTGTTGGGCGTAAACAGTCTGTATACGGATATTCTGAGCGTATTATCACTTGCGGAACTGGGAATCGGCAGTGCGCTCAATTACAGTCTGTATAAGCCGGTGGCTGAGAATAATCTGGAAAAGATTAAGTCTTATATGCGCTTATACAAGCGGGCGTATCTTGTAATCGCCGGGGTGATTACGATTGTCGGGATCGCCCTGATTCCTTTTCTGCCTTACCTGATTAAGGATAGTAAGGGAATAAACGGCAGAGATCTGATTCTTTATTACCTGATTTTCCTTTTCAACACGGTCAGTACCTATTTCGTGGCATACAAGTACAGTCTGGCGAATGCACAGCAGCGCAATTATATTCAGACGAATATCGCCACGATTACGAAGATGATTACGGTTTTTGCTCAGATTATCATTCTTCTTGTCACGAAAAATTTCCTGCTGTTTCTGTTAACGCAATCAGCGGTGGAGCTGGTACAGAAAATCTTTGTCGGCATTTACTTTAATAAATTGTACCCTTATCTTAGAGAAAAGAACGTCAGGAAATTGGACAGGGAAGAGACGGAGATAGTCATTAGCAAGACGAAGGCGCTGATGTTACACAAGATAGGGGATGTGGCAAGAACGTCCACGGACAGTATCATCATCACTTGTTTCATGGATGTAGGCTGGGTCGGAATCGTAGGCAACTATACGATGATTCTCACATATGCGATCAATTTCATCGGTGTGATTTTTAATTCCGTGATTTCCGGATTCGGTAATCTGGTGGCGACGGAATCGAAGGAGCGGCAGCATGCGATGTTCAAAGTATACCGGTTTGCCGCATGCTGGCTGTACGGGTTTGCAGCGGTCGGATTCTGGCTGCTTCTGACGCCGCTCATTACGGGGATTTGGCTAAACGAGAGCTGGGGACTAGGACAGGCTGTATTGATGCTGATGCTGATTGATTTCTATTTCAAAGGCGGCAGAACCGTTCTGGTGAACTTCAAAATTGCTGCGGGAGTATTTGAGCAGGATAAATACTTGTCGCTGTTCCAAGGCGCGGTGAATCTGGCGTTGTCCATTATCGGTATCCGGTATATCGGACTGGCCGGTGTGTACGTCGGAACGGTCGTTTCCGGCGTGTTAGCGAATCTGATCCAGCCGGTGATTGTGTACAGAGACTGCTTTTCGAGAAAGGCATGGCCGTATTTCAAAGATTCGGTCAAGTACATTGGTGTGATTATGGCCATCATACTTCTCATGATTCCGGTGAAGACATTTGTTATGGCGCAGGTGAATCTGCTGACGTTTATCGTGATGGCGGTGATAATCACGTTTGTTTATAATATGGTGTTCTTTCTGCTTTTCAGAAAGACACAGGAATTTGATTATTTGTGGAATCTGGCGGTGGGAAGACTGCCTTTGAGGAAGAAAGGATAGGACGGATGATGGCGCAGGATACGGTAAGTAAGCCGCAAAACAGAATAGACAGAGATATTCTGGCACAGACTGCTTGTCGTGAGCTTATGACATATGGTCTGTGGGACACAAAGACCAAAGCAAAAAGATGGATTAAGAAGAATATTCTCCGCCGTGAAACAACACCGGAAGACTTGTTTTTCTGGACTACAGGTCTGCTGGCTGACGGATTGTGGCATTATAAGCAAACATGTATGGTGACAGAGCGCGCAGCCGCAGTTGAGAAAGAGCCGGCGCTTACAGACCCGGAAAAGAGCGGCGAAGTGCAGAAGGAGACAGTTTTTCAGGCAGAACAGGCACTTTCGGCATATTATGCGAGATGGATGAAGAGGGGATGCCCAATTTACTATCCGGACGATTTACTGTCCGGAGAGACTTTGCTTGCCGCATACGAGGAATACCGCGCGAACGGACGGAATAACGGACTGGTCGGCGCGCATAATGTACAGGCGTGCAGGGAAGCGGTTGAGAAGCTTGCCGCATACGGTATGAATTATCCGGTGGATGAGATGGGAAGCTTTCCGTATCGGGCGGCGCAGAAGAACGGATATATTTTTGTGGATCTTATCGGGCTTATGTGCCCGTTCCTTTATCGGTATGGCGTGGTGTATGACAGGGCGGATGTCATGGAAATGGCGGTGAAACAGATTGTGAACTTTGCCGCGTACGGCATGGATGGCGTCACGGGACTGCCCTATCATGGCTATGTGACGGATGCGGCGTGCAAATATGGTATTATAGGCTGGGGACGGGCTGTCGGATGGCTGCTGCGGGGTATGACAGGATGCATGATAAGCGAATACGGGGCGGAGCGGCTAAGGGACGCTTATATTGCTCTGGTAGACGCCGTGTTGCCGTATCAGCATAAGGACGGATATTTCTCATGGCAGTTACATGCGATGGACGGTCCGGTTGATACTTCGGCAACGGGAATGATCTGCACAGCGATGAAGCAGGGAATAGAACTTCATATTCTGGAAGATTCCAAATACGCACAGGCGCTGCAGGCGGGTAAGAATGCGGTGTATAGATCGGTCAGAGACGGGAAGGTGTATGACTGTTCCGGAGAATGCGAAGGATTCGGTCAGTATCCGCAGCGCTACGGCGCTTATCCGTGGGCGCTGGGACCGGCGCTCAGGCTATAGAGAATAAGAGGAAAGATGATATAGATGAAGAACGGATTTCATGAGACTGCACAAAAAAACAGCATAGAGATTACAGTGGCGGAGGCTTGCTATTTTGGTTTCTTTATCCTGTTGTCCGTGACGAAGGGACTGGGACTGTACGAGGGACAGAAACTGTTTGAACTGCTTATCATTCCTGCTTTTCTATTTGGGGCTTTGAAGATACTCGTAACGCCGTACACGAAGAGGCAGTGGGTCATGCAGGCGCTGTTTGTGATTCTGACGGCGGTTGTTTTCTGCGAATCCCATGAGAGAGGCATACTTTTTCTGGCATTTCTGGTGCTGGGCATGAAGAATATTTCTGTCAGGAAGATTTTCCATATAGGATTGTGGGTATGGTCATTATGTGCGATTGTACTCAGTATTTTCTCGTTCTTCCGGCTGGAACACACGGTGTACAGAGTACATGCCAAGATGGGGCTTGGGCATATCTTTCGCTGGAGTCTTGGATTTACGCATCCTAACATACTGCACATCACGTATTTAGCGCTGTGCGCTTATATTCTTTATGAGTTGGAAGAACATTACAAATTTAAGCATTTCCTATGGATGATGATGGGGAATATCATTGTATTCCTGTATTCCGTCAGCTATACCGGATTTGGTATTGTTTCCGTTCTGTTAATCGGATTTTTGTATATACGGGTCAGACCGCAATTCGGCATTGTTGAGAAAGTGCTCGCAAATCTGGTGCTGCCGGTCTGTCTGGTGTTGTCTTTTGTCGCGCCGTTTTATCTGTATCACCCAAGACTCGGCTATTATGTCCAGCAGTTGAATTTTAAGCTGAACACAAGAATTTATCTGGCGGAGCAGTTCCTGCGCTCGGAGTATCACAGTCTGTTCGGGGCGGATATTTCCAAGATTGTGCGCTCCTCCATGACGATGGATAACTCCTATGTCTGGGGATATATTAATTACGGACTGGTCACTTTTGTAATTCTCATGCTGGGATATTTTTCGCTGCTTTTTTATGATACGCATAAACAGCGGACGAGAGAGCTTGTTATCCTTGTCTGCTTCTTGGGAGCAGGATGGACGGAGCCGCTGCTTTTCAATACGTCTTTTAAAAACGTGACGTTGATATTTCTGGGAAGTCTGCTCTTTATACAGAAAGAAGGCGTGAAAGAATACTGTCTGGTTCCGAAGCTTGACAGGACAGTGAAAGTGCCGTTCGCCGGGCTGCCGGATGCTTTGTTTGTGAAGATGCGCGCAGTATGGAGCGGATACAGAAGGAAACTCGTATGTCTGACGGCGTTCGGCGCCGTGCTCGGAATGGTTCTGTGTGCGATGCTGTATACGGTTCCGAACGGATATGTGGTGCGCCGCTTCTATACGGATGCGACGGAGAAAACTTCGGTCTATCTGGAGAGCGAACAAGACCCTGCGTATGAGGGATGGAAAGTTATGAATTATCTGGACAGCGAGGATCCGATGCAGCTTGTGCAGGGGAAAGCCGTTGTGCTGGAGACGGTAAGATATTATATGGGAAGCGCGATGATCGGTGCGTTTCTGGTCGGTGTGGCAGGTACGGTGTATTTTGCTTTTGCGGGGAAGGATGAGCGCAGAAAGAAGGTATAAATGATGAATCAAAAGGATTTGAAATACTGTACTATTTTGAAGACGAATATCAACGTGACGAACATGAAAGATACGATTGCTTATATCACGGAGAATCTTGAACGGCTGAAAGGCGATTATATCTGCGTTTCCAATGTGCATACTACGGTGATGGCATTTAGGGACAAAGAATACCGTATGGTACAGAACAGTGCGGCAATGGCGCTGCCGGACGGTCAGCCTTTATCCATTGTCAGCAGAGGCCGCGGGTATACGGAGGCGCAGCGCGTACCGGGACCGGACCTGATGCCGAAAATACTTGATTTGTCTCAGGAGAATGGATATTCGCATTTCTTCTATGGCAGTTCACCGGAAACGCTGGATCAGCTTAAAAAGGTGATGCTCGCCAAGTACCCGAAGCTTCGGATCGCCGGAATGTATGCGCCGCCATATCGGGAACTGACGAGGGAAGAAGATGAAAATGCGATACGCATGATTAACGAGAGCGGCGCAGACTTTATATGGGTGGCACTCGGAGCGCCTAAGCAGGAAAAATGGATGTATGAGCACCGTGGGAAAGTGAACGGTCTTATGCTGGGGGTGGGAGCCGCTTTTGATTTCATTGCGGGAACCGCGAAGCGCGCGCCCATGTGGATGCAGAAAATGTGTCTGGAATGGGTTTTCCGTATTATACAGAATCCAAGGCGGATGATTCCGCGATACTTAAATACAAATTTCTCATTTATGTACCATGTCCATCAGGAAAGCAAGGCTCTGAGAAGGAGAAATGCAGAGGCGAAGGAAGAGCTGATAAGGAGAGAAAGCGCCGGAACGGGCGTTGCGGAGAAAAGCGTCAGAGGAAAAGAAAGTGTTGGAAGAATAAGTAAGAAGGAGCGTCTCCGCATCGCGATGATCGGGCATAAGAGAATCCCGTCCAGAGAGGGAGGCGTGGAAATCGTGGTGGAGGAACTTGCCGTCAGGATGGCGGCGATGGGACATCATGTGGACGCGTATAACCGGTACGGACATCATGTTTCCGGTAAGAAGTATGAACAGGAATACGGCTGGAAAGGCAGGAAATTCTATAAAGGGGTCAGGGTGTATATCGTTCCCACTTTCCGTACGAGCAAGTTAAATGCCATTGTTTACAGTTTCTTTGCAACGGTCAGGGCGATGTTCGGCAGATATGATATTTTTCATTTTCATGCAGAAGGTCCGTGCGTGATGGTATGGCTTCCGAAACTTTTTCACAAGAAGATTGTAGTCACCGTACACGGGTTGGACTGGCAGAGGGCGAAGTGGGGGAATTTCGCCTCCTATGTGATTAAGCTTGGTGAAAGAATGGCGGCGAAATACGCGGATGAGATAATCGTCCTGTCTGAGAATGTGAAGCAGTATTTTGCAGATACTTACAACAGACAAGTGACCTATATTCCGAATGCCATCGACAGACCGGAGCCGAAGCGGGCGCAGCTCATTACGGAGAAATACGGTCTGACAAAGGACGGCTATCTGTTGTCGCTTGGCAGAATCGTGCCGGAGAAGGGAGTACACTATCTGATTGATGCGTTCTTAGAGCTTGATACGGATAAGAAGCTGGTGATTGCCGGAGGTAACAGTCATGCGGTGGAGTACATGGAACAGATTCACCAGATGGTGGCAAAGGACGAGCGGATTATCATGACGGATTTTGTGCAGGGTCAAGTTTTGGAAGAATTGTACTCCAATGCTTACGCGTTCGTGCTGCCAAGCGATGTGGAGGGTATGGCGCTCACGCTGCTTGAGGCGATGAGTTACGGCGATTGCTGCCTTGTCAGCGATATATGTGAGAATACCGAAGTTGTGGAAGACAAGGCGTTAATATTCCGCCATGGAGATGTGAAAGATTTGCGCAGACAGTTAGCGTATCTGCTGACGCATCCGGAAGTCGTGGAAGAGTACCGGAAACAGAGTGCAGACTATATCTGCGGTAAGTATAACTGGGACGATGTAGTAGAGGAGACGCTTAAGCTGTACCGGAGGAAGACATGAAGATACTGATTGTGAATAAGTTTCTCCATCCTAACGGTGGGTCGGAAACTTATATCTTTAAGTTAGGCGCACAATTGCAGAAGACCGGGCATGAGGTGCAGTATTTCGGCATGGAACACGAGGGAAGGATTGCGGGAAACAACGCCGGGATATACACCTCGGACATGGATTTCCACGGAGGCGGACTGCGGAAAATATTCTATCCGCTCCGAATTATTTATTCTACGGAAGCGAAGAAGAAAATGCGGCTTGTGCTGGAGGATTTTGAACCGGATGTTGTTCATTTGAACAATATTAATTTTCAGTTGACGCCTTCTGTCATTTATGCGGTCCGTTCCTATGAAAAGAAGTGCGGACGTAAGGTGAGGATTGTATTTACGGCGCATGATTACCAGTGGGTATGCCCGAATCATATGATGCGGATTCCGGCGACGGGTGCGATCTGCTTTGCCTGCCGCGGCGGTAATTTCGGGCAGTGCAGCAAGAACAGATGCATTCACGGTTCGCGCATAAAGAGTCTGCTTGGGACAATTGAGGCGAAGTACTATGCAAAGCGTAAGACGTACGGCATGGTGGACGTGATCATATGCCCCAGCGAGTTTATGAAGAAACAGCTTGACACCGATCCGCTGTTAGCAGACAGAACGGTTATGATGCATAATTTCATCGATGTTGACGAGGGAGAAACGGGCGGCATGGATGCGACGGATGGCGATGCGGGTGCGGCAGACATGACAGGACGAAAGAATACCGGAGCCGTGAAGAAGGATTATGTCGTGTATTTTGGACGTTTTTCGGAAGAAAAGGGTATCAGGACCTTATTGGAAGCATGCAGAGCGCTGCCGCAGATTCCGTTTGTTTATGCCGGAACGGGACCTCTGGAAGAAGAGATAAAGGGAGTTGCCAATATAGAGAACCGTGGATTTGTGACAGGAGAGGCGCTGCGTAAGCTGATTGCGGAAGCACGGTTCAGCGTATATCCTTCCGAATGGTATGAGAACTGTCCGTTCTCCGTGATGGAGTCGCAGATGTACGGGACGCCTGTGCTCGCCTCCGACCTTGGCGGGGCGCCCGAACTGGTACGGCCCGGCGTGACAGGGGATTTGTTCAGAGGCGGCGACGCGCAGGAACTTACGGAGCATATTAAGGCGTTATGGAACGATCCGGAGTTATGCCGCAGGTACAGCGAGAATTGTAAAAATATAAATTTTGACACAGTAGAAGAGTATTGTGATAAAATAGTGAGGAATCTATATAAGGAGTGCTAAACATGTCAAGAAGAACATTATACGGTACCGTTATCGTGACGTACAGGTGCAATGCAAGGTGCAATATGTGTGACTGTTTCAAGGATCCCACAAGACCGGACGAGGAAATCACGCTGGAAGATATCAAAAAGCTGCCGGAGATGGCCTTCACTAACATTACGGGCGGAGAACCTTTTATCAGGCAGGATATTCCCGACATTGTGCGGGAACTGTACAAGAAATCTGACAGAATTGTCATATCCACAAATGGATATTTTACGGACAGGATTATCGCTCTGTGCAGGGTATTTCCGAAAGTGGGCATTCGTATCAGCATAGAAGGGCTGCAGGAGACAAATGACGCGATCAGAGGTATTCCCGACGGATTTAACAGAGGATATAAGACGTTAAAAACATTGGTTGAAATGGGACATCCGGACGTGGGATTCGGTATGACAGTTCAGGATATGAACTGCGAGGATTTGGTGCCGCTCTATAATATCGCCAACGACATGGGTATGGAATTTGCCACGGCTACGCTGCACAATTCGTTTTATTTCAGGAAGACGGATAACAAGATTGATGATAAATACAAGGTTGCGCAGAATTTTGAGAGACTGATCAACGAACTGTTAAGGAGCAAATCGCCGAAGAAGTGGTTCCGCGCCTATTTCAATCACGGACTGATTAATTATATTTACGGCAATAAGAGACTCTTACCGTGCGATATGTCCAAGAACGCCTTTTTTATCGACCCGTTTTGCGACGTCATTCCCTGTAACGGCATGGAGAAGAAAGCGGTCATGGGCAACCTGAAAGAACAGACTTGGGACGAGCTGTGGAATTCAGAGCAGGCGCAGAAAGTCAGAGAGTGCGCGAAGAAGTGCGACAGGAACTGCTGGATGATCGGTTCCGCGTCGCCGGCAATGCATAAGTATATCTGGGTGCCCGGCTGGTGGGTAGTAAAGCATAAGTTCTTAAGAGGCGGGAAGTACAGTCTGAAAGAAAATAAATTTATACAAGAGAGTTAAATGATTAAGGGACATAAAATGTTCAAAGAGACACAAAACGTTCAAGAGGCACAAAATGTCCAAAGAGACACAAACGGTAAAAGGGACACGGGATGACGAAGAAAGCAAGGGTAGAATGGATTGATATTGTCAGGTTATTAGGTATGATTGCTATTTTCTGCGGACATTTCGGCACTGCGGGCGGCAGACTTCATCATTTCGTATTCTGCTATCATGTTCCGTTGTTTTTCTTTGTGTCAGGTATTTTTGCAGGCAACTTGGATGGGCTGTCTTTCTGGGAAGCAGTGAAGAAGCGTTTTGTGCAGATTATGATTCCGTATATGTTTTTTGTCGTCATCAATATGGTCGTACTCATGGCAACTTCGGGTGACGATCTGATAACGCATTTAAAATATTTGAAGCAGTTTATATGGGGAATCCGCAATCATATGCCGACAGCGTCCTTATGGTTTTTCCCGTGCATCTTCTGTACGGGCGTGTTGTTTGATACGCTTCGCAGAGTGTGTAGGAAGGATATTCTGATATTTGTTGTGTCGGTTCTTCTGTATCTGATATCGGTCACGCTCTTTCCCCATCGACCGGACGTAGAGCCGTCTTTGTTCTGGAACATGGATTCGGCATGTCACTATATGATTTACTATGCGTTTGGCTATGTTTTGAGAAAGAAGCTTATTACGACGGGAAGTAAACCGGAAGGATATAAAAGATATCTGTTTATGTTAGGCGCAGCCGTATTGACAGGTTATACGGTATCGGTGTATTTGCAGGAGGACCTTGTCGGAACAATATTGTGCCGGATGATTCCGGCGGCAGGCATGATCTATCCGGTAGTGCGCGCGATGCTGTTGATCGGATTCTGGCTGATTCCGGCGAAAATATTGGAAGGGTTTCATTTCCTCTCCTATGCAGGAGCACAGACGCTGTGGCTGTGCGGTAACGAGAATATTGTCAAAATCTTACTTAGTGCGGTGACGGGGCTTGTGTCGCTTAATATTGAGGTCACAAATGAAATATCTGCACTTGTGTATGCAGTAGTGATGACAGTGGTTATTATCAAGATTTTGCTTCCTGTAGAACAGAAACTGTACGGCAAACTTTTGTATGTACGCAATAGGGAGAACGGAAACGAGAGTCTGCAAGGTTAGAGGATATACATTTGTGAAGAGTGAGGAAGAACCGGAAGGGAAACGGGATGCAGTATAAAGGCATTGATATTATGAAGTTCATCATGGCATTGTTTGTAGTGGTACTGCATACGCATCCGCTTCAGACGGTGAACGCTGCGGCAGATTTTGCGACGGCTGACGTCATTGCCAGAGCGGCGGTCCCTTTTTTCTTTGTGGCAAGCGGCTTCCTGCTAGAAAAACAGAGGAGCGCGCATCGTGGGGAAACGAGAGAGATACTCGCAAAGTATATCCGTAAGCTTCTTGTCTTATATTGTATTTGGACGGCAATTTACCTGCCGGTTATTATTTGCAGTAAGATTATAGACAGTGAGGAATCTCTCATAAAGAGCATATTGTCGGCTGTCAGGGATTTTGTGTTCGCAGGTTCTTACGGGCAGTTGTGGTATCTGCCGGCAGTGGCTGTAGGTGCGCTTCTCGTATTTCTTCTCAGAAAATATCTAGGGGAGAAATGGACCGCGGTTATCTTACTTTCGCTGTTTATTATGGGGCTTTTGACGCAGTCATACTTCGGACTGACTATAGCAAAGCTAAGCCCGGACGGTATCATCTTTCGGGGCATGAAAGCTGTCAAAAAGGTTATGGTGACATGCAGGAACGGCGTCTTTTTCGGCGGTATTTTTATCTATATGGGAACATGGATTGCAAGATGCAGTCTGGAAATAAAACGGTGGAAGGCTGTTTTGGGATGCATTCTATCGACGCTCTTGTTCTATATGGAGGCGTCGTATTTGTGGCGTATCGGTTCCGTGCGGGAGAAGGATATGTATCTGATGTTACTTCCGACGGCCTTCTTTTTGATGATGCTTGCGCTGCACATCGAAGCCAGATGGAATACGGTTTTCTTAAGGAAAATGAGCATCAATATTTATCTGGTGCACACGGCATACAAATTTGTATACAGGAAATTGATTGGCGAAGACAATGAGAGCGGCATAATGCTATTTCTGTTTACTTTGGCGCTGTCACTGCTTACGGCATATCTGATAGAATTGGTGAAAAGGCGCAGAGGGAGAGTATGATGGTGTCCGGAAGAGGTAAGATTGCGGAATGGATGAAAAGATTTGTCTTTATACTGTTTGCACTGATCGTCGGATATCTGTTAACTGCGAGCATATTCAGCACGTGTTATCTCGGCAGTTACCGTTACATGAATGCGGCGCAGGTGGAAGAGATTAACGTGGAACACACTTTTTATATTCAGGATCATTACATACAACATATTGTTGTCTTTACAGCATTTTCATTGCTGCTTGTCTTACTGCGGGCAAAAGGCGGCGGCAAGATTACGGATAAAAATAATAGACGGATATCCCGGCTTGGTACGGCGGCATGTATCGCGGCGGGGCTTTTGGCGGTTTTGATAATCCTTCAGGGGCAGTATCCCCCCAAATTTGACCAGAAGCATGTGGTGGACGCGGCGGCGGCTTTAAACGCGCATGACTATTCGGATTTTGAGGTGGGAGGATATCTGTTTATCTTTCCTTTTCAGATGGGAATCGTCATGTATTTTCAAGTACTGTCCCGGATGTTTGGCAGTCTGAATTATATTGCTTTTGAACTTGTAAACGCGGTCTGGATTGTGCTCTGTTACTGGCTTTATATGAAGATTGCCGGTATGCTGTGGGATAAGGAGCATCGCTGCAAAACGCAGACGGCGGTATTATGTCTGCTGTTTGTACCTTTTATATTGTATGCGACATTTTTATACGGTACCGTGGTCGGCATGGCGTTTGCGCTGCTGTCGTTTTACAATGTATTGTTGTATGAAGCAAATCCGAAGATACATTCTCTGCTGATTGCGGGTGTAAGCATCGGACTTGCGACGGTCTTTAAATCAAATTATACGGTCTATATGATTGCGGAACTCATTTTTATTGTACTAAAGATTCTGGCAGACAGAGGATGTGAACGCAGGAAAACATATGCAAGACTACTGCTTATACTTATCATTATCGTCTGCTTCGGAATCGGCAGATTCGGCGTGAGCCAGTCTATCAGGAGTGCCAATCAGGGGCAGGAAGTCAAGGGAATCCCGATGATGGCATGGGTGGTCATGGGATTGCAGGACGGGAAATGCGCGCCGGGCTGGTATAATGCGTATAACAATACGGTTTATGAGAGAAATGATTACGATTATGACAAGACGCAGGAAGCGGTCTTGGATGATTTGAAGAGCAGGGTCAAAGGAATGATGAGCAGACCTTTGGAGACTACGGGATTCTTTGTCAAAAAGGTGTCGGCGCAGTGGAATAATCCAACGTTTCAGTCCTTATGGATTCTGGAGAACAGGAGCGGGCGGGAAACGCCGATATGGATTTTGCAGGAGAAAGGCAGGGTGGTTTATACGTTCCTAGCGAATCTGCTGCAGACATGGATTTTGGCGGGAGCTTTTCTATATGCGGTGCTGCGTTTTAAGAAGAGTGGCATAGAAGAAATGATACTGCCGATCACTTTCATCGGAGGATTTGTTTTTCATCTGTTCTGGGAAGCGGAAGGGCTTTATGCAATATTGTATTTTCCGTTGCTTCTGCCGCTGTGCGTATGCGGATATCGGGAATGGTCCAAGTGGCTTTATGCACGGCGCACAGAGATGATGACGGACGGGTGGAAGAGTCCGGCGGGCGTAAGGCTTAGAATGAAAATATGTACGGCTGCAGTCGTCGTTGTCGTAGTGTGCGCGTTATCCTATACGACCGTCTTTGCCAAGCTGTTTGCAAGAAACGATGATACGGGGGTATTCAACACGTATACGCAGGAAACCGTGAATGAGAGTGACGCTCTGTCGGAGCAGTAAGAGAGGACAAACGAATGGTTCGTAAACTAAACTATATTTTCACAAGAACGGATAAAGTCAAACTCGTCTTTTTGCTGATCGCCGTTATCTTCGGGAGTTTTCTGGAATTATTGGCGGTCTCGGTGTTTTCCCCGTTCATCAATCTGATCATGGACACGGATATTTTGCAGGAGAATCCGATGCTGCTTGAGGTGTACCGATTCTTTTCTTTCCGTAATATCGAATATTTCCTCGCATTTATTGCCGGCGGGATTATTGTGATTTATGTCGTGAAAGACGTCTATACGATTGTGGAGAAAAATGCGATTTATAAGTTTTCGTACAGGATTCAGCGGACTATTTCCACAAATCTTTTAAAAGCATATATGGCGGAGCCGTATACATTCCATTTAAACAAGAATATTTCGGTATTACAGCGCAGTATGCAGGAGGATACGGACCAGTTCACGAAAGGGATTCTGCACCTGATGGAGATGATCGCAGAGGTGAGTGTCTGTATTGCGATCGGCATTTATCTGTACATTGAAAGCCGCTCGATCACTGTGATTATCGTGGGACTGCTCGTCCTATGTCTGGCTGTTTTCTCTATGATTTCGAGGAAATACTCGAGCGTCTGGGGCAGACAGGGACAGGAATACAAGTCGAAAATCTACCAATGGATGAACCAGTCTTTGGGTGGCGTCAAGGAAATTAAGGTTTTGAATAGGGAAGAAAGTTTTATCGAACAGTATGACAGCTATTTTGACAAGTATGTCAGAGTGCTTCGGCTGAACCGGTTAATAGGGGTTATCCCTAAATACAGCATCGAGATGGTCTGCATGACGGGTCTTCTTCTCGCCGTGATTTTCAAGATTTTCTTCGGGCAAAAAGATCTGGCGGAATTTGTTCCGCAGCTTGCGATTTTTGCGGTGGCGGCATTCCGGCTGCTTCCTTCCGTGGGAAAAATTAACGAACATTTATCGGCGGTGCTCTATGCGCTTCCTTCTTTAGAGTTGGTCTATAACGATTTGCGTGAGATTGAACAGCTTAACCTTACCAAGAAGGAAAAGGATAAGGGGTGGAAGCTAAAAGAGAAAATAGAAGTGAAAAATGTGTCGTATCACTATCCGGACGGGGACGTCAACGTCATAGAGCATGCGGATTTTACAATTGAGCGGGGTAAGACGGTGGCGTTTATCGGCGCATCGGGAGCAGGTAAATCTACGATGGTTGATATTTTGCTGGGGCTTTTGGCGCCGCAGTATGGTAAAATATATGCGGATGGTATGAATGTGTATAAGAATCTACCCACATGGCAGCAGGAGATCGGTTATATTCCGCAGTCCATTTATCTGTCTGACGACACGATCAGAAATAATGTGGCATTCGGCATTCGCGATCAAGAGATTGACGAGCAGGCAGTGGTCAATGCACTGCGGCAGGCACAGTTGTTTGAGTTTGTGGACAGCCTTCCGGAAGGGTTGGATACTTTTGTAGGCGACAGGGGTGTCAGGTTGTCCGGCGGACAGAGACAGCGTATCGGTATTGCCAGAGCGTTATATCACGACCCGGAAATTCTCGTGCTCGACGAAGCGACTTCCGCGCTTGACAATGATACCGAGACGGCTGTCATGGAAGCAATTGACAGCCTGCAGGGTAAGAAAACCATTCTTATTATTGCGCACAGGCTGTCAACGATTAAGAATGCGGATATCATCTATGAAGTCGGTGACGGTAAAGTGGAACGGCGAAACAAAGAGGAAGTGATACAGTAGCATGGGATTTGACGGGAAGAGATTAATAAAAGACGTACTTGCACAGATTGACTATCTGTTCTACCGCGCAGGCATCAAGAAGTGCCCGCTCAGAGTGCATACGGTGGAAGAGACAATAGAAGAACTGGTTCATGGCAGTAAGAGCATGATCAGATTCGGCGATGGCGAGATTACCATGATTCGCGGGAGAAGCCTCAAACTGCAGCAGGTGGAACCGGAAATCATAGACGGTCTAAAAAGAATGCTGTCCAATGAACATGAGGGATTGATTGTCACGATTCCCGATATATTCGGTGATTTATCCATATACCGGAGACAGAGCAGACAGTTCTGGAAGGACCATCTCTTTTTCAGCAGGAAGATATATGAGAAATACTGTAACCCGAATCGGGAATATTATAATACGTCGGTATCCAGATTCTACATCACGATAGATGATAAAAGCAGATGCCGCAGTCAGATAGAAGGCGTCCGACAGATTTGGAAGGATAAAGATGTTGTGGTGGTGGAAGGTGAAAGGACGCACAACGGTGTGGGAAACGATCTGCTTGATACGGCGGCGAGCGTGGAGCGGATTATCGGACCAAGCAGTGACGCGTACGGCAGATTAGAAGAGATCATGAATTGCTGCAGAGAATATCCCAAGGACAGATTGTTTCTGATTTCTCTCGGCGTTGCGGCGAAATTTCTCGCGGAGAAGTTATTCCTCGAAGGTTACCGGGCATTAGACATCGGCAATCTGGATATGGAATATGAATGGTATCTGCGGGGAGCGGTAGAGAAAGAGGAAATTGCCAAGCATAGTATCGTCGGTGAAGAGGCAAACCGCAGCGCGGGCTACGATGTGTATCTGAGCCAGATTGTAAAAAGAGCAGATTAGCACACATTTAAGCATCTGAGGAGCAGATGAATGGAGGTTAGTATGAAAGTTCTATATATGTCTCACAGATATCATACGAACCAGACCACGATTATGAAGGGCTGGAAGGAAAACGGTCATGAGGTCAGATTTTTAAGCCAGTATGCCGGTAAGGTGGAAGACTACACATACGTGAAACCGATTGTCGTCGGCTACTCTAAGATTTTCATGGCGTTTGACTATCTTTACGTGCATTTCCTCAAGAGAAAAGATCCTTTCGCCATTGACATGAAATTGAAATGCGGCGTGCCTCCGATATGGAAGCTGGCAAAGTATATCAAAGAGTTCCATCCTGATATCGCTATCCTGCGGGAACGTTCGATTTATACCATCTGCATGAATGCAATATGCAGGCATTACCATATTCCAACGATTCTATATAATTTAAGTCCCGTATGGGACAAGCCGAAGAAAATGGATCTTGCGCATAAGATTGTGTGGAAACTGACGCCGAAATACCGTATCACGCCGACGAATCTGGTAGGAATAGATTACAGCGGGCTTGTGAAGGATCAGTACGGTTATTGGGCGCCTTTTCTGATGGAACCGCAGGAGGCGCCGGAAGAGAAGAAATATTTCCACAACGGAAGAATCAATGTCTTTTGTATCGGCAAATATCAGGAGCGCAAGAATCTTAAAATGATGATAGAAGCGGTTGAAGAGCTGCTCGCGAAATATGATCTTCATCTGACGATTGCCGGAGAAGTATCCAATCATTTTCACGAGGAATATTATCGTATGGTTACCGGATATGTGAGAGAACATGGCTTGGAAGAGAGGGTTACTTTCTATACAAATCTGAATCGGAAGCAAATCAGCGAGCAGTATAGGAAGGCGGATGTATATGTGGTTCCGAGTACGGGAGAACCGGCGTCCATCACGGTGATAGAGGCGATGGCATTCTCTGTTCCGGCAATCAGCGGAAGCGATAACGGCACCGCAAGCTATATTGATTATGGCAAGACGGGCTATGTCTTTGAAGATAACGATAAAAAGGACTTAATAGAGAAGCTTAACAAGATTATTTGCGACAGAGACAATCTTGTTAAGATGGGAGCCGCCGGATACGAGCATGTAAAAGCACATTTTCAGTTCAGGAATTATTATGACCGTATCGAGGAAATACTGGAAAATATGAGAAATGACCAGATAAGTCAATGAAGTGATATGAAACAGTGAGGATGAACCGATGAAGGAACAAATAAAAGAGGATAAGCGTCTGCAGGCGCGGCAGAAGGTGATACAAATTCTTGTCCTTGCGGCGATGGGGATCGTGTTTTATCTTGTGCTGGGGCAGGAGTGGATCGCCATAGAGGATGACACACCCTTCTATCTGAATCCGAGAAGAGAGGGTGTTATGCCGGTTTACCCGCTTTTTCTGTTTGTGGTAAAATGTATTTTCGGAGAGGATATGTACCTAAGTGCGGTGGTAGTAATTCAGTCGCTGCTTGCGATTGTCTGTACAATGGCATTTGTGCTGTATTTGCAGAACCATTTCCGCCTGCATTGGATAGAGACGCTATTACTGTATGTAGCTTGTATGCTTCCGTTCTCGATATATCTGCCGGAGGCGGGGATTACGCATCAGATTCTGACGGAAGGGATATCCTACGCCATATTTTATCTGTATTTTATGCTGCTATTACAGTATGTTTTCGAACAGAAGATCAGGTGGCTTATAGCGGCCGTGAGTATGGGGGGATTTATGGAACTGATCAGGAGTCAGATGCTCTTCCTGTTAGGTGTTACCGCGGCGGTGTTTGTCGTTGTGGAATTTGTAAAGAGCAGGAAGGACAAAATCTGCCGCAGAATTGTAAGGGCAGGCGTAAATTGTGTGGTCGGTGTCATCGGAATTATCGTAGTGGTCACGCTGGTCTACAAAATATTCGGTTTGTACTGGACTTACCAGCTTCCGCTGATTGAGAAGCGGAATGAACAGGCGGTGACGGCGGAGGTTGAGGCAGAAGCGGTGACGGCGCAGACCGAGATGCAGACAGCGGAGACGGAAGGTATCATGCAGCCGGACGAAGCCGGTGACAGTACACGGGCGGGTGTCGAACAGATGCCAGTGGATGTGGCACAGACCGAAAAAAAGCCGGTTGAAGAGGATAACCCCGGTACGCTTTCGCAGTTTACCTCATTGATTATCACCCGCGGGGTTTATGAGATTGACGAAGACGACATAGAATTGTTTGAAAGTCCGGAGATGAAAGAAATTTTCAAAAGGGTATACGACGCGATTGACGCCGAGCAGTACCGTTATGTGTATGCAAGGCAGGATTTGTATATGTGGCGCGATCTGGTGAAAGACGAAATTCCCATCATCGTATTCGGGCATGTAGGAGCATATCTGCGTGATCATCCGCAAGTGCAATTGAATAATGTGCAGATTTGCAGGGAACTTGGAATGAAAGTGCTGCTGCATCATTTCGACAGGTATTTGTACCATTCCTTCCGCATGATGGTGTCCGGATTTATCAGCAGCATCTTTTTTCAGATAGAGAGGATATATTTACTCTGTCATGTCATCACTTTGCTTCTGTATCTGGCGGCGGCAGCAGGAATCATTTATTGTTTGAAAAAAGGCGGAAATAAGAAGGTGGCGGCGTTTGCAGGAACAACGCTGGGATATATATTCTTAATGGTGGTGGTTACAAACCTTGTATTTCTGGGACTCCAAAGATATATGGTATACGCGATGGGTATTTTCTATTGCGGCATGTATCTGTTGGCGAGAGAGGCGGTGCTTATCACTGCGGAGGATTTACCATGGATCAAAAAAATAAGACGTTGATTATTATCCCTGCATACAACGAAGGGGATAATATCGAGAAGGTAGTAGACAACTTAATCACAAATTTTCCGCAGTACGATTATGTTATCGTCAATGACGGATCGCGGGATCATACGAAGAGAGTCTGCAGCAGCAGAGGGTATGAGGTTTTAAACCTGCCTATCAATATGGGAATCGGCGGAGCGGTTCAGACCGGATACCGCTATGCGCGAGATAATGATTATGATATCGCCGTGCAGATAGACGGCGACGGACAACATGACGTGGGATTCTTAGATAAAATGATAGAGTATATGGGAGAACAGCAGGCGGATTGTGTCATTGGCTCGCGCTTTGTCGAGAAAGAAGGATTTCAGTCGTCGGGGATGCGCAGAATCGGCATCCGGTTCTTGAGTTTCTTAGGATGGGTGCTGACCGGTGTGCGGGTGAAGGATATCACCAGCGGCTACCGTCTTGTGAACAGGAGATTTATCAATATCTTTGCCGAAGATTATCCGTCGGATTATCCGGAACCGGAAGCGATGGTTATAGCGGCGGTTCATGGCGGAAGAATCAGAGAATATCCGGTGGTCATGAGAGACAGAGAGAACGGAACCAGTTCTATTACACTCAAGAAATCGGTCTATTATATGTTTAAAGTGACTTTGGCAATGTTGATTCGGAGATTGAGCTTCGGAGTCAGGAGGCAGAAATGATTCCACATACTTTGCAGATTACGCTCTCTATAGCCGTTATCTGCTATTTTATCATTATTCTTTATTATCTGAAAAAGAAAATGCTGGAACTGAAATATACGCTGATCTGGCTTGTGGCGGGTGTGATCATGGGCGTCATGATTTATTTCCCGGAACTTCTGGTGAGGTTTGTGCGGCTGCTTGGAATCGAGAGCAACATGAACGGATTGTATATTTTGTGCATCGGTTTTATTATGATGATTCTGATGACGCTTACTTCTATTGTTTCCAGACAGCAGCTTAAAATCAGGATTCTGATTCAGGAGATTAGTATGATGGAGAAAAGAATCCGTGAATTGGAGAAAGAAGCGGAAGAGGGCGGAGTTAAGAAAGAGCAGACTGTGGCGAAGGAGAGGAAGGATGACGGCAAAGCCGAGTGATACAGCGAGAAATTCATATATGGATTTTCTGAAGGGGATTGCCATCATCGCAGTGATTGTCGGACATTCACTTTCCGGCGTCCGGAGCATGGACCTGCTTTTTAACGTGATCTATTCTTTTCATATGCCATTGCTGTTTTTTATTTCCGCTTATATTGAAGAACAGAGCCGTGATAAGTATGCCGGTAAAGAAGGACGGATGCTTATCAGGAGGATGAACGGGTTATTGCTTCCGTATGTAAGCTGGAGTATTATTTATGCGGCGTTTGGATGGCTGCAAAACGGCGTATCGGCAGATATGATATCCGGCGGGATGCTGAAAGCAGAACTCACGGCATTCGGGTTAAAACTTCTTGGATACAAAGAGAACGGCCTATGGTTTTTCCCGGTGCTGTTTGGCTTAAAAATTATGCATATGCTGTATTGGATTATCAGTAAAAAGACTGCTAAAGATACGCCTGTGAGGGATATACTTACGCTCTTGGGTCTGGAAATTATATGCGCGCTTCTTGCCGGATTGACGAAACAGCCCTATATGATTAATATGTTGAGTTATGCGATACCGTATTTTGCTGCCGTTGTTATGGTGAAGCACGAAGCGGTACAAAAGATTGCGGACAGCGAGTGGCTGACGGCAGGAGTTATAGTTGCCTATGCGCTGATATTTCCGCATTTTTCATTCTATGATACGGGATGGCTGACGCAGGTACTCAGAATCGGATTGTCACTTTGCGTCATTGTTGTATGCTGCAGATTCAACGATAATAAGTATCAGAGAAGAGACAACTGTCTGTATGCGGCGTTATGCGTATGCGGAGAAAACTCATTGGCAATCTATGTACTTCATGGATTCTTAATGGATTACAAAGTATATTTCGATAAGATTGACTCGGCTGTTATTACGGGTCTTACGTCAGTCGCGACGGCGTGCGTGTTGGCGGCGGTATGCATCGCGATAGCGAAAATTATCGGAATTTCTTCTTGGTGGAAAAGGGTTCTGTTCGGGAAATAGCGCTCGAAATCTGCAAAGGAGCGAACGGTGCAAAAGATAGAAGATAGATTACAGTTTGGTAGAAAGGCATAGCGCGGATATGGACAATATAGCGATAGATTTGTTGTGGCTTCGTCCCGGCAAGGTGGGAGGAACAGAATTTTATATCAGGAATCTCTTGGACGGTTTTGTACAGCTTGACAGACCGTTCCGGTTTACGCTGCTTGTCTCTAAGGACAACAGAGAGACTTTCGAGCATTATGCAAAGGATGAGCGGATTACGCTTCTGGAAGCAAATGTTGTGTCGGCGAATATTGCCGGAAGAATTTTGTGGCAGTTTTTCTTCCAGAACAGGCTCCTTCGCAAAAACGGTCTGCGGCAATGCTTTATACCGGTATACTGCCGTCCGCTCTTCAACGGAGGAATTACTTATATTAACACGATACATGATATTCAGGCGGCACATTTTCCGGAGTACCATCCTTTTCATGAGATTGCGTACTCTAAACTCTGCTGGTGGCTGGATGCAAAATTATCTAAGAAGATTATCACGACGACCAACTATGTGAAATCGGACGTGGCAAAGCGGTATAAGATCCGGGAGGATAAGATAGAAGTCTTGAATATCCCCGCAATGGTTAATTTGAATGAAACGGCATTGTTTGAGAATGTCAGCCGGAAATTTCATATTGCAGACGGGGAATACTACTATACGGTGGCACAGATGATTCCGCATAAGAATTTGGAGACGCTGATCCGGGTGATGGCACAGTTAAAGCAAAGGGAGACCAATCTGCCAAAGCGGCTTTTGGTATCAGGGATTTCCGGCAATGCAAGCGACAGTGTGAAGAATCTGATTAAAGAAAATCAGTTGGAAGATATCGTGACGCTGACGGGATTTATCAGCAATGAGGAACGAAATACATTGTATCGGCATTGTAAAGCGTTTCTGTTCCCAAGTATCTTTGAAGGGTTTGGTATGCCGCCGGTTGAAGCGATGGCATTTGGCGCGGTTGTTATCGCAACGGATAGAACGAGCATTCCTGAAGTTACGCAGGGAAAAGCAAACTACGTGGACGACCCTTTTGATACGGAAGCATGGATAAGGATGATGGAAGCTCCGGTAAATAGAAACGACGAGTTCGATTTCTCAGTCTACAGCAGACCGTATCTGGCGGAGAAATATATGGACTTTTTGCAGGAAAATCTGTGATTGCACAAGCGGCGGCTGCTTAGATAAAGGCTGAGCATAACATACCTGTAAGCGGCAAGAAAGGCATGGTTGTAAAGATGAACAAGAAGAAAATACTAATCACCGGATTTTCCGGTTTTGTGAGCAGACACCTGCTTGCTTATATGCAGGAGAATGACCATGACGTTAACGTGTGCGGCATAGATGTCAAGCCGCCGGCGTTTGATCTTGCGGCATTTCCCGATATTATGGTCACTTACCATATAGTGAATCTGCTCAAGACGGATGAGGTGAAATGTCTGCTGGAAAAGTTCAGACCGGATTATATCATACATCTTGCTTCTTTTAGCAGCGTTGCCTACAGTTGGAAACATCCGATAGAATGTTTTCAAAACAATACGAATATTTTCCTGAATATTATCGCGGTCGTGCAGGAGCTTCATTTAAAATGCAGGGTTTTGTCGGTCGGTTCTTCGGAGGAATACGGCAACGTAACGGAAGCGGATCTTCCGCTTCGCGAGGACAGGAGTCTGACGCCATGCAGCCCCTATGCGGTTGCCCGTGTGGCGCAGGAGATGCTCTCGCGCGTCTATGCCGATAGTTACGGAGTGGATATTATTATGACAAGGTCTTTTAACCACATCGGACCGTGGCAGGACACGCGTTTTGTCATTCCGGGATTTATATCAAGGATAGCGGCAATTAAGAAGGCGGGAGAAACGAGCGGTACGATCGAGACAGGAGACTTGTCTATTGTCCGTGATTTCGTAGATGTACGCGACGTTGTAAGAGCATATTACCATCTGCTCCTGCACGGTAAGTCGGGAGAACTATATAATATCTGCTCCGGGACAGGCATCAGACTGTCGGATATTGTGGATCGGATTGCAGGTATCATAGGAATCAGAGTGGATACGGTGACCAATCCTGATTATGTAAGGCTGAATGACAATCGTATTATTGTCGGCTCCCATGAGAAAATCAGCGCGGATATCGGCTGGGAGCCCATCATACCGCTTGATGTGACGCTTAGGGATATGATTGGGTGCGAGAGATGAATGTAGATAAACGGAACAAAACATCATGAAAAAACAAATCAGTGTAATTATAGTGAACTATAACGGAAAAAAATATAACGATGCCTGCATTGCCTCTATTCTGAACAGCACAATAAAAGAGCAGCTCCGGATTGTTGTCGTGGACAATTTCTCAACGGACGATTCTTTAGAAGCGCTGCGGGGAAAATGGGGAGCGCACAAGCAGGTGCATATTCTTGCCCTCGATGATAACTATGGGTTTTCTAAGGCGAATAATGAAGGAATCCGCTATTCGATGGAACAGGGGATTGATTACTATTTCCTTCTGAACAATGACACGGAAATAGAGCCGGATACGATAGAGAGAATGTTCCTTAGCGGACAGGAGAAGAACGCTATCGTCGTGCCCAAGGTTCTGTATGCCGACAGACGTGATGTAATCTGGTGTGCGGGAGGAACGTTTACCCCCGTTATCAAGAAGACGGTTCAAAGCGGGTTTAATCAGAGGGACAACGGACAATATGACAAGAGCGGTGCGTGTCTGTTTGCGAACGGCTGCGCGTTTCTGCTGTCGAGACAGATCGTGGAGAAGATTGGATTTCTGGACGAACGATTTTTCCTTTATTACGAGGACGTAGAGTACAGCATGAGAGCGGCGCGGAATAACATCGGCGTCTATTACTGTGCAGAAGCGGTCGTTTACCACAAGGTAAACGGTTCCACCGGGGGGAATGAGAAACCGGCGAATGCATACTATATCACGAGAAACTGGCTGCTGTGCAACAGACTGCATATGCGCGGTAACGGTAAAATAAGCGGGAAGCTGCAGTTTCCGTTGTTTGCCATCTATTTTATCTGTAACAGATTTGCATGGCTGTTTATCTGGTTCATGCAGGGAAAGCGGACGATGTGTACGGCGCTGATTGAAGGAATCAGGGATTTTCGAAGGGAAAATTGGGGGAAAATGCGAGAAAATTTGCATATCCGAAGATAAAACGGTATAATGAGAAGCGGTTTCGAGAATTGGAGAAGAGGAAATCCCGATGCTTTTTAATTCATTTGCGTTTGCAATTTTTTTGCCAGTTGTTTTTATATTATATTGGGCGCTGCCTAAGAAATGTCAATGGGCTGTCATACTGGTTTCCAGTTATTACTTTTATATGAGTTGGAATGTGAAATATGTTTTTCTCATTCTTCTGACAACCGTTGTTTCCTATATAACAGCGATCTTGCTTGAAAAGGAGCAGAACGGAAAGCGAAGAAAGTTCTACTTGTCGGTCGCTTTTGCATTCTGCTTAGGGGTTCTATTCTTTTTTAAATATTTCAATTTCATTTCTGTCAGCATTGCAGGTATCGTACAGCGATTTACGATAAGCTACAGTCCTTTTATGATCAATGTACTGTTGCCGGTCGGGATTTCTTTCTATACTTTTCAGACGCTTGCTTATGTCATCGATGTCTATAGAGGTGATGTGAACGCGGAACATCATTTTGGCAAATACGCCGCGTTTATTTCCTTTTTCCCGCAGCTGGTAGCCGGACCGATTGAGAGGACGTCGAATCTGCTTCCACAGATTAAGAGAGAGAACAGTTTTGCGTACGGACAGGCTTCTTATGGGCTGAAATTAATGGTATGGGGCTTCTTTAAGAAAATTGTGATTGCGGATACGCTGGCTGTCTACGTGGACATGGTATATAATAATCTGCATGATTATACGGGAATGATACTGGGGATTGCCACGATTTTCTTTACTATACAGATATACTGCGATTTCTCAGGCTATTCGGATATCGCGGTGGGCTGCGCAAAATTGTTCGGGATTGATTTGATGAGTAACTTTAAGAGTCCTTACTTATCCTGCAGTGTGAAGGAATTCTGGAGCAGATGGCATATTTCTTTGTCCACATGGTTCAGGGATTATGTCTATATTCCGCTTGGAGGTAACAGGGTATCGAAACGGAGGCACAGGCTGAATCTGATGATTACTTTCCTTGTGAGCGGACTGTGGCATGGGGCGGCATGGACTTATGTGATATGGGGCGGTATTCACGGTTTGGCACAGGTGATTGAAAATCTCTTCGGACAGAACCGTTTGCGAATCAAAAGTTCAGAGAAAGATACAAAGGATACAGAGAGCGGAAAAGATGGCGAAAGTAAAAACAGGCTGCGTATCGTCAGAATGCTTTGCGTGTTTCTTTTTGCCGCCTTTGCGTGGATATTCTTCAGGGCGCAGAGTCTTTCGGATGCCGCTTATGTGATCAGATATACTTTGTCCGGTATCCGTCACCCCATGCAGTATCTGATAAAAGGATATAGCAGCTTGGCGCTGACGAAGAAAGAGATTATGACCTGCATCGGTATGATTGGTCTGCTGGGCGTTTACGATGCATTTTCATTGAAATATGATGTAGTCGCATGCATCGGAAGATGGAACGTTGTCTTGCGTTGGGCTGTCTATCTCGCGATGGTGCTGTTAATTCTGTTTATGGCGCCAATCGGAAACGCAAGTTCATTTATCTATTTTCAGTTTTGATGGTTCCGTATGCGTGAACGCTTGATGACATGCGGGCAAAAAGATGTTTGCACGGGAGACGTGCGAATGAAAGAAAGGGGCGGATATATGAAAAAGTTCATAAGAAATATCTTTCTTTTTACCATATGTCTGTCCGTTTTGTTAGCCGTCTACTGTAAACTGACGCTTGAAGCCAGTGTCAAATATATGGGTGAGAATACGAAGCAGCAGATAGAAAGAAGCTTCCGTAATGCGGTTGCGGACGATTACGACTGCTATTTCCTTGGCAATTCAAGGATGTATCGGGGGATTAATCCGGATCTGTTTACGGGTGTCAAAGCATATAATTTCTCACATGACAATGATAGCTATAATCAGATGTATTACAAAATATTATATTTAGAGAAGGAAAATCAGGACATCGACTATCTGGTCATAGGCACGGATTATTTCCAGTTCTCGGTGTATGGCGATTCAAGAAATTATATTTATGACAGAATATTCGGTCTTGATTATATGAAGGATTATAATGCTTCGGTTGCAGACGAAATTTTCTCAGATATCGTGTATTTCTGGAAGACGAAGCGGAACAGCGCGCAGTTTATCATACCCTATCTGAAGGGAGAGGCGGCGAGCGAGCAAATCAACTATATGAAAGATAACGGGCAGTATGTCATGTACGGTACGGCGACGGATGAAGATACGGTCGAAAGATATGCCATGATTCGCGATTTACAAAAAGAGTACTTCGAGAAGATTGTCGATTACTGTGCGGAGAAGGACATAGAGCTTTATGTGGTGATGCCCCCCACAAGAGATGAGGAACTGGCATCTTATACGAAGGAGCAGATGGATTCTTTTCATCTTATGATCGAGGAGACTCTCGGAGAAAGATTTGAGGGTCATTATCTGGATTGCAGCGACCTGCCTGAGTTTAAGCATTATTCCAATTATACGGATATTACGCATTTGAACTCTGCGGCAGCGGACCGGTTCAGCGAATATTTGAACGGCGCGCTTGACTTAAAGAGCCGATAGCAGAAATGCGATCGTATGGAAGGCGGCAGGGAGTATATGGCAAAAGAACGGAATATTAAGCAAATCGGAGTATGAAGAATGAATATTTTATTTATGGCACATGAAAGCCGGATGGGAGGAGCCAATCTGTCCCTGCTCGGAGTCATTGACGAACTTGCCGGAAAGCACAATATTTCGGTAGTCGTTCCCATCAAAAACGGATTTATGGTGGAGGAACTGAGAAAACGGAAGATACCGGTCTGTTACAGACATTCTTTCTGGTGGATGCTTGCGCCTGCGTCGACAGGCGGTAAGACTTTACTGAAAAAACTGGTTTATAAGATACTGTGTCTCAATAATTATCTCTGTGCGCTCAGCTTAAAAAGAGTTGTCAGAGAACGGAAAATTGATATCATCCACACCAATTCCAGCGTCTTGAACACAGGAGGAATTCTGTCGCGTATGACGGGAGTGCCGCATGTGTGGCATATACGAGAGTTTGCAATCAAAGGTCTGGGATTCTTTCCGGTGTGGGATTACCGCAGGCTGTGCGCGTTTATTGACAGTCGCAGCGATCAGGTGGTGACGATTTCCCAAGCGATTGCACGGGAATTTCAAGATAAAATATCACCGGAAAAAGTAAAAGTGGTTTATAATGGGGTTAATGAAGAACACAATCGGCATAAATCCGGGGACAGAGAAGCCGGGAGCAGAGTGGAATTTCTAATCAGCGGCAGGAACAACCCGGAGAAAGGGCTTGATGAGGCGATACGAGCCGTGGGAGTGTTGGTCAAAGCGGGGTACCGGAATCTTCATCTGTCCATGGCGGGAACGGAGGTCGCGGACAATTTGGAGAAGCTGATCGAAGAGTGTCATGTCAGAGATTATGTTTCTTATCTGGGTATGATAAAGGATATGCCGGCGCTTCGTCAGAAGATGGATGTCGAATTGGTATGTTCTGTCTGCGAGGGCTTCGGCAGAGTGACGGTGGAATCGCTGATGAGTTCTAATCCGGTGATCGGCGCCGATACGGGCGGAACGCCGGAGCTGATACGAAACGGAGAAAACGGTTATCTGTACCACAGAGGAAATATTGAGGATCTTGCGCAGAAAATGCAAATCTTCCTAGATCACCCGGAGCAGATCAGAACGCTTGGTGATAATGGATATACATGGAGTACGAAGATGTTTACGCAGGCAAGAAATGCAGAAGAAATAGAAAGAATATATGTTGATTTGCTGACGGGAAAGGAGAGAAGATAAGATGGAACTTGGGAGTGAATTTCATATTGATTTGACAAATGCGATGATAAGGGGGAACACGATATATCATCTCTTAGCCAGATATAATACATTCTATACGGATTACGGGCGGAGTGCGATTGCGTTAGTGTATGAGCACTTAGTACAGACGACCGGAGGGAGAAGAGACAGAGTACTTCTGCCGTCGTATATCTGTGAATCCGTCGTAAAGCCGTTTGAGGGGAAGAATGTTGTTTTCTATGATTTGAAAGAGAACTTTGAGATTGATGAGCAGGGGCTTTATAAGCTGTTGGAATCGGGCGACTTCGACGGAGGCGTCTTCTTCCTCATGCATTATTTCGGGATGGTGCAGCCGGAGGAAACATTGACTCAGATACAGATATTATGTAAAGAGCGGGATATTGCGATTATAGAAGATACTACGCACAGTATTTTCACGAAGGAGAGGACCATAGGCGATTACTGCATCGCAAGTCTTCGCAAATGGATGCCGATACCGGAAGGCGCCGTTATCTACAGTATGAATCAACTGCCTGCCGAGTGGCAGGAACTGGAACATGCCAAGACTTCTTACAAGATTAATGCGATGATTCTGAAACAGTTATTCTTAGGGCAGGCGGATATCTATCGTGACTTGGAGAATGTTGCGCTTGTCAATGAAGCGTATAGGAACATATTTGCGGGTGAAGAGGAGAGAATCGGAGAGAGTGGGGAACTGTATGCCATTTCTTTTCTGTCGGCATTTCTGCTGCAGTGTATTGATATCTCGGAAATAAGGGATAACAGAGCGGCAAACTACAGGCATCTCGGAGAAGAACTATCCGGAAACGGTATTACATTGTATAACTGGGAGAAGAATCAGAGGAGCACACAGGCTGTATGGGCTGATATGCTTGTTCCACTCACGGCATTACTCTGTGTGAAAGACAAAGACAGAGATCGTTTCCGCCAATATCTGGAGGAGCAGAGAATCTATTGTGCGGTTCATTGGGATATAAAATCGGAAGAACAAAGACGGCATGCGAACGTATCGGACTGGTCGGAAAATTTGATTTCCATTCCGATCGACCAGCGGTATGGCGAGGCGCATATGCGGTATCTTGCAGATATTATTACAGAGTTTTTTAACCAGTAAGATTTTAAGAAGCTAAGAAAACGATAGAAGAGATAGAAGAAATAAGAAATCCATAGAAGGAAATAGCAGGATAACATGGCGGAATCAAACGTTATATTCGAGGTGGTACCATCACAACAAAATAGCCGCTGGAATGAAATCGTCCGGTCTTTTGCGCATTGGGATATCTATTATCTGAATGAGTACGCCCATTCCTTTGAGATTCATGGGGACGGTGAGGCGCTCTTAATTTATTTCGTCTGGGCGGACAGAGCGGCGGACGCTGACGACATACAAGAGCAGAAGGAATGCCGTCTGTGTTATGCAGTTATGAAGAAAGATATTGGCAGGGATGAGAGATTCGCATCCGCACTGCAAAGAGACGTCTGGTACGATTTGGAAACGCCATACGGTTACGGCGGATTCCTGCTGCAGGGTACTTTTACGGAGGCGGCGAGGGAATCCTTTGAGCGTGAAATGTATGCCTTTGCAAAAAGAGAAAAAATTGTCAGCCAGTTTGTCCGTTTTTATCCGGTTTACCGTAACGATATCCCTTATGCGGGACTGACGGACAGTAAGACTCGCTATCTCCGGGATACAATCTATATAGATACCACGGATAAAGAGAATATCATGGTCAATATGGACAGCAAAAACCGAAATATGGTGCGGAAGGCAGTCAAAAACGGCGTGAGTATCTGTCATGATAAAGGCGAACATCTTGACGAATTTATTCAGATCTATGAGGCAACGATGGCGCATGACCACGCGGCGGCTTACTATTATTTCGAGAGAGAGTACTATGAATATCTGATTGAACATATGGGGGAGCATGTGGAATTTTTCTACTCAGTCTATGAGGGAAAGTATATCGGGGCGGCCATGTTCTTCTACAATGGAGAGTATATGCATTATCATCTGTCGGGTATGTACGCACAGTACCGTTCTACGGCGGCAACCAATCTGCTACTGTATGAGGCGGCTTTGTGGGCGCATAAACAAGGAATCAGGCTGATACATCTTGGCGGCGGCATGGAGGCGGAAGACAGTTTATTCGGCTTCAAGAAGCAGTTTAACAAGAAAGGCAGACTTCCTTTTTATGTAGGAAGAACGATATTTGATGAACAGTCTTATAGGGAATTGCTTCGGCTAAGAAAGGAGAAGGACAATTCTTTTGATATGGAGAACGGCTTTATGATTCAGTATAGGAGATAAGTAGGGAGAAAGGGGCGGCAGGAAACGATGGGACACATATTCATTATAGCGGAGGCGGGAGACAATCATAACGGTAATCTTGAACTGGCATTTCAACTGGTGGACAAGGCGGCGCAGGCAGGTGCGGATTGTGTCAAATTCCAGACTTTCGTGACGGAAGAAGTTATTTCCAAAAGAGCGGAGAAAGCGGAATATCAGAAAGAATCGACGGGCGCGGACGAAAGCCAGTATGAGATGGTTAAGAAGCTGGAACTTACTTTTGACAATTTCAGACAGCTTCAACAATACGCCAAAGAGAAAGGCCTTATGTTTCTTTCGACGCCTTTTGACATACCGAGCGTGGACTTTCTTAATAGTATTGATATCCCATGTTTCAAAATACCTTCCGGAGAAATCACAAATCTGCCATACTTAATCAGAATCGCGCAGACCGGACGGGATATCATCTTGTCAACCGGTATGGCGGAGATTGAGGAGATTGAGGCGGCTGTCAAGGCTTTAAGAGAGAACGGGGCAGGGGAAATCAGTCTGCTGCACTGCAATACAGAGTATCCGACACCAATGGAGGATGTCAATCTGCGCGCCATGCTGACCCTTAAAGAGAAATTTAGCGTAAGAGTCGGCTATTCCGACCATACGAAGGGAATTGAAGTGCCCATTGCGGCGGCGGCTATGGGAGCGGAAATTATCGAGAAGCATTTCACACTGGATCATAACATGGAAGGTCCCGATCACAAGGCAAGCTTGGAGCCGGATGAGTTAAAAGCGATGGTGGAAGGAATCCGCAATATCGAAAAAGCTCTGGGGAATGGTATCAAAACGGCGAGCCGGTCCGAGAAGAAGAACATGGATATCGCGAGAAAAAGTATTGTAGCGAGAAGAAAGATTGCAAAAGGAGAAACCCTTACGGAAGACAATCTGGCAGTAAAGAGACCGGGAAACGGTATCTCGCCGATGAAGTGGTATGAAATATTGGGGACAAAAGCGGTCAGGGATTTTGAAGAGGATGAGATGATAGAATGTTAAAGAAAATAGCGGTGGTGACGGCGACAAGAGCTGAATACGGGATTCTGAAGAACGTAATTGACCGGATAGAGAAATCGGAGCAGCTAAAGCTGTGTCTCATGGTGACAGGAACGCATCTGGTTTCGGAATACGGTATGACCGTGCGGGAGATTGAAGAGGACGGCTATCCGATTGCGGAACGCATTGATGTCCTTATGTCTTCCGATTCACCGTCATCTGTCTCTAAGACAATGGGACTTGTGATGATTTCTTTCGCAGAGGCGTTTGAGAGACAGAAGCCGGATTGTCTGGTAGTGTTGGGGGACCGTTATGAACTGTTGGCGGTTTGCAGTGCGGCTATGAATGCGGGCATTCCGATTGCACATATTTCCGGTGGAGAGACGACGCAGGGAGCGATTGACGAGAGTGTACGTCACTGTATTACCAAGATGAGTTATCTGCATTTTCCGGCATGTGAGACATACAGACAGCGCATTATACAGTTAGGGGAAGAGCCGGACAGAGTGTATAATTTCGGGGACGTCGGCGTTGAGGCGCTCAGGCTGGTGCCGGAGATGACGAAGCAGGAATTAGAACAGTCGATAGGCTTTGCGTTGGACAAACCGTATATGAGTGTCACGTTCCATCCGGTTACGTTGGAGGCACATGATGCGGAGAAACAGATGAGGGAACTGCTTGATGCATTGGAAGAGATTAAGGATATGAAGTTTGTCTTTACCAAGGCGAATGCGGACGCGGGCGGGCGCAAGCTGAACGAGATGATGGAAGCGTTTGCGGCAAAACATGACAACTGTGTCGTATTTGCATCACTCGGCATCAAGCGGTATATCAATCTGCTGCGCTATTCTGACGGGATTGTCGGTAATTCGTCCAGCGGTATTGTGGAGGCACCGTCGCTCGGTATCCCGACCGTCAATATCGGAAACCGCCAGAAGGGCAGACTGCAGGCGGACAGTATCATAAATTGTAAGCCGGATAAAGCGGAGATTATTACGGCTATTGGAGAATCCCAGACAACGTCATTCAAAGATAAAGTAAAACATACTGTCAACCCTTACGGGGACGGAAATACTTCCGAAAGAATCGTGCAGACGATTACGGAGTATTTGTATCAGGATAAAATCAGCTTGGAGAAGAAGTTTTATGATGTGGATTTTAGCATAGAGCGATGAGAGCAGATAAACTGTCGGTGCAGCTATGCGATATGACCGGAAAGGTATGCGAATAGGGAACAGGAGATTGACGAATGAACAACTTAGCGGTAATCACTGCAAGGAGCGGCTCGAAGGGATTAAAAGATAAAAATATTAAACCGTTGGGCGGACGCCCTTTATTGGCATATTCTATCGAGGCAGCCAAGGACAGCGGCATGTTTGACAAGGTATTTGTCTCTACGGATTCCGAGCAGTATGCACAGATTGCGAGACAGTACGGAGCGGATGTTCCGTTTCTGCGCTCGGACGAGATTGCGGGAGACCATGCTTCTTCGTGGGATGCAGTCCGTGAGGCGGTACAGGGATATGAGAAGCTGGGGAAGCGGTTTGACACGGTTACTTTGTTACAACCGACATCACCTCTTAGGACGGCGGAAGACATAAGAAGCGGTTACCGTTTATTTACCGGGAAAGATGCCGACTATGTGATTGGTGTGTGTCCCACGGAACACTCTCCACTGTGGTGTAACACGCTGCCGGAAGACATGTCCATGGACGGTTTTATCAGCAAAGAGATTGATGAAAAACCGAGACAGGAGCTGCCGGACTATTATCGGATCAACGGAGCGCTGTATATTGTGAAAGTATCTGCGCTTGACGGCGTGGACGATATGTATCATCAAGGCTGCTATGCCTATGTAATGCCGCCGGAACGGTCCATTGACATTGACACGGCTTTTGATTTTAAAATGGCGGAACTATTTATAGAACAGATGAAGATTTCCGAAGATTGAGGAGAAGGGAAATGATCAGGAAAGCAAGGCGTGAGGACTTTGATTTCTTTTATTCGATTAAATGTGAGGACGACAATCTGTATTGGTGCGGATATAGGGAGAGACCTGTCAGGGAGAACCTGCTTGCATTCTGGAATAAATATATTCCTAATGACAAAGAGAGTACGCCGGATGCGATAGACGAAACGTGTGGTGACTGCCTGCGCGGCGGAATGCGCGAAATCTATATTGTAGAGGAAGAAAATCGTGCCGTCGGGTATCTGTATATTGATTATTCGGAGGATGCGCAAGCCGAATTAAGCATAGGAATTTCAAATGCGGAATCCGGTAACGGATACGGAACGAAAGCAGTGAAAGAAGCGGCAGCGTATCTGCATACGGTGAAATTGTCGACAACCGCATATATCAGGGAAGATAATGATAAGAGTCAGGCGCTGTTTAAGAGAGCCGGATTAGTACGGACGGATGAGTACAGAGAAATGATGCTTCCCTGCGGGGAGAATCAAAAAGTTGTTAAATTGTATCGATGGGAATCTGAATACCGTCCATAAGGCGGACCGCATACAGAAGCTGTGACAATGCGGTAACTTGATTTTAGCGCTCAGTATGTTATACTGAGTGTGGTTTCGAGTTTGTTCAGAACATTTCGCAAACGAACCGGGTTCGTTTTATGCGGATATGCCGGGAGGAGGCAGACAGAATTATGAAGCGGTTATATATTGCAATGTATCATTATGTGAGAGATTTGAAGAATAGCCGCTATCCGGGTATCAAAGGTCTTGACTATCAGCTGTTTAAAGAGCAACTGCAATTCTTTGCACAGCGTTTTTGTCCGGTGACGATGGAAGATGTCATAGCCTATTATGAAGAGGGGAAGGAACTGCCGGAGAACGCGTTGCTGTTAACGTTTGACGATGGCTATATCGACCATTATACTTTTGCTTATCCCATGCTGCTGGAATATGGTATGCAGGGTTCTTTCTTTATACCGGCGAAGGTTTTTACGGAACACACATTACTGGATGTGAATAAGATTCATTTCATCTTGGCGGCGGCGCCCATAGAAACACTCTGCAAAGAACTGTTAGTGCAGATGGACAAGTACCGCAGCGAGGGATGGGAATACCCTTCTAATCAGGAACTGATGGAACGGTATATGGTGGCGAACAGACTGAATGATAAAGAGACGGAGTTCTTTAAACGCGTATTACAGTTTGTATTGCCCGAACAGCTAAGGAACAAGATCACCAGCGAATTATTCGAGAAGGTACTTGGCGTTCCGGAGACGGTTATGGCGCATGAACTTTATTTGAATTATGACCAGATGATGCTGATGAAGAAGGGCGGCATGTATTTCGGGGTTCATGGATATGATCATTACTGGATGAACCAGTTGACGAAAGAACAGCTTACAGAGGATATTACGAGAGCACTGGATTGTTTACAAGAACTTGTAAATCCTAATAAATGGGTTATTAATTATCCGTGCGGCTCCTACAGTGATGAAGTAATTGCCTGCATCAGGAAGCTTGGCTGCGTGATGGGATTGACTACCGATGTGCAGATTGTCGATTTGGAAAAGGATAATCCGTTTAAACTGCCAAGACTGGATACAATTGATTTCCCGCCTAAGAGTGAGAATTATCTGAATTTTCTGTAAGACGGAGAGCGGTAAGACTGTGAGTTTGCGGTGAAGAAGAAATGGGGTGCAAGTGTGAAAGATATTTTACCGGAGTTAAACGGCAAGGATTATATAGAGAAGCTGCAGGAAGACTATGAACTGCGATTCTGCAGGGCGGACGAAAGAGAGCAACTGGTTGACTTCTTAAGGAAATACTGGCGCGAAAACCACATTTTTGTTCTGCGCCCGGATTTGCTTGACTGGCAGCATCTGGACAGGAAGAATAACAGATATAATTACGTTGTGGCACAGCACAGAAAGAGCGGAGATTTCCATTCCATTCTGGGATTCGTGCCGACGTCACAGTATGATGATAAGATAGAGAAAATGGAAGTATGGCCGTGTATCTGGAAGTCCAGACCGGATATCAATGTGAAAGGGCTGGGTGTCAGCTTATACTACTATATGAAGTCGACACTGCCGATCGAAACGATATCAATCTTGGGAATTTCGGACGTTGCGCTTAGTATTTACAAGCATTGGAATTTTAGAGCCGGAAAGATGAAGCACTACTATATCCTGAATGATGCGATGGAAGATTTCCATTTGGTAAAGGACTATCAGAGTATGCTTACAAACGGATATGAAGCGCACAATTCGTCCAAGAGTCTGGAAAGATGCACGCTTCAGGAGTTTTTAAATCTCCCGGACCAAGCTTTTGGGGAGATAAACAGATACAAATCAAAAGAATATTTTGTGAACCGTTTCTTCCACCATCCGATTTATCACTATGAGACCTTCTTGATTAAGGAGAACGGCAATGTGCAGGGCGTATTGATAGCGCGTGTGTGTAGGAACGTAGAATATAAATGTCTGAGAATCATGGATATGACCTGCAGAGAGGACAAGCTGTGCGGCATGCTGCATTGCTTCAGGCGTCTGCTGAGGGAAGAAAACTATGAATATATAGATTTTGTGGAGTATGGTCTGGACGATGAAATGCTGCGTCAAGCTGGTTTTATCGACAAAGAACAGAGTGAAGCGGTTGTTCCTAATCACTTTGAACCTTTCTGTTTAGAGAATATTGACTTAGATTATGCTTATAAGACGGTGAGCGGATTGGATAATCCGTTCTTTAAGGCGGATGCGGATCAGGACAGACCGAGCAGACCGATGTGACGGTCGTGATATTTAATGACAACATTGGCAGAGGCGCAAAGGAGTGTATGAATACTTTAGACTGTATTAATTGTCTGCTTCAGGTAGAGGAGAAATATCATCTGCCGGAGGACGATATAGACGGATTTTCCTACTGGATATTCCATAGAGAAGCGTTTATGGCGAAAATGCTGGAAAATAAAGATCATTATGGGGCATCGTATCAAGTAGGCGGATTGTCTGCGTGGGCAAGATTAAAGCTTCGATGCGGCATGATGAAGAACGCGGTGTTTCATAAGAGCGTTCCTTTAATCAATGCAGATCTCATGGTGTTTAACCATGAGAGAAGAGTTCGCAGCGGAGACCGCTTTGACTGTATCTATACGGATGAGATTGCGAAATGTTTCTCTAATGTTGTCGTTTTTGAGCGTCCATATAAGCAACAGCATCTTAGACCGGTCGGCACCGACAATCTGGTCTATACGGATAGAATAGAAGTTCTTGCCACAATTTCTCTGCTGTTCCATAAAGTAGTTTTAAAGAATGGCTATGAGCGGATTCGGGAGCAGGTTAGGACGAAAATAAAACCGGCTTGCGATGAAATAGCGCAGGTCATGCAGGTGGATTATGATATTGAAGAAATTGTAACTATGATGAGCGACGGTTATTTTCTGTATCAAAGAAAAAAGGAACTGTTTGACGCAGAGATTAAGAAGTATCAGCCGAAAGCGATTCTCGAAGTAGTAGGGGATAATGTAGACTGCATGATTGTCAACGAATTGGCAGCCGCGCAAAATATACCTACGATCGAGTTGCAGCACGGTGTGACGGGCAGGGAGCACACTGCCTATAATTATCCGGAAGGCATTACAGTGAAACAGTTTCCACAGTATTTTTTTACCTTTTCGCCATATTGGTGTACGGAAGCGCGCTATCCAATACCGCCGGATCATTGCAGAGCGGTGGGATTTCCGCATTTGGAGCGAAATGCGGAGAGGTTTCTCGGAATAGAGAAAGATGCTAAGAAGATTATTCTATTTATTTCACAGAAGCCGGTAGGGAAAGAGCTTTCGGACATTGCAGTGGAATTAGAACGGAAGATTGATAAGAATGTTTACCGCATTATCTATAAGCTGCATCCGGGAGAATACGACAGCTGGAAAACAGATTATCCGGAATTGGCGAAGAACGGAATTGAAGTGATTGATAACTATGAGACGGAATTATACTATCTGTTTGCAATCAGTACCTATCAGATTGGCGGCTTAAGTTCCACGGCTATTTTTGAGGGATTGTATTTCGGTTTACAGACTTTTATCTATAGAGAAAAGGCGGTTTCTTTTCTGCTGTCGCTTTGTGAGCAGGGGTATGCCGGTGCATTTGACTCCGCGGAAGAGTTGTATCGGCTGATTCATGAGAGTGCTGACACATCTGAGAACGCAGCTGTGTTCTGGAAAGAAAAAGCACTGGAAAACATGAAGAATGAAATAGAGACAGTCATAGACAGTGCCGGCTGACGAAAGCGGAAAAACGGTACGGCGTGTCCGCTATGTTTGCAGATGCGAGGAGAAGGGTTAGGATGGATTTAGGATTATTTACGGTGTCCGGCACGATGCCGATCATTGACGTGATGCAGAAAATCGGACATAACGGAAAGAGGATTGCCTTTGTATGTAAGGACAAAGTGCTGGAAGGCTGTGTTACGGACGGCGACATCAGAAGACATCTCATCGCAGGGGGAAGCCTGACGGCGCAGGTGTCGGAGATTGCCAATTACCATCCTGTTTATCTGGATGAGAGCAGGAGACATACGGCGGGAGCCGTGATGGAGAAATACTATGTTACGGCGATACCTATTGTCAATTCCGCACATGAATTGACTGATATCTGCTTCTGGCGCGAGGAATACAGAGGGCAGGAGAGGGACGTTCCGCAGCTTGGCGTTCCGCTTGTGATTATGGCAGGCGGCAAGGGCACGAGGCTAAAGCCCTATACCGACATTTTGCCGAAACCGCTTATCCCAATCGGGGAAAAGACGATTACAGAGTACATCGTTGAGAACTTTGCAGAGTACGGCTGCAAGGATATTACTATGATCGTCAATTATAAAAAAGACTTTATCAAAGCATATTTTAACGACAGCGAGATAGGTAAAGAGATTAAGTTCGTAGAAGAACAGGAATATATGGGAACCGGCGGCGGACTCAAACTGTTGAAAGATTCCGTGAAAGGCACCTTCTTTATGTCAAATTGCGATATTCTGGTCGAAGCCGATTATGCCAAGATACTAGAGTATCATTGGAACACAGGGAATATTATTACGGTAGTTTGCGCAAGAAAAAAATTTCAGGTGCCCTACGGAACCGTTCAATTAGGCGAAGCGGGGCAGATTGTAGGGCTGCAGGAGAAACCGGAACTGGCGTATCGCGTAAATACGGGACTCTATCTGATTGAACCGAGGTTTCTTGATAGGATACCGGATGGCGAGTTTGTCCATATTACGGATATTATAGAGAAGTGCATCGGGGACGGGGAACGGGTCGGAGCGTTTTTAATAGACGATGACGACTGGATGGATATGGGACAGTTGGACGAGCTGGAGAGCATGAGAAAGAAAATGGGCTTTCAGTAGTGAGTGATAAGTGACAGAAATAGTAATGTGCGGCGTACGCAGCGCAGAAATGGAGAGAGCTATGGGTAAGAAGGTATTGGTGACGGGGTCCGACGGTTTTATCGGAAGTCATTTGACGGAAGAACTGGTTAAGAAAGGCTATGAAGTAAAGGCTTTTACTTATTATAATTCTTTTAATAACTGGGGATGGCTGGATACTTTACCGGAAGATATTATGAAGCATGTGGAAATATTCAGTGGGGATATCAGAGACCCTAACGGCGTGCGCACAGCGATGAAAGGCGTAGACGAAGTGTTTCATCTGGCGGCGCTCATTGCGATTCCGTTCAGTTACCATTCTCCGGACTCTTATGTGGATACGAATATTAAGGGGACGTTGAACGTGCTGCAGGCGGCAAGGGATTTGGAGACTTCCAGAGTCCTGATTACGTCCACGTCCGAAGTGTACGGAACAGCACAGTATGTACCGATTGATGAAAAACACCCTTATCAGGGACAGTCGCCGTATTCGGCAACAAAGATAGGAGCGGATCGTCTGGCGGAAAGCTTTTACCGGAGTTTTCAGATGCCCATTTCCATTGTGCGTCCATTCAATACTTACGGACCGAGACAGTCTGCACGGGCTGTTATTCCGACGATTATCACACAGCTTCTGGCGGGCAAAGAGGAGATTAAATTGGGTTCTCTTACGCCGACCAGAGATTTCAATTATGTGAAAGATACGGCGAATGGGTTTATTGCCATTGCACAGTCCGATCAGACAATCGGAGAAGAAATAAATATTGCCACAAAGCGGGAGATTTCTATCGGCGATCTGGCGAAGGAAATTATTGCACAGTTGAATCCTTCCGCGCGCATCATATGCGACGAGGAGAGACTGCGCCCGGAGAAGAGCGAAGTCAACAGACTCCTCGGCGACAATACAAAGATTATGCAGTTGACTGACTGGAAGATGGAGTATACTTTCGAGGAGGGCATTGCACAGACGATTGCATGGATCAGAGACAATATGGATCAATATAAAGTGGATTGTTATAATATCTAAAGAGGAGCAGTAGATAATGTCAATAACTTCTTTACAATTTTTAGTGCTGTTTGCGGTTTCTTTAGTGTTATACTATCTCGTTCCCAAGAAATTTCAATGGATTGCACTGTTACTATACAGTGTGTGCTTTTTTGTACTGTCTTCCACGGTGTTTACAGGTATATATTTGCTCGTGAACATCGTGGTTACTTATTTTGCGGTCCGTCTGATGGCGAAGGCGAAAGCGGGCGGCAGAGAAAAACTGGCAAAACGTTCTCTCCTGATGGGGATTCTCGTCAATGTGGGTATCCTTGCCATCCTGAAATACAGCGGCTTCTTTATCAGCATCATCAATTCGGTAACCGCGCGTGTCGGGACGGATTTGCGTCTGCCGGAACCTGATTTTGCTTCTCCGCTGGGCATCAGCTTCTATACGATTATCAGCGTCGGGTATCTGCTTGACTGTTATTGGTCGCAGGAGTCGGATGCACAGGGAAATCTCATGAAAACAGCGTTGTTTATCGGCTACTATCCGCAGATGACGTCCGGACCGATTACCAAATATCAACAGATGAAGGAACAGTTATATGCGCCGCATCGTTTTGCGTATGACAAGATTACTTTCGGTATGCAGAGAATCTTGTGGGGCTTATTTAAGAAACTAGTGATTTCCACCCGCGTGGCGAATATCGTGAATGGCATTTACGGCGATATGCAAACTTACGGAGGTCTGTATATCTGGACGGCCTCCTTCTTGTTTATGTTACAGCTCTATACTGATTTCTCCGGCTGTATGGATATTATTATGGGTGTATCCGAATGTTACGGGATTGATTTGCCGGAGAACTTTAAGACGCCGTTTTTCGCCCGCTCCGTTCAGGAATACTGGCAGAGGTGGCATATTACGCTTGGTGTATGGCTGCGAGACTATATCTTATATCCCATCCTGCGGACGGAAACTTGGAGAAAGATGACCAAATGGATGAAAGCGCACTGGGGCAAGAAGGCGTCCAAACAGATACCGTCTTACTTGGGAATGTTGTGTGTATGGCTGTTAATCGGCTTATGGCACGGCGGCGGGTGGAAATATATTCTCGGTATGGGACTTTGGTTTTGGGGCTGTATCGTTTTGTCGGACGTATTCCAGCCTATCTTTAAGAAAATGACTGCATTCCTTAAGATTGATACAGAGTCATTTAGCTGGCATCTGTTTCAGTCACTGCGAGTATTTGTGCTCGTATCTGTGGGAAATATGTTTTTCAGATTAAACAGTCTGTCTGATACTTTGTACGCAATTAAGAGGAGTTTTGCGCAGTGGAATCCGTGGATATTTTTTGACGGCAGTATGATGAAGTTTGATGTGACGCACGCAGACCTGAATATTATCATATTCGGGGTATTTTTACTATTTATCGTATGGATTCTTCAGGAAAAATACACTTATGCCAGAGTATGGATTCAGAGACAGCTGCTGCCGTTTCGCTGGCTGCTATGGCTTGGGCTGTTTGCCTTGATTTTGATTTATGGAAATTACGGTCCGGGATATGACGCGACGGACTTCATTTACAGAGGATTTTAGGATGGAAACTATCTGGAAAAGCAGAATCAAAAACATTATACTGTGCATTTTGTTTTGCTGCCTTTTTGTCAAAACATTTACTTTTCTCACGTATTTATTCAGAGACACCGACACAGACAGGATTCGGATTCTTGGTTTGAAACAGGAAGAGGATTTGGACATGATTTATGTGGGGAGCAGTTCTTCTATCTGCTATTGGCAGCCGCTTCGGGCATGGAACGACCACGGTTTTACTTCCTACACATTTGCGACGAACTCTCTGCAGGCTGACAGCAGCGAGTACTATATTAAAGAGGCGATGAGAACGCAGGATCCGACTTTGTTCGTGGTGGAACTTAGGTCTTATGTTGCATGGAGCGATGAAGTTTACGATCTCGGGCTTAGGAACGGCTCTGACAGCATGAGTCTGTTGTCACCCGTCAGATGGAAGTATATCTACGATTATATGCAAAAGCGCACGAATACGGAAGAGGTGGATGTCGGATCGTTCTATTTCGATATTGCGAAATATCATACTGAAACACAGAGGCTCGGAGACGAGAAGCAATGGGAGTACAGCAGTAATAAGGCGGTATTTCCCAATAAGGGCTGGGAGTGGTTTGAACAGTACGATTGTATGGAGGAGCCGGGAGGATTTCTGACGGACGAGCGGGGAGAAGTGCCGGTTAAATGCAGAGAAGCCTTGGAGAGCCTGCTTATGTACTGTGATGAGAAACAGATAGAAGTGCTTTTTGTAGTAAGCCCTAAGGTGCTCGACAAGGAAGAACAATCCATTTATAATTCTTTGAAAGATATTGTGGAAGGCCGCGGCTATCAATATTTGAATGCGAATGAACACTATGAGGAGATGGAACTTGACTTCTCCAAAGATTTCTTCAACGGTAACCACACGAACTGTTTCGGGGCAGAGAAGTACACGCGGTTTCTGGAAGATTATATTGTAGAACATTACGATATGCCGGATCACTCCAAGGAACAAGAGTTTGCGCAATGGTCAGAAGAGTACAAGAGATTTGCAGAGGAAGAGAAAACCTGCAAGGAAGCGGTAGTCAAGATGCAGGAGAATTATGCTGAACGCTTGAAAACCGCTGAGGAAATCAGACAGACCGATGATTTTGCACAGTGGTATATGATGATAGACGATGCGTCCTACACATTGTTGCTGGCGCAGAAGGGCGCGGCTGGAGGATGGAGAGCAGAATCTGCGGAGGAGAAAAAAGTGATGCACATATGGGAGTTTTCTGATGACTCTCAGGACAGTATCAGAGTCGTATGTGATTCCGAAGTGGTCTTTTCCAATGCAGAGGGTAAAGAAACGGTTTATGAAGGCAATATTGACAGACCCTTGTGGCAGCTTACATGGTCCTATGCAATTGACAATACGGATGGGAAAGCGTCCGTCATGGTGTCGGGAGAAGAATGCAGCAGAGGAGAGGAAGGCATCAATATCGTCGTACTCGACCATGAGACAAGACGGGTGGCGGACAGCGTGACCGTACAAATATCGGAGGACGGCTTGACGCTGGTAAGATAGAAAAGCTTTCCAAAACAGCTGTTTTCTGCTATGATATATGGATATAAAGAGGATGCATATGAATATTTTAAGACAAATTAAAGGCGCATATAAGAGAATATATGATATTTATACGCCGCAGCAGAGAAAGGGAAGCGTCATTGTATTTCTCATGCTGCTGATCGGCTCCCTGCTTGAGATGCTGGGAGTGTATATTATTGTACCCCTTGTCCAAGTAATTTTACTGCCGGAATCAATGCTTAAGAGTCAGTCATGGCAATGGTTGTGGCAGTTTCTTCATGTGGAGGATGAGACGGGACTCGTATTGTGGGTTTCGGCGGGCGCCGTGGCGGTATATATCATCAAGAATGCGTATATGTCGTTCCTGTCCTACTATAAGAACCATTTTTACCGCAAAGTGGAGAAGGAAATCTCCATGCGGCTGATGAATTCTTATTTGAGCAGGGAGTATACTTTTCATATTAATACCAATACGTCTGTTTTGCTCAGAAGTATTGTCTACGATATTACGGGCGTGTCCGCTTCCATGGCAAGTATCTTTACGATCATTATGGAAAGTATGTCCGCCGTGCTGATTATCATAGTACTGCTGACGACAGATTTCGGTATGGCGATCGTACTGGCAGTCTCTGCAATGTTTGCGCTGCTTGTGATTGTGGCGACGTTCCATAAGATTATGAAGGCGGAAGGAAAGCGTGCGGTCACCTACAGCCAGTTGTGCCTAAAGGCGGTTAACGAGGCATTCAACGGCATTAAGGACGTTATGGTGACCAGAAGACAGGCTTTCTTCGCGGAGAGCTATGATGAGGCTGTGTCTGGCAAGAATAAGTCCAATGCCGCGAAGAACTTCGCTTCCGAATGTCCGGCGTATGTGATTGAGGGAATCTGCATCACGGCGTTTATCGTGATGCTGTGCGTGAAGTCCCTCACAGGAGTAAACGGCGCGGAGTTTGTCTCTAATGCGGCGGCTTTTGCCATTGCGGCATTCCGGATTCTGCCGTCTGTGGGTAAGATTACGAATAATTATAACGTTATTGTCTACTATCAGACAATGGTAGGGGATGTGTACAAGAACATTTTTGAGGCGAAGGAATTTGCGCAGAATAATGAGCTGATCATGGACGAACGGGATGGACAAGATGGACAGGCGGTGCAGGGACGGATATCTTCCGAGAATGTACCCGCATTCCATTCAGAGATTCGATTGGAGAATGTGAGCTGGAAATATCCGAACGCAGAAGGGTATGTGATTGAAGGGCTGAATATGGTGATTCCGAAAGGACATGCCGTTGGATTCGTAGGTGCGTCCGGCGCCGGGAAGACAACGCTTGCGGATATGATTCTCGGTCTGTTGCCCACAGAAACCGGTGCAATCAAAATGGATGGTATGGATATTAAGTCGATACCGGTCACATGGAGCCGCACCATCGGGTATGTGCCCCAGAGTGTTTATCTGACGGATGATACGATCAGGAATAACGTTGCATTCGGCATTGAGAAAGAGCAGATTGACGATGCGCTCGTATGGGAAGCGCTGCAGCAGGCGCAGCTTAAGACTTTCGTGGAGAGTCTTCCGCAGGGGATTGACACAATCGTAGGAGAGCGGGGAGTGAAGTTCTCCGGTGGGCAGAGACAGCGTGTGGCGATTGCCAGAGCGCTATATTATGATCCGGCGATTCTTGTGCTGGATGAGGCGACCTCTGCACTTGATAATGAAACGGAATCTGCCGTGATGGAGGCGATTGAATCCCTGCAGGGACACAAGACGTTAATTATCGTGGCGCACAGGCTGACAACCATCAAGAGCTGCGACGAGGTCTATGAGATTGCGGATGGCAAGGCCGTAAAGAAGGATATGGCGGAGAGTAATCATGGTTAATTTGTTGCTTAGTCTGGTAGTGCAGAAAGAATTTAACAGTGATATCGTGCAGAGTATCGTGGACAGAGTAAAACCGGATAACCTCTATATGCTGGCGGCACAGGAGAGCGAACTGCCAATCTTTGAACAGTTTGGAGAGTGCGTACTGCGTAAGAATCTGGTTCACGGTGTCTATAGCGAAGAACAGCTTGATTTGGAACACAGCTATCCGCTGGAGGACGACGTCATAAAATATATGAACCGGTATGCGCTGGATATTATTTTTCAGCAGAGACGGTTTGAGGCATATCCGGGATTTCCGATTGGGGATACCGTTGACATCCATTATACCGTGTACAGGCATAACCTGTTTTTCCTGTATAATTTCTTAAAGAGAAAGCAGATTACGCATGTTTATCTGGCAGCGATTCCCCATGAGGGATATGATTATATGCTGTATTATCTATGCAAATATCTTGATATTCCCGTACAGCTTACGCATAGCTGCTTTATCCCGCCAAGACGGTTTGCGCTGAAAGATTTCGAGAAAGACTCGCCGGAACTGAAAGCGGAATATGCCAGACTGTTGGAACAGTATCGGGATGCGGACATTGCAGATATACCGCTTGAGGGTAAGACTAAGAATCAGTTTGAGAGATGGTCGTCACAGGAACCGGAACAGATGAAGCCTGCACAGATGCGCAAAGATCCGTTTGCATGGCGGCTGCGGCAGCGTTTCGGGGAGACGAACATTATCAGAGTGTGGAGGTGCGGGCTG
>VSOA01000020.1 GCA_009774585.1 Lachnospiraceae bacterium
TTTTATCCGGGCAAACGAAACAAATTGAGTTTTTAGAGATTATTTAGAGAAAACCTTGGTATGATGTGAAATGTAAAAGTAAACGCGGATGATCATTTGTGAAGCAGGTTAGGAATCAGGAAGAGAAAGACAGGGTAAAAGAGGATTATGAAAAGATGTTATTATAAGAGAATCATCGCGGCAGCTATGTCGCTCATGATGACTGCTTCGCTTCTCGGAGGATGTGGGAATGGCGGTCAGCAGGAAGAGGGTCAAGGAGGAACGGCGACGGGAGGAGATTCGGCAGCGGATGGCGTAAGTCAGACGGGAGAAGACTCTCTAGGCGGTACGGCTATGGGGCGGTATCTGGAAGAAGCTGTAGACTTGTCCGATAAGCTGCAAGGCGCTAATGGAAACCTTTTTGTTTTAGAAGACGGAGAAATTGCAGTTACAGAAGTGATGAATCAGATTTATGTATCAAATGACTGCGGTATGACATGGGAAGCTAGAGAGCCGGACTTGCGGGACGGCATGTATGAACAGGGCATATATATCGACGAGTATGCAATGGGAGCGGACGGCACGATCGGAATGATTTGCGCGCCTATGGATACGGGCCAGAGCGAAGAAGAGGCGGAGAGCGAAGAAGAGGCGGATGGCGAAGACGCTGCAGGAGAGGACGACACCTTCACACACATTGAGGAAGATGCCGTAAACTTTTTTGCAAAGTATACGGCTGTCGTCATCAGACCCGACGGCGAACAGATTCAGGTGACGCTTCCGCAAGGGGAAGAGGAGAGTCCGCGGCACATGTGGATTGACGATGAAGGCACGGTGTATGTGGGGACGGATGGCGAAGAACTGTACGAGATTGCGGAAGACGGAAACGGAAAGGTTTATCTGACTTTGGAGGATACGCCGCAGTTGATACAGTTTCTTGGCAGCTATATGATTATTGACGGATGGAATTATGAAGATTTGGTTATCTACGACAGGGAGACGAAGGAGTATGTCGAGGATGTCGTGCTGAGTGATTTTGTGAAGGAAAATTACGGAAACCGGACTTTTAACGGTGGGAGTTTCTATGATTTGTATTTCTTTGCGGGTGAAGATGATGTTCTGTATCTGGCTGGCAAACAAGGCGTGCATCGTCATGTGATTGGCGGCAGCGCTATGGAACGGATTATAGATGCGAATCTTTCATCCTTCGGAGATCCAAGTTGTAAATTGCTTGGAATGGCGGCATTGGATAATAATGAGTTTGTCGCGCTTTTTAATAGAGCAAAGCTGGTGCGCTATGCGTATGACCCGATGGTGCCTGCCGTACCGAGCGAGAGTGTCAAGGCATACAGTCTCACGGAAAATGTGATGCTGCGCAAGGCAATCTCGCTCTATCAGACGAACCATCCGGAAGTATACGTGGAGTATGAGATTGGCATCGAGGACGGCAGCGCGGTGACGAAAGAGGATGCCCTTAAGAAATTGAATACGGAGATTATGGCGGGCGAGGGACCGGATCTACTTATTCTGGATGATATGCCGGCAGATTCTTTTGTCGAGAAAGGACTGCTCAAAGACTTGACGCCGCTGGTGGACAGTCTGGAAGGCGATGGAAAGCTGTTCGGTAATATTGTCGATGCATTCAGGCGTGATGACGGGCTCTATATGGTACCCTGTGAAGCGGCGCTTCCGACAATCATGGGAAAAGAAAAGTATGTTTCACAGATGACGGATTTAAATGGAATAGCGGACGGAATGGAGGAACTCAGGCAGGATAATCCTCAGAAAGATTTGCTGATGCTCTGTTCACCGAAAGCGATTATGAGAAACTTCGTACCGTCATCGGCTCCGGCGTGGATGACGTCAGGCGGAGAACTTGACAAGAAAGCGATAGAAGAATTTTATGTACAGATGAAACGGGTTTATGACGCGCAGATGGACGGCTTGCCGCAAGAAGCGATTAAGAATTATACGCAGAGGGACGAGGAGAATATGAACTATTGTGCGGAAAGAATAGAAGATCAGGATTTCTCGTACTTTACAATGGATGAGTTCTATTATCTGCGAGGGGAAAAGCAGATTATGGCAGGCTCTGAGAGTTATTCTTACGGATATTCGGAACTGACGTCGGTACAGCGCGTGAAGGGTTTTGAAGAAGATATCATCATACCGATGAACGGGTTATGCGACAATGTATTCTATGCAAGAACGCTGGCTGCCGTCAATGCGTCTTCCGACAATACGGAACATGCTGAGGAGTTGTTTAAGACCTTAATTGGTGCGGACGGTGTTACGAATTGGGGATTCCCGGTGAATCAGGCGGCGTTTGAGAAAGAGTTGATTCCGGAGTATGAGGTTCCCTCGGAGGGCAGTTACAGTACACTTGCGTTCATGGATGAAAATGGTTCCGTATTTTCATGGGAGATTTACTGGCTTGACGAGGCGCAGGCGGATGAACTGCGGGAACGCATGCAGACGGTGGATACGCCTTATGTAAAGAATGAAGTGTTAGAGGAAGCAGTGCTTAGTGCAGGTGCGGATTATATCAACAGTGAATGCGGACTGGACGAAGCGGTGGCGGCTGTGGAGAAGAGTATGTCGATTTATCTTGCAGAGTAAAATGAGATGGAGATGCGCTAAGGCTGCAGAATACGCAGCCTAAGTGCATCTATGCCATCTCTTGAAGAATGTCGCTTACGCGAACATTCTTCCGGGTTGGAGAACATGGAGGGCTAAAATGAGAATGCATAAGACAAGTGCAAAGGTTCATAAGGATACGCGGGCGTTTTTTCTGTTTCTGGCGCCCAGTCTGCTGGGAGTGATCATTTTTGTACTGCTTCCGTTTCTGGACGTGTTCGTGCGTTCTTTTCAGACAGTAGTGACGAAGCAGTTTGTCGGGTTTAAGAATTACGCAACAATTTTCTCTAATCAGGCGTTTCAGCTTGCAGTAAAAAATACGATTCGTTTTACGCTGGTTTGTATTCCGCTGTTAGTTGTGATCGGGCTTTTGATAGCGCTGCCTGTGAGCAGGATGAAAAGTGCGGGAACAATCAAATCTTTGTATCTGTTCCCGCTTGCCATGCCGACGGCGACGATTGTCATCGTATGGAAAATGGTTTTCTATAAGCAGGGTTTTTTAAATCTGATATTGACACGGCTTGGAGAATGGACCGGATTATGGGGCGAAGTTCATTTTGATTATCTGGGCAGCAGCGCGTCATTCTGGGTGTTGGTGTTCAGTTATATCTGGAAGAATGCCGGGTATACGATTGTACTGTGGCTTGCCGGCATTCTCGGAATCCCTAATGAGCTGCTGGAGGCGGCGAGGGTGGACGGTGCCTCCGAGCGTCAGTGCACCATGAAAATCATACTCCCGAATCTGAAGGGAAGCCTCTATACCATAGTGATCCTCTCTTTCCTTAATTCTTTCAAAATATACAGAGAGGCGTATCTGGTCGCCGGCGCATACCCGGAACAGGATATGTATCTTTTACAGCATTTGTTCAATAACTGGTTTGTTAATCTTGATTTTGACAAGATGGCAGCGGCAGCGGTCTGTGTGGGCGGTTTTCTGTTCGTGGTGATTATACTTCTGCAGCGGATATGGGATAAGACATGAAGTTATGTCTGGAAGAATGCCGCCGCCGCTTGCGGCGAAGCATTCTTCCTGGCGGAGTGGGAAATATTGATATAAATAGTTGGAAAGGACAATACGAGAATGAGTTTACATAACTATATACCGAAAGGGAAAGACATCAGAAAAGGAATTGTGCTTCTGCTCATACTGATACCGACGCTTCTTGTCTGTCTGCCGATTGTTCTGTTGGTGACAGGTTCGGTGATGAGCAGCGGTGAACTCAGGCAGCATTTGTCTCCGGTATTTTCCGATGCGCTGGAATATATCAGTTGGAAGGCAGTGCCGAATTATCCGACTTTTGAGAATTACGGCAGACTGCTTTTTATGACGCCGCAGTTTTTCGTATTGTTTTGGAACTCAATTAAGATGGTGTCGTGCATACTGGCAGGACAGCTCTTGGTGGGAGTACCGGCGGCATGGGCCTTTGCCGTGTACAGAGTCAAGGGGAGCAGGGCGCTTTTTGCACTCTATGTTGTGCTGATGCTTCTGCCTTTTCAGGTGATGATGCTTTCCAGCTATCTGGTGCTTAACCGGCTTGGTATGCTGAATACACAGCAGGCGGTTATTCTTCCGGCGGTGTTTTCCACATTTCCTGTGTTTCTTACGTACGGCGGGTTTCGGTGTATTCCCATACAGCTTCTTGAGGCGGCTAGGATTGACGGTGCGGGAGAACTTCGGATTTTCTGCACGTTGGGACTTCCGCTTGGCAGGAGCGGTCTGCTGTCGGCAATGGTGCTGGGATTTTTGGAGTACTGGAACATGATGGAGCAGCCTATGGCTTTTCTGGAAGAGAAGTCGCTGTGGCCGTTGTCGCTATATCTGCCGGAAATCACATGGGCGCAGGCGGGGTATGCTTTCACAACGTCGATCATTACGCTGATTCCCGCTGTGTTTGTCTTTATCTGGGGACAAGATTATTTGGAGCAGGGAATTATTTTCTCGGGATTAAAGGAATAGTACATACCGATAGAATGAGAAGTGGAGGAAAGAAATATGAGCGGTAACAGAAAAAAGAAAATTGTGGCGGGCTTTTTTATATTTCTGGTATTTATGTGGTTATGCACGGTGATATCCAAGAGCATATATGCTTCGAAGCTTCCCATCGTATCGACCGAATCTATCGAACAGAAATATGTGGAACATATTGTGAAGGTGGACGGCATTGTGATCGCCGGAGAAAAGAGTCCGGTCACAGCAATAAGTGGTCTTCGCGTTGAACATTTGTCTGTGCAGGTGGGCGATTCGGTGGAAGAAGGGGACGTGCTGTTTACAATAGATATGGAAGATTTGACGGATCTCATAGAAGAAAAAGAAGCAGCCATATCCAAACTTCAGACGCAGATTGACACGGTTTTGCAGAATGAAGAATTGGCAAGGCAGAAGAAGGAATTGGAAGAGCAGCGTGCCAGAGAGGATTATGACGCCTTGGCGAGAAGAGAAGATACGCTTGTGGGCAGGGGCGCTGAGGAGGTCAATCAGGCTGAAAAAGATTTGGAGAATGCCGGAGACGACGAGGCGTTACAAGATGCTTTGCAGCAGGCTGCGTACGCGGAGGCGGATGCCAAATGGCAGAGAGAGACCGCCATGAGAGATGCAGAGAGAAGAGTGGAGGATATCATTGCACCGGAAAGTGAGGATTCCACTTTAGAGGTCAATCGTCTGGAACTTGCCGGTCTGCAGGAGGATTTAGCGCCTTATCTGGATATCAGGGAGGAGGAAGGCAGGGTTCTTTCGCCTATGAGCGGAATAATTACGGATATCTATGTAAGCACGGGCGGAAGGACTTCTGATTCGGCAGTTTTGCTGCTTGCAGACGATTCCGTACCATGTCAGTTTAAGACGACGCTTACACAGGAACAGAAGAAATACGTCGGCTTAAATGATGAAGTATCTCTGAAACTGGATGGAAGCAGTAAGGAGAAAGAAGCGACAGTGGATTATCTGTCCGAGAGCAGTACAATGCCCGGAAACTATGAAGTTTATATCAACCTTCCGGAAGGAATGGGTGTACCGGGACTTTCGGGTACGATGAGCCGCGCCGAGTCAGGTGAGAAACATTACTGTTGCGTCACACCTGCAGCCGTGCATGAAGAAGGTTCCAGACATTACGTCTACGTGGTGAAAGAGCGCGACGGCATTCTCGGCAAAGAGTATTATGCGGAGCAGGTTAATGTGATGGTACTGGATGAAAATGAAAACTGGGCTGCCTTGGAAGGCGCGCTTAACGACGATAGTGTCATCATCTCGTCCTCCACGAAGGAAGTGAAGAACGGAGATGTTGTCAGACTGTCGGAAGAGTAGACGGCGGATCCCCTTTGGATGATAGAATATTAAGGAAAGTCTTCAAGGGGATTTCCATCGATTCCGAAAGAAGTTATGGCGTCTCCGTGTCCCACATTGACCGTTGATATTTCCTCAGCGGTGAGGTCATAGTAATATACCGTATAGCGTTCGACGGGGAGGTCTATGCGGCGGAGTATTTCGCCGAGCAATTCTTTCTGTGCTTTACATTCTTCAACGCTTTTGCCATCGGCGGCGATATAGACTTCCACAAACCTCGGACCGGCATAGTATGTCCCGTCCAGAACGGCTTCCACGGTCAATAGGGAATAGTCTTCATATTTTGTGAGATACCAGTCGTACCAGACGGAAGTGTTAAATCTGGCAAATCCCGGAATATCGTCTTCAATCTGTTCTTCCATGTATCGGAAGTAAGAATCTTCCTGTAGATAGCCGTAGAGATTATCCTCTATGGCAGATCCCGGCGCGGGGTACAGATTCAATTTGTATTCTCTCTCAGCAGCGGAAACGGGCGACACACTGAACACAAATCTGTCGATCGGAGGCGGCTTGGAATTGTCGCTGACGCCGGGCGTTTCTATATATAATCTGTTCACACGAAATAATCCGCCGGGATATCTTGTTTCGATATCTTTTAAACCAATTCGGAGATTTTCGAGGATGTATGCCTGACTGTCGGTTAACCGTCCGGCAGCGATTTTCTCTTTACTCTTATCATCCCATGCAAATATCTGCATCAGATGGGTTTCTTCCTCAGTCATTTCATAGAAAGGCATTCTTGACGTGGCAATTTTATCCGATAGTTCTCTGATGGGTCCTGACAGTTCGATTCTGAAATAGAAAAGAATTCCACAGCATAAATAGAGCAGAAAGAGGAGATGCCTTGTCCGATACAGTTTCGGATAGGTGACTGGTTCTTTTGCGGATGTGTCGGTTTCGGGTGTCTCTGCGTCAAGCTTGTTTTCCTTATATTTTAATAGAATAAATGCCATGCTGATGCAGTCACATACTGGTATCATTTGCAGGAAGAAATAAAATCGGGAAGGCATTCGTCCGTCGGCTACATGATTTCTGATATAGCGGATATATTTGATGCCGATATATCCGTATGCGGCATTCATCGCCAGAGGAAGGATGATGGGAATCATCAACGGCAGAGGCGGGAAGAGCAGAGAAAAGATCTCCCAGATAAAGTGTAGAATGGGATGCAGAGTCGGCGCAGAATCAAGGCATTCCCAATAGAGCCATGCATTGAGCGGCAGGAAGGGAAGGAATGCTAATTTGAGTGCAATCCAACTCTTTTTCAGATGTTCAATCATTCCGCAGTCATATAAACTCTGAACCGCAAACGGGGTGAGGCCGGACAGAATGCAGATTACCATGAATTCACAGGTAAAGAAAACTACATAGTCAAGATAGGAGAAAAGGTCATGAAACCAGAAAAGGCGCACTGCGCTTGTCAACAGGTGCAGATACATACAAGCGATGAGGGTAAGTGTAATGCGCGGGAATTTACGCCTTTCTGCCTTCGGCAGCTGCTGCAGGTCTTTGGCAGTTTGGGGTGCGCAAATAAAATCCGTGACTCCGATCCAGAAAAGGGAAAGCGTGATCAGATAGATAGGGAACATTATGAGTCCGTATGTGTTCATATCCACCTCCTTGCCGATACACAGCGATGTTTCGGGCGCATGACTATTATCTAAAAAGAACAGGAACAAAGTCCTGTTCTGATTTGTCATGTATTATGGGATACTAGGGATTATCCGGCAAAACACTGCGTTGACGTGCCCAAATAACGCATAAATATTATCAATGTAAAGCATATCTATTTATGGCACAACTACATGATATAGTATATCACAATGCAAAATTAAAGTCTAGTAATTTTTTGATTTCTTTATACAATATTTATATAGCTAATATTTATATGTGGCAATGTCCATCGTGCAGTAAGACGGCAGGAAGCGTTTGTGAAGGCAGGAACAGGGGAGATTTCAGGAAAAATCGGATACAGAAGGAGGTCATACATGGGCACAAGACAAAGAAAAGAGGACCGGGCGGTATCAAGACAGGCGGAGGAACGATACCTTGAACAGACGCTTGACGTCGTAAAGGATAACCTTACAAATTATGGGCACGAGGTGTCGCGTATGCAGGATGATATTGATGAGATGCTTGCTCATTATCATGATAATGACACGGAAGTACTCACGATTCTGAATAATACCGTGACCATGCATGAACACATGAAAAGAGCGCTTATCCGCAATGAAAAAGCTCTCACAAAGCCGTATTTCGGAAGAATTATTTTCCATGACGAGGCGCTTGACAAGGAGGAATCCATCTATATCGGCAGAGGTGGAATTGCCAAAGATACCACGCACTGGATGGTGGTGGACTGGCGCGCGCCTGTGGCAAATGCTTATTATGAGAATGGTCTTGGCAAATGCAGCTATGAAGCGCCGGGCGGCAAACAAATCAGAATTGATCTGGAATTGAAACGTACTTATGAAATCGAATCGGGCAAGCTGCTCGACTATTTTGACAGTGAGGTGATCGCCAACGATGATCTGCTGACAAAGTATCTTGCCAAGAATAAACAGGCGGTCCTTAGCGAGATTGTCGCAACCATTCAGAAAGAGCAGAATGAAATTATCCGCAAATCTCCGTATCATAACATCATTGTTCAGGGTGTTGCAGGGTCCGGTAAAACGACCGTGGCAATGCATAGGATTTCTTATATTCTGTACAATTATGAGGAACGCTTCAAGCCGGACGATTTCTATATTGTAGGGAGTAACCGGATTCTGCTGAATTACATTACGGGTGTTCTTCCAGATTTGGATGTGTATGGAATCAGACAGATGACGATGGAACAGCTCTTTGTCAGACTATTATATGAGGACTGGGATGACAAGAAGTACCGGATTAAGACAACGGATGCGGGCAGAAGGTATGGAAAAGGCGGGAAACGGGAGGCGGATACAGGCGGAAAAAGGGAAGTCATAGATAATGGGCGACGAGACGAAAGTGTAAAAGGAAGCTCTATATGGTTCCGGGATTTGGAAGCATACTGTCGGGAATTGGAATGGAATGCGATATCGCGCCAATCTGTTTATCTGAATCCGAAGCAGTTTGTGGAAGGCATCCGAGACGGAAAAGCAGGCGTATTTGATGAGAGCGGCGGGGCGGATCCGGACATGGCAGACCTTATCTGCCTGATGAATAGGGAAGCTGTGGAACGATATATCAGAGAAAATCCCATGGTGTCGGTGCAGAGTAAAATCAATATGTTAAATACCCGCCTTCGAGGTAAGGTGAAAGAAGAATTTCTGAAAAGAAGCATCCGTTACACGGAAGCCGAACGAAAAGCAATCCTCAAGGCATATCGCGGGCACTATGGCGGCAAAACATGGAAGCAGTCTATTTTTGAACTGTATCAGGATTTCTTACGCAGGCAGACAGCAAAAGGATATGACGTCAACGTGCCGGATGAAGCGTTCGACGTGTATGATCTGGCGGCGCTTGCCTATCTGTATAAAAGAGTGAAAGAGACGGAAGTGATCAGCGAGGCGCATCATATCGTCATAGATGAGGCGCAGGATTTCGGAATGATGGCGTACCTTGTATTAAAGTTCTGTATCTACCGCTGCACGTATACGATTATGGGTGACGTTTCCCAGAACATTCATTTTGGTTACGGCTTGAACGATTGGGAGGAACTTAAGATACTGATGCTGGCGGATTCTATGGACAGCTTCGGGATTCTTAAGAAAAGTTACCGTAACACGGTGGAGATATCTGATTTTGCAACGAATATACTGCATCATGGGAAATTTTCCGTCTACCCGGTGGAACCGATTATCAGACATGGAAGTCCTGTGACGGTACGGCGGCTTGCGGACAGACAGACGATGATTCGTGAGGCGGCGGATATCTGCATCAAGTGGAAAAACAGTGGCAGCAGGCTGGAGACAATCGCTGTCGTCTGTCGTGACAGGGAAGAAGCAGCAGCGGCAGCAGGAGAATTGTCCGCATATGTAGAAGTGATGGAAAGCGATCCGGAGAAAATGCAATTTGGTAGCGGTATCATGGTACTTCCCGTAGAGTACACAAAGGGTCTGGAGTTTGACGCAGTCCTGATTCTGGATCCGACTAGGGAGAAATATCCTGTGGATGACGGTCATGCAAAGCTGCTTTATGTGGCGGCGACCCGCGCGCTTCATGAACTATGTGTGATTCATACAGGGAATCTGACGGGGCTGATCGCCGACCCGGTGCCGGATAAGCATGTTGCGAGAGAAGCAGGAGAACTGAGGGAACCGGGCATAACGCGGGGCAAGCCGGATATCGGCAATCATGCAGATAGTAGACACAGAATGAGAGAGTTGTCGTCTACAGCAGGCGCAGACTCGGATAGACGGAGGAAGAAAGTTTCTATTGTGCGCAGTCAGGTAACGGATGAGAGGGCTGCAGAGAAGAAAGCCGATGCGGGAACAAGAGCGGCGGCAGGCAGGGAGCATGGCGGAATGTCATACACGCTGCAGAGCGTTAATACAAGCGCACTTAACCGAAAGCCTGAAAAAACAAAACAGGAAAGCACGATACAATTCGGTGATATGCCGCTGACCGAGAAGCTGCGGCCGGCAGGGCACGGGAAGATAGACCTTGCGGTGAAATGGGTGGTAAAACAGCAGGACGGGCTGTATCTGCACAGCCGATACGGCGTTCTGCGCTTAAGCCCGATTGGCAGCGCGATTGTAAGGGTGACTTTTGCAAAAGGCGGACAGATTCTGGATGGGATAAACGATAGGATTGCGGTGCATTCTGTTGACAAAAGATGGATGTATAAAGAATCCGGCAGCACGGTAGACCTTATGACGGACGAACTGCTTGTTCAGGTAGATAAAGGGACGGGTGCGATACGCTATATGACGCGGGACAAGAAGCTGCTGCTTGCGGAACAAAACAGAGAATGCAGGCAGCTTGAGAGCACTGCGGACGGAAGATTCAGAACGTGGCTCTATCTCGATTGGCCAAAGAAAGAGACGGTGTACGGCATGGGAGCAGGAGATGCCGCCGGACTGAATTTGAGAAAGACGGCAAGATATATTTCGCATATTGGCAGTAATGAAAAAGAGGACTTTGAATTGCCATTTATATTATCAGACCAAGGGTATGGAATCGTTCTTGCAGCTGACAGTCCGGTTCTGAGCTGCGATATACCAGCGTACGGTACTTATCTGTATGCAGAAAGCGAGCGGCAGATGGATTTCTATTTCATCACGGGAAAACGCCAGAATACGATTATGAACGCTTATGCCTATCTTTGCGGGAAGTTGTAAGACTTCCCGGAGAACCTCCGATACGGAAGCCGATCGCGGAAGAGGTCGGGGCATTAGAAATAATACAAGGGTGATTTTTCCATAGTATTAAATATGACCTCAGGAAAGATAAAACATTTATAGGAGACTTTCAAGGCAACATATAGTAGAATGGTAATATCGGACAAGCTGATACATCTAACGCCGTTTTTGGCATCACCCATCCGGAAAATGAAATCTCTCAACGCGCGATTGGAAAGAGTATTTCTTTGGTGTACAATCTATTTATGGCATGGGAAACCAGAAGATTGGAGGGAGAAAATGTATTTGGAAACAAAGCGGCTCATCATACGGGATTATGAGGGGAGTGACAGAGATAATTATTTTCGGTTAAAAAATGATGCAAAGACGATGTACTATCTGCAGGATATCAAGTTTTCCTCAAGACAAGAATCGGATGAGGAATTTGAACAGATATTGGAAGATGCTAAGAAAAAGGAAAGAACGTTTTATTTTCTACATATAGAATTGAAGGATAGCCATGAACAGGTAGGCAGCATCGGATATACGGTGAAGGCGAGGACGCCGGTGGGCAAGCTTGTCCATGCGGGATATTTTACCTATCCGAAATTCTGGAACAACGGTTATGTGACGGAAGCTTTTCACAAAGTACTGGAATTTGCTTTTCTGGAAGACGATGTATACCGGGTGACGACGGGATGTTTCGCGGAGAATGTGGGTTCTGAGAAGGTTATGCGCAAATGCGGGCTGATCAAGGAGGCGGAGCATATAGACTGGGAATGGCATGATGGTAAGATGAAGACCCGGTTGGAATACAGACTGTTGAAAAATGAGTGGAACAAAATACAATTGTAAAGGGCGGCGTTTCCGTACAGACTGTCAGCAAATGGGAGAACAATGTCTGTATGCCTGATATCGCTATGTTACCGGATATTGCGAAGTTTTTCCACGTAACGGTTGATGAACTTCTGGGACTGTCTCCTCTTGCGGGTGAGAAGTACATACCGGTCAATAGTGGTGAGAAGGATTACTGGGAGTCCAGACTGGATTGCTTGAAAACCGACAGGAGGATTGAAAGCTACTGTCGTAAACAGCGGAAGGTACAGGCTTATGTGGCGGCAAATCGGGAGAATCTGAAATATCTCCACTACTGGGGCTCTTGGTTAGTTATGGGTATAAATAAATATAAGAAAACGGAGGATTGAAAACATGGGAATCGTAATTAAGAATGCTCTGGCAATTCTGCCGCAGGGCGCAGAAGATGTAGTGCAGGAGACAAGCATCTACATTGAGAAGGACCGAATCACGGGAATCGGACAGGCTCCCGATGGATTCTGTGAGGACAAGGTGATTGACGGAACGGACAAACTGGTGATTCCGGGACTGATTAACTGTCACACCCATTCGTATATGTCCTTTATGAGGAATGTGGCGGATGACCTTTCATTTATGGACTGGCTGTTCGGAACGATTGATCCCATCGAACAGCAGATGACAGATGAGGACACTTATTGGGGCGCTAATCTGGCGATTATTGAGATGATGAAGAGCGGAACGACCTGCTTTAACGATATGCAGATGAATATTCATCAGACGACCCGGGCTGTTAAGGAATCCGGAATGCGTGCGGTAATCAGCAGAGGGCTGGTGGGCAGCGGTAATGACGAAGCCGGACAGATGAGACTGAGGCAGGCATATGAGGAGCGGGACGCCGCCAAAGACTGCGACAGATTATCGTTTGTACTGGGACCCCACGCACCTTTTACATGTGATGAGGAATTTATGAAGATTGTCGCAGCAGAGGCGAAGAAAAACGGCATGGGCATTCATATCCACTTATCGGAGAGCGAGAGCGAGATTGCACAGATTAAGGAAAAATACGGATGCAGCCCCATTGCGTTGGCCGACAGGTGCGGGCTGTTTGACGTGCCGGCAGTAGCGGCGCACTGTGTGCAGATTGACGAGGCGGACATGGATATTCTGAAAGCAAAAAATGTCAGTGTCGTGACGAATCCGGCGAGCAATATGAAGCTTGGTAACGGTTTTGCGCCTGTGGCGGGAATGCTTCAAAAGGGAATCAACGTATGTATCGGGACGGACGGCGCCGCCAGCAACAATTGTCTGAACATGTTTCATGAACTCAGTCTGCTCACATTGATTCACAAGGGCATCGGCAGGACGCCCCAGTGTATCAGCGCCAAAGAAGGGTTCCGCATCGCAACGATAAACGGCGCCAAAGCGCTTGGTATGGAGAAGGAAATCGGAAGTATCGAGGTCGGCAAGAAGGCGGATTTGGCAATCCTTGACTTAAATACACCTTCGCTGACTCCCAGAAATAATCTGATTGCGGGCTTGTCCTATTCCGCCAACGGTTCAGAGGTCGATACGGTCATCATTAACGGACAGATTACGATGGAGAACAGAAAGCTTCTGACCATTGACGAGCAGCTCGTGTACGGTAAGATTCAAGAGATTATCGTGAGAATGGGACTGGATAAGAAAGTGTATTAAGAAGAACGGCAACGGAAAAGTTTACCGCATAAAATAGAGCATATAGATTTCAATTTCTATATGCTCTAACGCTGTTTTCTTCTTTTTTTGACTAATACTTGACATATCGGTCTACTGATGATAGACTGATTGCGTGGTCTATCATCAGTAGACTGGCTTGGAGAATCTGATTGACGCGGAAACGGAGAATATCATGAAAGCAAATAAGCAGGAACAAAAGAAGGAATACAGACTGGCGGAGACGGAAGCCCGGTTTGCGGAATTAATCTGGCAGAGGGAACCGATTTCCTCACCGGAACTCGTGAAGTTATGTGAAAAAGAATTTGCATGGAAGAAATCAACGACATACACGGTGCTGAAGAAATTATGCGACAGAGGAATTTTTCAGAATAATAAGACGGAAGTAACTTCATTGATATCCAAAGAGGAATTTTACAGCCACAAGAGCAGAAAATTCGTAGAAGATTCTTTTGACGGTTCCATTCCGAAATTCCTGACGGCTTTTATGGGTGGGAAGAAATTAACAAAACAGCAGGCGCAGGAAATCAAGCAGTTGATTGATGATTTTACGATATAGGAGATTACGGCGGTTTTTTACCGCGAAATAGAGAAACGTGCAATGGAAGGAAGATGACAGAATATGATGACTGAGATTTTTATAACTGTTCTAAATATGAGTTTGACGGCGAGCTATTGTATTGCTATCGTTATTTTGCTGCGGTTTTTATTAAAAAAGCAGCCGAAGATTCTGTCGTACCTTCTGTGGAGTGTGGTGCTGTTCCGGATGCTGTGCCCGTTTTCCTTTACAAGCAGTTTCAGTCTGCTGCCAATGAACGCAGAAATAGCATTACAGGAACATCTGACAGAGCGGCAGACGGCAAAGAACGTTTTGGAGCATGATATGAATGCCGGCACGGTGCAGAAGCCGGAAGAGCAAAGTGGCGTGGGCGGCGCGGCGCCCGCGGAGCAAAGCGGACGGGGATTGGTATCCGGTGCACAGACCGTTCTTACAGCCTGTGCTTGGATATGGCTGGCAGGGGCAGGCATGTTTGTTTTTTACGGCGTCTTTTCGGCATACCGGTTGAAAAAGTTTCTGCATAAGGCGGTCTGCGTGGAAGCAAATATCTATGAAGCGGAGAAAATTTCCTCCCCCTTTGTGTTCGGTATCCTCCGCCCGCGCATCTATCTGCCCGCAGGTCTGACAGCACAGGAACGGGAGTACGTTGTGGAGCACGAGCGCGTTCATGCCGCCAGAAAAGATTATCTGGTGAAGATTCTGGCGTGGTTTGCAAGATGCATCCACTGGTTTAATCCACTGGCATGGCTGTTCTTTGCCCTGCTGGAAAATGACATGGAAATGTCCTGTGATGAGGCGGTTATAGGCAGGCTAGGCATGGAGGCAAAGGAGAATTATTCCCGCGCACTGCTTTCATTGTCCTGTGATAAAATAGGAGTTGGCGGCTGCCCGCCGGCTTTTGGGGAAGGCAGTGTCAAAGACCGTGTCCGTAATGTGCTGATTTACCGTAGGAGAGCGTCCGTTGTCGTAGCGGCGTTCGCTGTCATATTGATTGTCATGATTGCAGGACTTGCCTTGAATCCGGCAGGACGAAAACTTGGCGATGAGGAAGCGGAGGAACTGCTCCGCCTCGGAGAGAAAGACCAGTTTGTGAATGATTATGCGAATGCGTGGTGTATCCGGAACGGAGAGAATCTGGTAAAGTTCTATATTGATGAAGATACCGCTCTGCGCTGTGTGCCGATGATGGAGAAGGAAGACGGCGTGTACACTTACGGTTTTTCAAGCCCATGGCCTTACGAGTTCTGGCGGACGATGCCGACGGGAGAGGGGAAGGATGAGGGTACGTCAGAAATCCGCTATTATGCTTGGACTTCCGACCCGCATGTGAGTGTCTGGAAAGAGGAGATTACTTTTAGTAAAACAGATAGTGGGGCTTCGGATGGTGTGGAACCTCATTCCGGATACAGGGTAACGGACAGTAAGCTGACTTATTACGATAACATTGCGTCGGAGACGGAATATATGGACGCTTACTGGGGCGACGGAGCATACCATTTCGTGGATTATGTGGAAAATGGATTCGTGGAGGCAATCAATTTCCAGACGGCGGACGATATGGAGAACGGTGGGACAGACCGCAATGCGGTCTATCGGAACCCGGAGACGGCGGCGGAATATATGATGAATCTGACCGGCGGTAAGGGTACGGTGCAGACAGCCTCGAACGGTACGGCAATCGTGGAATATACGTTTGCGGACGGCAGCAGCGTCCTGATTCCCATGATGGATGTCAATTTTGAAGGCAGAACTGGTAATTCTCAGCAGGATGAGATGGAAGAAGACGGGCAGACAGGTACGCAGCGCGCCGCCAATAATGAAGTGTGGATATTGGATTTGGATGCGTGGAATGCGGGGGCGCCGTAAGATTGTAGATGATTTACTTTTTATGGCGGATTTTCTTTTCTGCTTGCACTTCTACCGAAATTTAGTATAATAAGAAATAAGTAAAGAAAGCGCCTACATTGTAGGTGCTTTTTCTTGGAAGATAATGGTAGGATGCGATGACAGAAGCGTCGCAGCGGAAATTTTGACGGTTTTCGCGGCACGGGAGGATATAGAATAAAGATGGAAATTGAATTTGATGTAAAAATTACCCCGAATATTTTGTACGATTATATGATGCACCATACATACAGCAGTATGTCCGGTATTATGGGTTCCATTGTGGGAGCGTTAATGCTGGTGCTGTTTGCATCGAATAAACAGCCAATCTGTCTGATTATCGGGGTGGTCATACTGCTGTATCTGCCTTGGACCCTTTTCTTAAAATCCAGACAGCAGGCGCTTAATACGCCGGCATTCAAGAAGCCTCTGCACTACCGCCTGTCAGACGAAGGGATAGAAGTGTCGCAGGAGGACACCGTGGAACAGATGGGCTGGGACGGTATGGTGAAGGCAGTATCTACCATGAACAGCATCGCAGTGTATACGACACGCACCAGCGCATGCATTTTTCCGAAGAAGGACTTGGGAGAAAGCAGGTATAAGGTGATGGAGATTATTTCGACACACATGCCGCCGAAGAAAGTGAAAATCAGAGGTTGATGTGAGAAGTACTTCTAGCCACTCACAGCAGAGGCTGTTTTGTGGAGAAGTACTACGATTTGCGCGGCAAATCTTTCTCACATAGGAGAATGCCAAAATACGGGCATTCTCCGTGCGACTTCGAGAAAGCGGAATGTTGAGGAGCGACATGAAAGTAATAGAGACATACAGCGCAGAAGAAACTTATGAACTTGGAATGCAGCTTGGACGGCAGGCGGAAGCGGGAGCAGTCTACACGCTGATTGGCGACTTGGGCGTGGGCAAAACCGTTCTGACGCAGGGTGTAGCGGCAGGACTCGGGATAGAAGAGCCGATTAGCAGTCCGACTTTTACGATTGTACAGATTTATGAAGAAGGCAGGCTGCCATTTTATCATTTCGACGTGTACCGCATCGGTGATGTGGAGGAGATGGACGAAATCGGTTATGAGGACTATTTCTACGGTGACGGAATCTGTCTGATTGAATGGGCGAATCTGATTGAGGAGATATTACCGTCCGAATATACGAAGATTACAATAGAGAAGGATTTGTACAAGGGGTTTGACTACCGCAGAATTACGATAGAAGAGCGGTAGGAATGGAGAGTATTTATGAAAATATTGGCACTGGACAGTTCCGGGCTGGTGGCGTCCGTGGCGCTTTCAGAAGATAATAATTTAATTGCGGAATATACCATACAATATAAAAAGACCCATTCACAGACACTGCTTCCCATGCTGGAGGAAATCAGGAATATGGTAGAACTTGATTTGTCTACGGTGGATGCGATTGCGGTGGCGGCAGGACCGGGCTCTTTCACGGGGCTTAGGATTGGTTCGGCGACAGCGAAAGGTCTTGCTTTTGCCATGGAGAAGCCGATTGTTCCGGTTCCGACATTGGAAGGACTCGCCTATCAGATGTATGGGACGGATGCGGTGGTATGTCCAATTATGGATGCCAGAAGGAGTCAGGTTTATACCGGCGTCTATGAGTTTGTTCCGGCAGCCGGACAGCCGGGCAGCGAAACGGCAGCGTTGTCTGGAAGGGACGGCTTAGGTTCGGGGGAATATGGATATGACATGCATGTCATTAAGGAGCAGTGCGCCGTCTTTTTTGATGAAATTGCCGGGGAATTAAATCGAATCGGGCGGAAAGTGGTGTTTGTCGGGGACGGCATACCGGTGTTTCAGGAACGTATGAAAGAGGTTATGCAGGTGCCTTACCTGCTTGCACCGGCGCATCGAAACAGACAGTCGGCCGCTTGTATTGCCGCGCTGGGAAGCGTATACTATGCGAAGGGCAGGAGCGTTGACGGGGATAAGTTTGTGCCTGAATATTTGAGACTGTCCCAAGCGGAACGGGAGCGGGCGCAGGAACTTCTGAAGATAACGTACCGGCGGATGACGCCAGAGGATGTTCCTTTTATCAGTAAACTGGAGGAAGAGACATTTTCGATGCCATGGTCGGCGAACGATTTTATGGAAATGATTAGTAAAGACGACGCCAGATATTATGTAGCGGAGAAAGACGGCAGGCTTTTGGGCGGCTGCGGCGTGCTGTTTGCTGTGGATGAGGGTAATATCACCAATGTAGTGATTGCGCCTGATGCAAGAAATCAAGGCATAGGAACAGGAATGCTGCGTCATTTGATGAAAGAGAGCGAACAGGAAGGAATCCGAGCCTTTACGCTGGAGGTCAGGGTGAGCAACGCCGCAGCTATTCACGTGTATGAGAAACTTGGATTTGTGTCAGAAGGAATCCGGCCGGGGTTCTATGAGAAACCGGACGAGGATGCCATGATTTTATGGAAGAGATAGGCAGTGCATGGAACAATTACCACTGTTGTTACACATTTTGTCTGATAAAATGAGACATAGCGGATAGTTGATTTGCAACGGATGAAGTAACAGTATGGGAGGATTGTTATGCGCATTTATTCAGAGGAAAATAAGACGGAATTAGTTCGGGTAGTTTGTAATTGCTGCGGCAAAGATTTATTGGTAGAAAATGGATTTCTTAAAGAGGAATGTATTCATGTGGATCATGATTTTGGTTTTTTCGGTCAAAAGGATGGAATGAGCCATAAATTCGATCTCTGTGAGGAATGCTACCGGAAAATTGTCGAGGGATTTTCGATTCCGGCAGAAGAATGGGAGCGTAAAGAACTGCTCTGATCGCCAAACTGCTCCGAACCGTAACAGAAGGGGAACGCATATGTTAGATATCTGTTTATTGGGAACGGGAGGTATGATGCCGCTGCCTCATCGGTGGCTTACATCTTTGATGGCAAGATATAACGGGACGAGCATATTGATTGACTGCGGAGAAGGTACGCAGATTGCGATGAAGGAAAAGGGCTGGAGCCCGAAGCCTATTGATATCATCTGCTTCACGCATTATCATGCGGACCATATCAGCGGGCTGCCGGGTATGCTTCTCACTATGGGCAATGCGGAAAGAACAGAGCCGCTATTGCTCATCGGGCCAAAAGGACTTACAAAGGTAGTAAGTTCTCTGAGAGTAATTGCACCAGAGCTGCCTTTTGAGATTCGATGCATGGAACTGACGGAGCCCGAACAGTCGATAGCTTTTGACGGTTTTCGTATAGAGGCGTACAGAGTAAACCATAACGTTACATGTTATGGATATAATATTGTAGTGGAGCGCATTGGTAAATTTGACGTGGCGAAAGCAGAAAAACTTAATATTCCAAGAAATTACTGGAATCGTTTGCAAAAAGGTGAGATAATAGAGACACAGGAACAGAGGTTTACACCGGATATGGTACTGGGGGAACCGCGTAAAGGAATTAAAGTCACCTATTGTACGGATACCAGACCAACGGAGAGCATCGTGCGGGGCGCGGCGAACGCTGACTTGTTTATATGCGAAGGTATGTACGGAGAGCCGGAGAAACAGCAGAAGGCGAAAGAATATAAACACATGACCTTCTATGAGGCGGCGGAGATTGCCAAGAAAGCCGGAGTGAAGGAAATGTGGCTGACGCACTACAGCCCGTCGCTCATTCGTCCGGAGGAATACATGCAGGATGTGCGCAAGATTTTTCCGAATGCCATAGCGGCCAAAGACGGGCGGAGCGTAGACCTTCTGTTCGAAGAAGATGCAGCAAATTAGCCAGACCCGCGAGGGTTCGGGTTGGGAAAGGGGCAGATGAATATGAAACGTTCCGGAATAATAAGTTTGGTGGTGCTTTTCGTGGTTCTCGCGGCGATCGTTGCGAGTTATGCTTTCCATATCAATCGTAAAGCAGCGCAGGATGCGGAAAAAGTAGTGGAATCAACAGCAGTGCAGAAGGTTCTGATGAAAGACTTGGAGAGAAATTATCCGCCGACGCCCAAGGAAGTGGTAAAGTATTTTGCCGAAATTACGAAATGTTTTTATAATGAAGACTATACGGAAGAAGAACTGGAACAGCTGGCTTTAAAGATTCAGGGTCTGTATGACACAGAGTTGATTGAGAACAAGTCGCAGGAAGATTATATGGCGGATCTCCGAAGTGAGATTGCCAGTATGAAAAACAGTGAATCTAAGATATCAAGTTATGTGCTGTCCTCCAGTGTTGATGTAGAAGAGTTCGTTGAGAACGGTTACTCTTGTGCCAGATTGTATTGTACTTTTAATGTGAAACAGGGGACGAGCGGCACAGTGCGCTCAATGGAGCAGTTTGTACTTCGCAAGGATGATGACGGGCATTGGAAGATATTCGGCTGGGAACTTGTGGAAGAATAAAACCGGATAAAAGAACAGAGATTATTATAGCAGATAGAGAGGCACGGTTATGAGTATGGTGAAAACGTGCGATAAAGAAGATGTTGTGATACTTGCCATAGAGAGTTCCTGCGATGAGACGGCGGCTTCGGTTGTCAGAAACGGCAGAGAAGTTCTTTCCAATATCATATCTTCGCAGATAGAGTTACATACATTGTATGGCGGGGTTGTTCCCGAAATCGCATCGCGCAAGCATACGGAAAGGATCAATCAGGTGATTGGTGAAGCGCTGCAGTCGGCAGGAATGACATTGGGAGAGATGGATGCCATAGCTGTGACATACGGGCCCGGGCTGGTCGGCGCGCTGCTCGTGGGTGTGTCCGCCGCCAAAGCAATCAGCTTTGCTTCAGGTATTCCGCTGATTGGAGTGCATCATATTGAAGGACATATCAGCGCTAATTATATAGAAAATAAAGACTTGGAACCGCCTTTTGTCTGTCTGGTCGTATCCGGAGGGCATTCCCATCTGGTAAGGGTAACAGACTACGGGGAATATGAGATTCTGGGAAGAACGAGGGACGATGCGGCAGGAGAAGCTTTTGACAAAGTGGCGAGGGCGATCGGCTTAGGATATCCCGGCGGACCGAAGGTTGATAAAGTATCTAAGGAAGGCAATCCGGAAGCAATCCCGTTTCCGAGAGCGAAAGTAGCGGATGCAGTATACGATTTCAGTTTTAGCGGACTTAAGTCTGCAGTTCTGAATTATCTGAATTCCTGCGAGATGAAAGGAATCGAAATCTGTCAGGCGGATGTGGCGGCGTCATTTCAGAAAGCGGTAGTGGACGTATTAGTGGGACATTCCATGCAGGCGGTCGAAGAGGGCAGTATCAATAAGTTTGCGATTGCGGGAGGGGTGGCTTCCAATTCGGCGCTCAGGAGCGCGCTTGAGAAAGAATGTGCGCTAAGAAACATTGAGTTCTATCATCCGTCTCCGGTTCTGTGTACTGATAATGCGGCGATGATTGGTGCGGCGGCGTATTATGAATACCGTAAAGGCGTTCGGCACGGTTATGATTTGAATGCAGTGCCGAATTTAAAATTAGGAGACAAAGAGATAAAGATGCACTAGGTCGGCGGAAAACGCAGACTTAGTGCATCTGTGCTGTCTGGGGGAATAACAAAAGTATGTATTCTTCCGGATATAATTTAAGAAGGAAGACAACTATGAACAAAAAAAGATGTACCGCTATCGTGCTGGCGGCTGGAAGCGGCCGACGCATGAAAAGCAATGTCGCAAAACAATATATGCTTTTGCAGGATAAACCTTTAATATGGTATGCATTGAACACAATAGAGAAATCTTCTGTGATAGACGACTGCATTCTTGTTACTGGCGCGGAGGATATTGCTTATGCCAAAGAGGAGATTGTCGCACGCTACGGATTTCGTAAGATAGATGTGGTGGCGGCAGGAGGGGAGCAGCGCTATGATTCTGTCTGGAATGCTTTACAAGTGATTGCGGACGGCGGATTGAACGTGCCGAATACGGATGGATTTGTGTTCATTCATGATGGGGCGCGCCCTTTTCTCACGGAAGAAATCCTGCTAAGGAGTTACGAGGCGGTACAGGAATCGGGCGCATGCGTGGCGGGTATGCCGGTGAAAGACACGGTAAAAATAGCGGACGAAGAAGGATACGCCAAGCAGACGCCGGACAGAAGAAGCGTCTGGCAGATACAGACGCCGCAGGTGTTTGGGACGCAGTTGATCACGGAAGCCTATGCAGCGCTTATGCAAAAGAAAGAAGAAGCGGCGGCAGGGGGAATTGTTATTACAGACGACGCCATGGTGGTGGAAAATTTCACGGGGCATAAAGTGAAGCTGGTGCAGGGGTCCTACGAAAATATCAAGATTACCACGCCGGAAGATCTGTTGGTCGCGGAGGTGTTCCTGAGTAAAAGTGGAGACGCTGTGCGATAGCAATCAATCTTACCGTATGCTGTGGCGAGGCGGTACTCATGCGGCATTGACACACAGTAATGGATGGGACTGGCATCTGATTGGAGGAGTGGAATTCACAGAAGACAATACAGATTTGACTAAGGCGCTGCTGTATTACGACTGGAATGTTACGGACAGAGAGTCTGCATTGATGTTGGTGGATATATTACATACGGAAGGACATCTTGGAAGATAATCCGTATAATTTGGATTGGGATATGGAACTGGTAATAGTAAAATAGCCGGGTTCGTGATACAAAAAAAACGCAGAAAGTATGGAACAAAACAAATAAGTAAAAAATAATGACAAAAATGAAAAAAACTGGTTGACACACCAAATCATTTTTGCTAGAATAATTTTTGCGCTGACCGAGAGGGAAGTGCATTACGAACCCGGAGAGGTATCGAAGTGGTCATAACGAGGCGGTCTTGAAAACCGTTTGTCCGCAAGGGCGCGTGGGTTCGAATCCCACCCTCTCCGCTGGAGATACCTCTCCAACCGAGCTTTGAATAATCTTTAAATTGATGGTAAGCTATACTTGGAGAAGTACCCAAGATGGCTGAAGGGACACCCCTGGAAAGGGTGCAGGTCGTTAATAGCGGCGCGAGGGTTCAAATCCCTCCTTCTCCGTTAGC
>VSOA01000201.1 GCA_009774585.1 Lachnospiraceae bacterium
ATATATAATAATACAAATATTCTAAAATATCAAACGATAAGTTTTCCACATGATTTCACACTAATTATAAACAAGTTTACATATTCTTATGATACATTTAAATATGATGTGTATAACTTGTACAATTAGAATGAACAACTTCCAATGGCTGATTTAAAATAAAAAAATGAGTTATTAGCATTGAAATAACAGGTTATCCACATTTTATAAACATTATGTGGATAGATTTATGTAAAGTGGACAAGAAAAATCATGTACAATATCTGGTATGTGATTTCAGCATATGATAACAAAATATAGATTTGTAAAAAAAGATATTTTTTTATTTTGTTTTATATTTTTTTAATTATAGAAAAATAGCGTATTTACTTGACGTTTTCGTATTAATTATATATAATCAACATGTTGTTTTTCCAATTAATGTTTAAAATGTCTGCCTTATATAAATATTAAGGTCTGTAAAAAGGAGGTGCATCGGTATGAAAATGACTTATCAGCCCAAAAAGAGACAGAGATCCAAAGTACACGGATTTAGAAAGAGAATGAGTACTCCGGGCGGAAGAAAAGTAATCGCAGCAAGACGTGCAAAAGGAAGAAAGAAATTATCAGCATAGGGCGCAGGTATGTGCCCTTTTTTTCTCCGTATAAAAAAGTAAATTTGCGAAGCAAATTTACTTTACGAGATTTACTTCGTAAACTCGGAAATATGTAAGGGGAAAGGTAAGGTCAAAAATGATTTTTTCAGAATCCTTGAAAAAAAATCAAGATTTCCAGAATGTTTACAGAAAAGGTAAAAGTTACGCTAACAAATATTTGGTAATGTATGTATTGGAGAACAACACTGAAAAAAACAGACTGGGAATATCAGCCAGTAAGAAGGTAGGAAACAGTGTCGTAAGACATAGGTTTGCCAGACTGGTGAGAGAAAGTTACCGGCTACATGAAAATATATTTAATAGTGGTTTAGATATAGTAGTCGTTGCAAGAAAAAGTGCGGCTTCGGTCGGATATGTAGAAATCGAAAGCGCGTTATTACATCTTTCAAAACTTCATCATATCATTAAAATATATTTTTATGATGAAGAATAATTTGCTACGCAGATTGATTAGAAATTGATATGAAAAAATTATTTATTTATCTTATTAAATTCTATAGAAAATATATCTCTCCGATGAAGAGTACAAAATGTCCTTATTTTCCTACTTGTTCAGAGTATGGTTTGGAAGCGGTCGAGAAATACGGCGCTTTGAAAGGAGGACTTATGGCATTTTGGAGGATATGCAGATGTAATCCTTTTTCAAAAGGTGGTTATGATCCTGTTCCTTAGAGGAGCAGAGAAAAATTAAGGAGGTAATCCGTTAGTGTTAGGTGTTTTATTGACAAAAGATACCGGAAAAATACTTGGTCCCATTGTAAAACTTCTGGGATATATTATGGAAGGTATTTTTTATGTGTTGGATAAGATAGGCATTCCTAATATCGGACTTGCCATTATACTATTCACGATTGTTATGTATCTTCTTATGATGCCTCTTACAATTAAACAGCAGAAATTTTCAAAATTATCTGCAAAGATGAATCCCGAACTTCAGGCGGTTCAGGCTAAATATAAGAATAGAAAAGATAATGATTCTATGATGGCAATGAATATGGAGACGAAAGCTATTTATGCAAAATATGGCGTTTCTCCGACAGGAAGTTGTCTTCAATTATTAATTCAGATGCCTATTCTTCTTGCATTATACCGTGTTATTTATAATATGCCGGCTTATGTAGGGAAGATTAAGGAAGCATTTTTTCCTTTGGTTGACAATCTGATTGCTCAGGCTGGAAGTTCTGAATTACTTCAGTCATTTTCGCAAGCCGGAATGTATGCTAAACAGTTTGAAAATGAGTCCTTTACAGGCGGTGTGACAAGTTACGTTCAGAATACTTTTATTGATGTATTGAATAAAGCATCTTCTGCAGAGTGGCTTAGTATTGCAGATAAATTCCCTTCTTTGTCAGTAGATGTAGATCAGACGCTTGGTTTATTAAACAGGTATAATAATTTCTTAGGTTTAAATATTGCAAATTCACCTTCTTTTACCGTAAAAGAAGCGATGTCTTCAGGTTCTTATTTAATGGTTGCAGCAGCGCTTGCGATTCCGATTTTGTCTGCTGTGACACAGTGGATCAATGTTAAATTGATGCCGCAGCAGAATACACAACAGGATAATAAGAATGCGAATGACCAGCAGGCAGCAATGATGCAGTCAATGAAAACTATGAATATGATGATGCCTATTATGTCGGCAATTTTCTGTTATACTCTTCCTGCAGGTATGGGATTATATTGGGTAGCCGGTGCGGTTGTAAGAAGTATTCAGCAGGTTGTGATCAATAAGCATATTGATAAAATGGATTTAGATGAGCTTATTAATAAAAATGCGGACAAGGCTAAGAAAAAAATGGAAAAAGCCGGCATCAGAGCAGAACAGATGGCAGCTTATGCCAGTATGAATACAAAGAATGTTAGTAATATTCCTAAGAAACAGTCTTCTTCAACAATGACTCAGGAAGAAAAAGAAGCGGCTGTTAAGAAATCAACAGAATATTACAACAAAAATGCGAAACCGGGAAGTATGATGTCCAAGGCAAATATGGTAAAGCAATATAATGAGAAAAATAATAAACAATAGATTGGGGGATTGATTAGTTATGGAGTTTATTGAAATATCTGCAAAAACAGTCAATGATGCAATCACAGAAGCATGTCAGAAATTAACTGTAACCAGTGATAAATTGGAATATGAAGTAATTGAAGAAGGTTCTTCGGGATTTTTGGGAATTGGTTCTAAGCCTGCCGTTATTAAAGCAAGGATTAAATCTTCCGTAGAAGATACTGCTAAAGATTTTCTGAAAGATATTTTTGCTGCTATGGATATGACAGTCGTAGTGGATGTTAAATATGATGAAAACGATAATTCTATGAATGTTGATCTGAGTGGAGACGATATGGGTGTTCTGATCGGTAAAAGAGGACAAACATTAGATTCTTTACAGTATCTTGTATCTTTAGTAGTTAATAAGAATACTGAGAATTATATCAGAGTAAAAGTTGATACGGAAAATTATCGTCAGAGAAGGAAAGAGACTCTTGAAAATCTGGCAAAGAACATTTCTTATAAGGTAAAGAGAACAAAAAGACCTGTATCTTTAGAGCCTATGAATCCTTATGAGAGAAGAATTATTCATTCCGCACTTCAGAATGATAAATATGTTACAACACATAGCGAAGGGGATGAACCATTCAGACACGTAGTAGTTGTTTTAAAAAAATATGAAAGAAATAATTAGTTAAAACAATACATTTTAAAATGACAGTTCATTATATGGAAATAATAGAAACAGCAGGAATTTATATTGTTGCTGTTTTTATAAAATTTTATAAAATGGAGTATTTGTATGAAAACAGACACGATAGCGGCAATTGCAACGGCTATTTCAGAATCCGGAATCGGAATCATAAGAGTCAGTGGTGAAGATGCAGTTATAATCGCAGATAAAATATATAGAAATAGTAAACATAAGAAATCTTTATTAAAATATGATTCTCATACGATTCATTACGGTTTTATTGTAGAAGAGGATGAGACGATTGTTGACGAAGTAATGATTTCAGTTATGATGGCTCCAAGAAGTTATACGACAGAGAATACCGTTGAAATTAATTGTCATGGCGGTATTTTGATGATGAGGAAAATACTTGAACTTATATTAAAAGCAGGAGCAAGGATAGCCGAACCCGGAGAATTTACGAAACGCGCTTTTTTAAACGGTAGAATTGACCTTTCTAAAGCAGAAGCGGTTATGGATATTATTCAAGCAAAAAACGAATTTGCACTTCAATCTTCCGTTAAACAATTAGAAGGTTCGGTTTCAAATAAAATAAAAAATCTGCGTCAAGAAATTTTATATGAAATTGCCTTTATCGAATCTGCATTGGATGATCCGGAACATATTAGTTTAGAAGGTTATCATGATAGGTTGACTGTTAAAGCGAATCATATTATAAATGAATTAGGCAAATTATTAGATTCTGCAGATAATGGTAAGATATTGAAAGAAGGTATTTGTACTGTTATTGTTGGAAAACCTAATGCAGGTAAATCTTCACTTCTAAATCTTTTAATCGGTGAAGAAAAAGCGATAGTGACGGATATTGCCGGGACTACAAGAGATGCTTTAGAAGAATTTATTAATTTAGATGGTATTACATTAAATATATTTGATACTGCGGGAATCAGAAATACTGATGATCAAGTAGAAAAAATAGGTGTAGAGAGGGCGCGGAGGATTTCTTCAGATGCTGATTTAATTCTATATGTTGTGGATGCTTCCACACAGTTTGATGAAAGTGACGAAGATATCATTCGGATGATTCAAGATAAAAAGTCTATTATACTTCTGAATAAATCTGATTTGGATGAAGTAGTAGATGAAAAATTTATTTTAGATAAAATAAAAAAAATTTCGAATCGTGATAATGTATATAGAATTATTAAGACTTCCGCAAAAGAAGATAAAGGAATAGAAATGTTGACGGATTCTATTAAGGAAATGTTTTTTCACGGAAGTATTTCTTATAATGATGAAATATATATTACCAATATGCGTCACAAAGAAGAAATAAGAGATGCGAAAGAAAGTATGCTGCAGGTAGTAAACAGTTTAGAGATGGACATGCCTGAGGATTTCTATTCCATCGATCTGATGAGTGCTTATTCATCGTTGGGAATGATTATCGGAGAGGAAGTAGGAGATGATCTGGTGAATGAGATTTTTTCTAAATTTTGTATGGGTAAGTAAATTGGAGAATAAAGTATGTCGGAAATTAGAGAAAAAGTTGATGTATGTGTAGTTGGTGCGGGTCATGCCGGTTGCGAGGCTGCTCTTGCCTGTGCAAGACTTGGTCTGGAGACAGTAATCTTTACGGTCAGTGTAGATAGTATTGCTTTGATGCCTTGTAATCCGAATGTAGGTGGAACTTCCAAGGGACATCTTGTGCGTGAAATAGATGCGCTGGGTGGTGAAATGGGTAAGAATATTGATAAGACTTTTATACAGTCTAAAATGTTAAATAAATCGAAAGGTCCTGCAGTTCATTCTCTCCGTGCACAGGCTGATAAAGCAGATTACAGCCGTGCAATGCGTAAAGTTTTGGAAAATCAAGAGCATCTGACGATTAAACAAGCGGAAGTATGTGAACTTATATGGGAAACTTTTGACAGTTTTTCTGAATCTGATTGTATTGCCACTAAGAAGATAACAGGCGTGAAAACTTTTACAGGCGCAGTTTATGAATGCAAAGCGGTTATATTATGTACGGGTACTTATCTGAAAGCAAGATGTCTGTGCGGTGAAGCGATTACATATACTGGTCCCAACGGATTGCAGGCAGCTAATCATTTAACGGATTCTCTGTTAGATCTCGGTATTGAGATACAGAGGTTTAAAACAGGTACGCCGGCCAGAATGGATGGTAATACGATTGATTATAGTAAGATGGAAGAGCAGTTTGGTGATGAGAGAGTGGTTCCTTTTTCATTTTCTACAAATCCGGAGGATGTACAGATTGATCAGGCGTCTTGCTGGCTGACCTATACAAATGAGAAAACTCATGAAATTATTCGTGCGAATCTTGATCGTTCTCCGATTTATGCAGGGATTATAGAAGGGACGGGACCAAGATACTGTCCTTCAATTGAAGATAAAGTAGTAAAATTTGCAGATAAAGAAAGGCATCAGGTTTTTATTGAGCCTGAAGGTCTTCATACAAATGAAATGTATGTTGGAGGAATGTCCTCTTCTCTTCCAGAGGATGTACAGCTTGCTATGTACCGTACGGTTCCGGGATTGGAGAATTGTAAGATTGTAAGAAATGCCTATGCGATTGAATATGATTGTATTAATCCGAGACAGTTATATCCTACATTAGAATTTAAAGATGTCAAAGGCTTATTCAGCGGCGGACAGTTTAACGGCAGCAGTGGTTATGAAGAAGCGGCGGCACAGGGATTAATCGCCGGGATGAATGCAGCGCTTACTATTTTTGGAAAAGAGACGATTGTTCTCGATCGTTCACAGGCATATATAGGCGTATTGATTGACGATCTGGTTACAAAAGATAATTTAGAGCCATATCGTATGATGACTTCAAGAGCAGAGTATCGTTTGTTGCTTCGTCAGGATAACGCTGACTTGCGACTTCGTAAAATCGGATATGAAATAGGGTTGGTTCCTAAAGAAGTATATGAAGCTACTGTGCGCAAGAAACAATTAATTGATGAAGAGATTGAAAGATTAAAAAATACGGTGATTGGAGCAGCAAAGGAAAATCAGGAATTTCTTATATCCCACGGAAGCGCTGCTCTTAAAACAGCGGCAACTCTTGCTGAACTTATGTGCCGTCCTGAACTTAGTTATGAAATATTGTCCGAGATTGACTTAAACCGCAAACTTCTTCCTGATGATGTAATAGAGCAGGTAGAAATTGAAGTAAAATATGAAGGATATATTGAGAGGCAGTATCGTCAGGTAGAGCAATATAAGAAAATGGAGAAAAAAAGGATTCCGGCAGATTTGGATTATCATGATATTAGTTCGCTCAGACTGGAGGCAAGACAGAAATTGATAGCTTATAAACCTGTTTCTGTCGGACAAGCTTCAAGAATTTCTGGCGTCTCTCCAGCAGATATTTCTGTTTTACTCGTTTATTTGGAACATTATAATATGCATAATAAATAGATTTGTGTTAGTAGATAAAATATGATTTAGGTATATAAGGGATATTTTTTATATTAGATAATATGATGAATAAATATAATTTGGAACAATTTTATAAAGATTTAGATGAATTAAATATCAGCCTGCAGTATTCCCAAGTTGAACAGTTTATCAGATACTATGAAATGTTGATCGAAAAGAATAAAGTCATGAATCTGACTGCTATTACAGACTTTGATGAAGTTCTTAAGAAACATTTTGTGGACAGTTTGTCTTTGGTGAAAGCATATGATCTGAATCAGTCCGGTGATGAGATTACGCTAATTGATATCGGAACGGGAGCCGGTTTTCCGGGGATACCGCTTAAGATTACTTTTCCGAATATGAAAGTTACATTATTAGATTCTTTGAATAAAAGAGTTGATT
>VSOA01000202.1 GCA_009774585.1 Lachnospiraceae bacterium
ACAACGTGGAGAGTTGAAATACTTTCATTGCTATTTGTGCCGCCAGCCAAAGGCGGCGGAATGGAGATTTTTATGAATGTGAATATGATTTCAAGATACTTGCAGTTTTTGCGCAAAAGTCATGATTATACGCAAGAAGATTTAGCGAGAAGGTTGGACATATCGAGACAGGCAGTTTCAAAATGGGAAACGGGAACAACGATTCCGGATTTAGATATTTTATTAAAACTTTCCAAGTTATACGATGTTACCATTAATGATATCTTGGAACCTAAGGTGCAAACACAGAGAATTGCTGATTTTGAACAGATTTCTACTATACCGGAAAAAGAACTGAGAGAAGTTTTAAACTGGTTTGATTTTTCTTGTCTTGTAACGGCTTTGATGGGAGCGTCCCCTGAAATAAACAGTTATGTGGAGAGACTGTTCCCTGAGATGGATTTTGAAGAGGCGAGGAGCGATATTGGCAGAGTAAGGATTGAGACTGTTGAAGATGCGCAGAATCAGATTGTCTGTATGATAAATTTATGTGCAGGTTGAACCGCAACTAAAATTTCCATCAAAACCTGCTCTGTGCTTGCGAAGGAAAAGTATATCTTGTATACTAAGACATGGAGTTATACTAAGACATTAAAAAACAATGTCTAAGTATAACTATACCATGTCTGCGAGAATGCAAAAAGCACGCATTCTCCGTGCATAATCAAACGATTTTTAGGCTATAGGAAATTGCGACAGAGAGGAGTTATTATGATTAAATTATCAGAAGGCGGCGCATATCTGCTTCACGGAATGGAGATTATTCCAGAGGGTGCAGACGCCGTGGCAGAGATTAAGAGTAAGACAGGAAGGGCTGTCTCCAAGGAAGAAGCGGCTAAGAATACGATGGCATACGGGATTTTGCAGGAACATAACACTTCCGGCAATATGGACAAGCTGAAGATTAAATTTGATAAGCTCACGTCCCATGATATCACTTTTGTGGGTATTATCCAGACAGCGAGAGCATCAGGGCTTCAGAAATTTCCGATTCCATATGTGCTGACCAACTGTCATAATTCTCTGTGTGCCGTGGGCGGTACGATTAACGAGGATGACCACATGTTTGGGTTAACTTGTGCGAAAAAGTATGGTGGCGTCTATGTACCTCCTCATCAGGCGGTGATACATCAGTATGCAAGAGAGATGCTTGCAGGCGGCGGTAAGATGATTTTAGGCTCCGATTCCCACACACGTTACGGTGCATTGGGAACGATGGCGATGGGTGAAGGCGGTCCGGAACTGGTCAAGCAGTTGTTATCCCAGACATATGATATCAACATGCCGGGCGTCGTAGGCGTATATCTGACGGGCGAACCGGTGAAAGGTGTCGGACCTCAGGATGTGGCGCTTGCCATCATCGGAGCAGTGTTTAGCAATGGTTATGTGAAAAATAAAGTAATGGAGTTCGTAGGTCCCGGTGTGGCGGCTCTAAGTGCTGATTTCCGTATCGGCATTGATGTTATGACGACCGAGACAACATGTTTATCTTCTATCTGGAAGACGGACGAGCAGATTAAGGAATTCTATGATATTCATGGAAGGACAGAAGAATATAAAGAACTGAATCCGGGCGAAGTGGCATATTATGACGGTATGATCACGGTAGACTTGTCCAAGGTAAGACCGATGATTGCAATGCCATTCCATCCCAGCAATACTTACACAATTGATGAAGTAAACGCCAATCTGAAAGATGTGCTTCACGATGTGGAGGAGCGGGCGCAGGTCAGCTTGGACGGTGCGGTTCCGTATTCTTTGCAGGACAAAGTAGTGGGCGGAAAGTTCATGGTAGATCAGGGTATCATTGCAGGCTGCGCGGGTGGCGGATTCGAGAATATTTGCGCGGCGGCGGATATTTTGAGAGGTTCATATATTGGTGCGGACGGTTTTACATTAAGCGTATATCCCGCTTCCATGCCGGTATATATGGAATTGATTAAGAATGGCTGTGCAGCGGCAATTTTAGAGACGGGCGCAGTACTCAAGACAGCTTTCTGCGGTCCGTGCTTCGGCGCAGGCGACACACCGGCAAACAATGCGTTTAGCATCCGTCATTCTACAAGGAATTTCCCGAACAGGGAAGGCTCCAAATTACAGAATGGACAGATTTCTTCCGTGGCGCTTATGGACGCCCGTTCAATCGCGGCAACGGCGGCCAACAAGGGAGTGTTGACGCCGGCAACAGAGTTTGATGCAGAACTTAACAAATATAAATATCATTTTGACGCCAATATTTATAAGAATCGCGTATTTGATTCTCAAGGTGTGGCAGATGAGAGCGTAGAGATTCAGTTTGGTCCCAATATCAAGGATTGGCCGGCTATGGGCGCGTTGCCGGATAATTTGGTCTTGCGCGTTGTATCAGAGATTCACGATCCGGTGACGACTACGGATGAACTGATTCCCTCAGGGGAGACTTCTTCCTATCGTTCTAATCCTCTGGGACTTGCCGAGTTTACGTTATCCAGAAAAGACCCGGAATATGTTACACGCGCCAAGGATATCCAGAAGGCGGAGAAGGCGAGAATGCAGGGAGAACATCCATGTCATGCGCACCCGGACGTGAAACCGGTGATGAATGTGATCAAGAAGACTTTTGCGGATGCTTCTCATGAGAATACCGGATTCGGCTCTACGATTTTTGCAGTGAAGCCGGGCGACGGTTCTGCGAGAGAGCAGGCGGCAAGCTGTCAGAAAGTACTGGGCGGCTGGGCGAACATTGCCAACGAGTATGCTACGAAGCGTTACCGCTCCAACCTCATTAACTGGGGAATGCTTCCGTTCCTGATTAAGGAAGGCGAACTGCCGTTTAAGAATCTTGATTACCTGTTTTTCCCGGACATCAGGAAGGCAGTGGAGGAGAAAGCAGATGTAATTAAAGCATACGCGGTGAGAGTAGAAGAAGAGAAATTGACAGAGTTCGAACTGCGTCTCGGTGAACTGACGGACGAAGAGAGACAGATTATTCTGAAGGGCTGCCTGATTAATTATAATCGGGTAGGTTAGACTAAAGTAATCGTAGCGAGCGTCCGATATATAGAATACGAGGGGCGGTTGCTCTTGGCCAGACGATTGCTTCTTGAATCTGAATGATGTACAGACCATGGACGGTGTTTTTAAGGGAAAAGGATTTTCTTTGAGGATGCCGTCCTTTCTATTGCAATGCATCAGGGACGGTGCAGTCGGTGGCACAGACAAGCGTAGATAGCGGTCTAAAGCAAAAGGAGGGAAAGGTGAGAATTGATTCCAGTGTAATCGGAATGGAATCGACCAGAAGGTATTCTTCTGTGACATCCAAATCAGTGAGAGCTTCCAGTGCGCGGCTTGCGAGCGCTCCGTATGAAGGATATAACGGAATGGGACGCTTGTTTGGGAATCTGCTTGGTTCTGACAGCAATATGGGACAGAAGGAGCAGACAGAACAGACCGAAGAGAACGAGGAGAGTTCCGCAAACTTGGAAGACATTACAACACATTTTAGGAATTTGTCCAACACAACTAAGGTGAGGGGACGAAATACACCGGAAGATACGCTTATGACGATTAGGCAGCGGTGTATCGAGTTTTTGATGGAACTCTTTTTTGATTTCCGCAGAGACAGAGAGGATTTGTGGGGTATACCGTCAAACGGCGGCGGGACAACGTCGGGCTATCAAGTCAATACGCTTACGAACCAATATTATCATATGGAAGAAGAACATACGACTTTTGCTACGACAGGCACGGTAAAGACTGCGGACGGAAGAGAGATATCTTTTAATTTGGAAGTCGGTATGAGCCGCAGGTTTGAAGAGTATTACGAGGAAACATACAGTACCGGAATGGTGACATACTGCGATCCTCTCGTGATCAATCTGGATACGGATATCGCTCAGGTGTCGGATCAGAAATTTTTCTTTGACTTAGATCAGGACGGCAAGGAGGAAGAAATTTCTTCGTTAAAGTCCGGAAGCGGTTTTCTGGCGCTGGATATAAACGGTGACGGCGTCATTAACGATGGCGGAGAACTTTTTGGTACGAAGTCCGGCAACGGGTTTGCCGATCTGGCGAAGTATGACTCGGACGGCAACGGCTGGATTGACGAGGCGGATGATATATGGAAGAAGCTCTTAATCTGGACGAAAGATGAGGACGGAAATGACAAACTGTATCATTTGTCTGATTTAGGGGTAGGAGCTATCGGACTCGGTAATGTTTCTACGCAGTTTGCCCTAAACTCCGAGAAGGATAATCAGCACAATGCAATGATTAGAAACACAGGTATTTTCCTGTATGAAAACGGTAACGTCTCTACGGTACAGCACTTGGATCTGGCTCGCTAGAGACATAAAGTATAAGACGCACACATAGGAATAGAGTATGTGAGGTGTCGCATGAATGAAAATAGAATCGTCTTAAAAGGAACAAACAAAAGAGATGCAGCAGGATTTCTTTTGTTTGTTTTTTTGTTGCCGTATGTATGCGCATGTTTGTGGGGACATGTGGGTGTGGATAAGGAAGCGCTGTATCGAAACGACAGGCAGGATCAGCCGGAAGTTACCGATTACGAAGTGCAGGCTGATATGGGATGGGGCGTCTGGAAGATTCCTCTTGAAGAATATCTTGTATATAAGCTGAAAATGGTGATGCCGGAGGATTATGAGAAGGAGGCGCTGAAGGCGCAGGCAGTCCTTCTGAGAACGGAGATTGTCCAGACGCTTTGGGAAGAGGGAAGCGAACGTCTGCAAGTGTCAGGGGAGGGGCTGAATGAGTGGTACGAAACAAATTCTTTTGAAATGGAAGAGATGGAAGATTATCAACAAGCGGTGAAGGAAACGGACGGACTCTATCTTTCTTATCAGGGAGAACCGATTCAGGCGTCTTATTTTAAACTCAGCAACGGGCAGACAAGAGATGCAGAAGAAATGTGGGAGTCAGAGAAATGTCCGTATCTGACAAGCGTTGCGTGTATACAAGACAAAGCAGCGAAAGACTATAGCAGCGTCGTCTCTGTATCGAAAGTAAACTATCTGTACGTTTTAAAGCCGTATATGGCTGAAGGATATTCGGTTGAAGACATTTGGGAAGGGATGCAGTTTTCTTTTGACAATACCGGATATGTGACAAGTGTGTCGTTTGTTTCGGGAGAAAATAAAATAGGAGAGATTGACGGGGAAACGTTCCGGCATTTATTTAATCTGCCGTCGGCTTCATTTGAAGCAGAACAGGAGAAAACGCAGATTGTATTTCATGTGACCGGCATAGGACACGGATTCGGAATGAGCCAATACAGCGCTAATTGTAGGGCTTTGAACGGAGAAACTTACGATCAGATACTGAAGGGATTTTTTTTCGGGACAGAATTAGCAAAAATTGAATAACATGTCAAAAATGGGTAAGACTAACACCATGTAAACTTTTATGAAAAGCTTATAAAGCAAACATGAAAATAGGAGGCTGATTTCATGGCAAGAAGAAATAGAAATGGTGTTAGAAAAGAAAGAATGATTATGTTGGCATCTTCTGTGCTTGTACTTACGGCACTGACGGTAACCGGTGTTTTTGTACAAAGAAGCAACAGAGCGGAGAAAGAGGATTATGTAGTAGACTTTGAGACAATTGAGCAGGGAAGTAATACGACGGCGGACAATATGATGACCGGTGAGGAATTGGATACCCTGTTTGCGGAAGTCGGAACAGACGATCTGGATTATGATCCCAGTTTTCAGGAAGCAAATTCCCAGAAAGTAGAAAATACGGACGAGAAGTATGACATATCCGGAAAAAGCGGGCAGACGACAGCTGAAAATGAAGATTCTGATAAAAAGACAGACGGCGAATCAGACTTAAAATCTGCCGAGGACAAAAAAGAAAGTGACAAGAAAGAAAACAGTAAAAAGGAAGCGGCCGACAAGACCAAAGAGAAAACGGATGAGGAAGAAGGAATGTTTGATGAATCCGTAGATACAGCGCTTGGCGCCGGAGAGGCAGAGACGGCGGAGGCAATTTCAACGACTGTACAGCCATCGCTTGATTTTAAGGAAGAGGACGGACTGGTATGGCCAATCGTCGGAGACGTGCTGATTAATTACAGTATGGACAAGACTGTTTATTTCCCCACGCTGCAGCAGTATAAATATAATCCTGCAATTGTGATCGCAGCGCAGCAGGGAGCAGGTATCTCGGCGGCGGCAGACGGACGGGTGACATCTGTCGGATATGATTCAGTTACCGGTAATACAATAGTGATGGATCTTGGTAACGGTTATGAACTGACATACGGACAGTTGGAGAACATTACCGTATCAGAAGGCAGCTATGTAAATGTGGGTGACGGAATCGGTACGGTGGCATCTCCGACCAAGTATTACAGTATGGAAGGCTCCAATGTATATTTCAAACTGACTAAGGATGGAGAGCCTGTCAATCCTATGACGCAGCTTCACTGACGGCTTCGACAGGACAGTCTTGCCGATACAAGTAAAAACTGACAGCACATTCAAATGACGGGAGAAGACGGGACATGCTGGTTATTATTCATGGAAATATAAAGACAATGGAAGAATACGACTATGCCGACGGATATATCCGGATTGAACATGGTAAGATTGCGGCGCTCGGAGATATGAAGGATTGCAGCCTCGCAGAACTGCAGGGCGATGATAAAGTGCAGTTGCTGGATGCAAAGGGCAATCTGGTCATGCCCGGAATCATTGAAGCACATTGTCATATGGGTATTACGGAAGAGAAAAAGGGCATGGAAGGTGATGACTGCAATGAAAATGTGGACCCGGTAACTCCTTATCTGCGTGCTGTCGATGCGGTTAATCCGATGGATGATGCATTTCATGACGCTTTAAAGGCGGGCATCACATCTGCGATGATTGGACCGGGCAGTTCCAATGTTGTAGGCGGACAGTTCGCCGTGTTCAAAACCCATGGCAGATGTATCGACCGGATGATTGTGAAAGCGCCTGCGGCAATGAAAGTGGCATTCGGCGAAAATCCCAAAGTCAATTATTCGGGGCAGGGGATTTCGCCGGTGACCCGCATGTCGATTGCAGCTAAACTCAGAGAGGAAC
>VSOA01000203.1 GCA_009774585.1 Lachnospiraceae bacterium
GGTATATTATACTTTTCTTCTTCCGGTATTTCTTCCATAGCGTCTTCGATATTTTCAAATTCCTGATTGCCATCGCTCAATTTCTCACGGACTTTGGCAATCTTAGCAACTTTGACGTTATCGTCCAAATTAATCATCTTCACGCCGGATGTAATTCTGCCAAGAGTCGAAATATCTTCCATACGAAGTTGTATGATAATTCCCTCAGTAGTGATCATCATAATTTCGTGATCGTCATTAACTGCTTTTACGCCGACAACATCGCCTGTCTTTTCTGTAATCTTATAACATTTAACACCTTTACCACCACGTTTCTGTACAGTAAATTCTTCTAAATAAGTACGTTTACCCATACCGTTTTCTGATACAATCAGAAGAGAATCACCCTGATGATCAAGCTGCATACCGACTATTTCGTCACCATCGGACAGATTCATACCAATCACGCCCATAGAAGATCTTCCTGTAGGACGTACATCCGTCTCTTTAAAGCGAATACACATACCAAGCTTTGTAATCAGGAATATTTCCGTTTCCATAGAAGTCGTCTTTACTTCAATCAATTCGTCATCTTCACGAAGATTGATAGCAGCAAGTCCATTTTTCCTTACATTGCTGAATTCCATCACAGAAGTCTTCTTAACAATGCCTCGTTTTGTCACCATGAAAAGATTCTTATTCTCTTCATATGCTTTAATCGGAATCATAGCGGATATCTTTTCACCCGGATTAAGCTGCAGGATATTTACAATCGCAATTCCTCTGGACGTACGGCTTGATTCCGGAATTTCATAAGCTTTCAAACGATACACACGACCCAAATTCGTAAAAAACATCAGATAATGATGGGTCGTAGTCATAAGAAGATCCTCAATATAATCTTCCTCTATCGTCTGCATTCCTTTGATTCCTTTACCACCACGGTTTTGAGCCTTGAAATTATCTACTGTCATACGTTTCACATAACCGAGACTGGTCATGGCAATAACAGTATTCTCTTTCGGAATCAAATCTTCCATGTTGATATCATAGACGTCAAATCCAATCTGACTTCTTCTGTCATCACCGTATTTTTCGGCTGTAATAAGCATTTCTTCTTTAATTACACCAAGAAGCAGCTTTTCATCAGCAAGAATCGCTTTTAATTCAGCAATTTTAGCCAATAATTCTCTATGCTCATTCTCTAGTTTCTCTCTTTCCAGACCTGTAAGAGCACGCAGACGCATATCAACAATCGCCTGAGACTGTGCATCAGAAAGTTCAAAACGTTCAATTAATCTTTCCTTTGCAATTTGAGTCGTCTGACTGCTTCTGATAATCTGAATTACTTCATCAATGTGATCTAAAGCAATCAACAATCCCTGCAAAATATGATCTCTTTCTTCTGCTTTATTTAAATCATATTTTGTTCTTCTCGTTACCACATCTTCCTGATGTTTCAAATAATGAGTCAACATATCAAGAAGATTCATAACTTTCGGTTCGTTATTGACAAGAGCCAGCATAATCACACCGAAAGAATCTTGTAACTGTGTATGTTTATATAATTGATTCAAAATAACATTAGCATTTGCATCTTTACGAAGCTCTATGACAATTCTCATACCTTCACGGTTTGTCTCATCGCGAAGATCTGTAATTCCATCTATTTTCTTTAACTTGACTAAATCGGCAATTTTAAGAATCAAGTTTGCTTTGTTTACCATATAGGGAAGTTCTGTAACAATAATACGACTTTTACCATTTGGCATCGTCTCAATATCCGTCACTGCGCGAACTCTTACCTTACCCCGCCCGGTACGATAAGCTTCTTCCGCACCTCTTGTCCCTAAGATAATACCACCGGTAGGAAAATCCGGCGCTTTGACAATACTTAATATTTCTTCTATTTCTGTCTGTCTGTTTTCATTCACTCTGTTGTCTATGATCTTAACAACAGCATTCACTACTTCACGCAGATTATGAGGCGGAATATTAGTAGCCATTCCTACTGCAATACCAGAAGTACCATTAACAAGCAGATTAGGATATCGACTTGGAAGTACGGTAGGTTCCTTCTCCGTATCGTCAAAGTTCGGTACAAAATCTACGGTATCTTTATTGATATCTGCAAGAAGTTCCATAGAAATCTTACTCAGTCTCGCTTCTGTATAACGCATAGCGGCAGCGCCGTCTCCATCTACAGAACCAAAGTTACCATGACCATCTACAAGCGGATAACGGGTTGACCATTCCTGCGCCATATTAACAAGCGCACCATAAATAGAACTGTCTCCATGAGGATGATATTTACCCATCGTATCACCGACGATACGCGCACTCTTTCTATGAGGCTTATCCGGACCATTATTCAACTCAATCATGGAATACAGAACTCTACGCTGTACAGGTTTCAAACCGTCTCTTACATCAGGAAGCGCACGAGCGGCAATAACACTCATGGCATAATCAATGTAAGAATCTTCCATCTTTTTCTTAAGGTCAACTTCCTCAATTTTATCAAAAATTTGATCGTCCATTCCGTAACCATGTACCTTTCTTAGATGTCGAGGTTTTTAACGAATTTCGCATTTTCTTCTATAAAAATCCGACGTGGTTCAACTTTATCGCCCATTAATGTATTAAAAGTAAGATCTACTTCCGACTCCTCTTCTTCGTTAATATTTACCCTTAAAAGAATACGTCTTTCAGGATCCATAGTCGTCTCCCACAACTGGTCGGCATCCATCTCACCTAACCCTTTATAACGTTGAATCTTATTGTTCTGATCACGTCCTACTTCTGCGAGAATTTTGTCCAGTTCCTCGTCGCTGTATGCATACCATACCTGTCTGTTTTTTTCTAACTTATACAGAGGAGGTTTAGCCAGATATACATGTCCCTGCTTGATCAGTTCAGGCATAAATCGATAAATAAAAGTGAGCATTAATGTAGCAATATGTGCTCCATCCACATCGGCATCCGTCATAATAATAATTTTATCATATCTTAATTTACTGATATCAAAATCATCATGAATACCTGTTCCAAATGCCGTAATCATAGCTTTAATTTCAGCATTGGCATATATTTTATCAAGTCTTGCCTTTTCAACATTTAATATTTTACCACGAAGTGGAAGAATAGCTTGTGTAGCACGACTTCTGGCAGTTTTAGCGGAACCTCCCGCAGAATCGCCCTCTACAATATAAATCTCACAATTCTTAGGATCTTTATCCGAACAATCAGCTAATTTACCCGGCAAAGCGCTTCCTTCAAGCGCCGTCTTACGACGTGTTAAATCTCTCGCTTTTCTGGCTGCTTCTCTGGCACGCTGTGCCAATATTGATTTTTCACAAATTGTTTTAGCCACCGTAGGATTCTGTTCCAAGAAATAAGTAAGCTGCTCGCTCACTACATTATCAACGGCACCTCTTGCCTCGGAATTGCCAAGTTTCTGCTTTGTCTGACCTTCAAACTGAGGATCTTCAATCTTAACACTGATTATAGCTGTAAGACCTTCTCTTATATCCTCACCGGAAAGATTTGCTTCGTTATCTTTTAACAGTTTATTATTACGTGCATAATCGTTAAATGTTTTCGTCAATGCGTTTCTAAAACCTACTAAATGAGTGCCTCCTTCAGGAGTATTAATATTATTTACAAAAGTATATACACTCTCGTTATAAGAATCATTATGCTGTAATGCCACTTCTACATAAACACCATTTTTAGTGCCTTCAAAATACATAACATCGTTATAAAGAGATTCTTTACTCTTATTCAGATATGTAACGAACTCTTTAATACCGCCTTCATAATGAAATTCTTTCTTCTGTTCTTTGCCTTCTCTTGCATCAATAAGAACTATTTTCAATCCTTTTGTAAGAAAAGCAGTTTCTCTGAGTCGAGTCTTTAATGTATCATAATCATAAACCGTATCCTCAAATATTGTAGCATCCGGTTTAAAATGTACTTTTGTACCTGTTTTATCCTGTTCACAATCACCCACAACTTTGAGAGGATAACATACATGTCCTCTTTCATAACGTTGTTTATATATCTTACTATCAGAGCATATTTCTACTTCAAGCCAATCAGAAAGTGCATTTACGACAGAAGCTCCTACTCCATGTAATCCACCTGACACTTTATATCCACCACCGCCGAATTTGCCACCGGCATGAAGAATTGTAAATACAACTTCCACAGCAGGAATACCGGCTTTATGATTGATTCCTACAGGGATACCTCTTCCGTTATCTTCTACGGTAACAGAATTATCTTCATTAATAGTTACATAAATTGTATCACATATACCTGCAAGCGCTTCATCTACAGAATTATCAACAATCTCGTATACAAGATGATGAAGACCTCTCAGAGAAGTACTTCCTATATACATTCCCGGTCTCTTTCTTACAGCTTCAAGACCTTCGAGAATCTGTATTTGATCTGCGCCATATTCATTAGCCATTTGTTCACCATGCCCTTCTTTGATGCAACAGTCTACATGCTGCAATCAGTAAACCCTATATTTTTATTTACTATTTTACCATTTTCTATATGAAAAACTTTGTCGATTTCAAATCTGTTATTCACAAATTCGTCTAAACCTGTACATGTGATAATCGTTTGAATATCACCGATTGTACTGAGCAGATAATTTTGTCTATTACTGTCAAGTTCAGACAATACATCATCCAAAAGAAGTACCGGATTTTCCTTTGTTATTTTTTTAACCATTTCTATTTCCGACAATTTAAGAGATAATGCTGCCGTTCTCTGCTGACCCTGCGATCCGAATTTACGAATATCAATATTTCCTACCTTAAAACAAAAATCATCTCTGTGAGGACCTGTCGAAGTCTGCTTTAATTTAATATCCTTTTCCTGATTCATGTTAAGAATATTATTGTAATCTTCTATCATGACATCAGGTTCATAACAAATAATAAGATCCTCTTTACCGCCCGACAATTTCCTATGTATTTCAAATATAATTTCATTTAATTGCTCTACAAATAATTTCCTTCTTTCTATAATCTTGCTTCCGAAAGAAATAAGTTGAGAATCCCATATATTCAAAGTATCTCTGAGAGAAGGATTAAAATACATATCTTTGAGAAGTTTGTTGCGTTGATTTACGATTTTGTTATAGTGATTAAGATTATAGAGATAAAATTGATCTAATTGACACAACTCCATATCTACAAATCTTCTTCTCTCCGCAGGACCGTTTTTAATAATACTTAAATCTTCCGGAGAAAAGAAAACTACGTTCAATAAACCGATTAATTCTGCTGCCTTTTTAATTTTCTGCCCATCTATCGCTATTCCTTTGGACTTATTCTTGCGTAAATGCATATCAACTCTCGTTTCTATACCGTCTTTTTCAAGATAAGTTCTTATATGAGCTTCTTCTTTATCAAAATTAACAATATCCCTGTCCTTACTTCCTTTATGAGATTTCGTAATAGCAGACAAATAAATGGCTTCCAGAATATTAGTCTTACCCTGCGCATTATCGCCATACAAAATATTTGTCCCTTCACTGAATTCAATATGTAAGGAATCGTAATTTCTGAAATCTGCTAATTCTAATGATTTTATAATCATCAGTTTTCTACCCTAACTTGTTGTCCATCAAACTCTATTATATCACCAGCATGGATTTTTTTGCCGCGCTGTACTTCCACTTCGCCGTTTACTTTAACAAATCCTTCCTGTATTTCTATCTTGGCGTCCACACCGGAATCTACTAATCCGGCTAATTTCAATGCCTGTCCGAGTTTGATATATTCGTCTTTTATTTTAATTGTTTCCATATTTTGCTTCTTTATACTTCATGATTCTTCATGAAAATGCAATCAACTTATTTAATATATCTACATTCTATAAAATTTAAACATTACAAATTTTAAATATTAATTAACCGTCGTAAAATTGACCGGAAGAATAACATAGATATATGTTTCTTCAGCATTTCTTATAAAACAAGGCGCTTTCGGATTTACCATATAAAGATCTACCTCTTCATCCTCAATGACACGCAAAGAATCAATCAAGAACTTAGGATTAAATCCTATCATAAGATCCTTTCCTTCTTTGTTGATATCTATTTCTTCATCCATACTTCCAACAGTGGAATTCATTTTGAGTTCCATTGCCGTATCAGATATACTGATAATAATAGGTTTCTTATCTCCTTCTTTTACGAGAAGTGTAGCTCTGTCTATACAATTCAATAATTCTTTTTTATTTATCTTTACTTTTGTCTCATAATCACTCGAAAGCATCTGGTCAATCTTGAAATATTCTCCTTCTATCAATCTTGACACAACAATTGTTCTGTTAAATTCAAACAAAATATGTTTATTTGTAAAATAAATATTTACATCTTTGTCCATATCTCCTGAAAGAATTTTACTGATTTCATTTAATGTTTTACCCGGAACTACTACTTTTTTATCTTCATAAGAATTTTTCAATCTGATTTTTCTGATTGATATTCTATGACCATCAAGAGAAACTATTTTTAAAGTATTATTATTAATTTCAAACAGCTCTCCAGTCATTAATTTATTATTATCATTATCAGATATAGAAAAGATTGTCTGCCTGATTACTTCTTTCAAGGTAAACTGAGATACTATAACGCTGTCATTTCTTTCAATTTCCGGAAGAAATGAAAAATCTTCTCCTGATTTACCTATAATATTAAATTTAGCTTTTTCACAAGTAATCGTTGTCTTATAAGAATCTGATGTTTCTATTGTAATATCATTGTCAGGAAGCTTTCTTACAATTTCTAAAAATATTTTTGCGTCCAGAGCAATGATTCCCTTATCTATGATTTCCCCATCAATCGTAGTTTCTATTCCTAATTCCATATCATTAGCCGTAAGTTTAATTTCACCGCTTCTCGTATCTACGAGAATGCATTCCAGAATAGACATAGTAGTCTTACTTGGAACAGCTTTCGAAACAATTTGAACACCATTTAACAAATTAGATTTTGTACATACAATTTTCATTTGTGTATATTTTCCTTTCTTACATATGAACAATGATTGAAGCTGCCGTAAATCTATTTATTTATAAATTATTTAGTAT
>VSOA01000204.1 GCA_009774585.1 Lachnospiraceae bacterium
GGAATAACATAGCACCTTTCATGTCCCATTAAACGGACTTAAAGGTATACCGACCCAGTTACTGACTAACACCATAACCTATTTTACTATAAATACAGCAATATTTGCATTACTTTAATATCTTTCCTAAACAGGCCCCGTTTTAGATAGATATTTCACTTATTATTTAAAACTGTACTGTAATGTATAACATTTCCCCTTTGTACTCAGCGCTTATCTGTCCGCCCATTCGCTCTGTCAGTAACTTTGCAATAGAAAGCCCTAAGCCTGTGGAGTAATAGTTTGTTCCTACAGTATAAAAACGTTCAAACAGCCTGCCCACAATCACCGAATTTAAGGTTTGTGCCGTATTGGAGAATGTTATGGTGCCATTTTCTTTCATATCAACAAACAAATCTCCGTCTGAATGTTTTAAAGCATTGCTTATGATATTGGAAAAAATACGGTTTAATGCACTTACATCCAACATTCGCCAGACAGGTTCCTCTGGCATGGCTATCACTGGCTGAATACCTTTTTCCTGCATCATCCCATAAAAGGACAGCAGGCTCTCCCCCAACACACTGACAACATTTATTCTCTCCCTCTTAAGCTCATAGGAAGATGCGGCTATACTATAGCGAAACATTTCTTCCGTCAGGCTTATCATCACATCTACCCGGTTCTGAACCTGTGCAAGATACTCATCTACGGCCGCGCTTTTTTCTTCATGTTTCAAAAGATTAAGATAACCACAGATTGCTGTCAGCGGAGTACGCAGGTCATGCGAAATATTTGTCACGGAGTCTTTCAGTTCCTGATCTCCCTGCTGATAACAGCGGCGTTCTTTACGAAGCAGGCGAAGCTCTGTATTGATCCGGTCAGCCAGTTCCCGCATGTTCTTATCACGACTGGAAATATCAATAAGGATATTTGTATCGGTCTTAAGCCTGTCTGCAAATGCTTCCATGATCTCTCTAACAGATTTTTCCATGAAATATATTTTTATTGATAACATTATTATGATGACCACTAATATACCGACAAGACTATAGACCATTCTTTTATCCCTTTACTTGATTGCCTTTTTCCTAAATGATAAAATTCCAGCAGCCGTTATACCTATACTTTCCACCGCAGAAAATAGAAATATTTTAGGGAATGGATTTTTCAGAATCTGCATTGGTAAATATTCCCCGTGACTCTCAAATATAGGCATACTTTCATAAGTCGCTTGGCCATATGGATTGATAAGCAGCAGATATTCAAAACCCATCCGGGTTCTGGCATCCATATAGTGTTCATCCAAAGAGTTTTCCACCTGTGATGTATCCGTCATGCTCATTTCCTGCTCCCGCAAAGCACTGTGAAAATTGGTACCCATCATACTTAGTCCAATATACAGTACAAGAAGAATCACTAAGCTTGACAGATTTGAGCTGCTTTGCATCGACACAAACACAGATATCGCAGTGATGAAAATGATAGTACATATACACGCAAGATAATAAGCAAAAAGTGTCTGAACAGAAAAATAATACGTCCAGTTAAATATTGCCCCTGCAATTATAATAGTCCAAACAGATAAATGAAACAAAATGACAGCAGCGAAAATATGCAAAATAAGCTGAGCCAGATAAATCTCCATTCTGGTATGTCCCGTAGCCAGCTTATTGCGGATTGTTCCACAAGAATATTCCATTCCAATAAATTGCGAAACACAAATAGCAGAGAATGCTCCGATTACAATCATAATATAAAACAAAAAACTATCAATAACCGGCGGATTAAAATATAGTACCGAAAACAGGACGACTGCCGCACATTCAATATAGTAAAGCCTGAAATGGAATAACCTGCGAAGCTCAGCAAAAAATATTCTACTCATAACTGCTACCTCCTACCAATGAAAAAAAATAACTCTCCAGATCTTCATCCTTTTCCTGCATGGAAAAAATCTCGCAGTTTTCCTTTGCCAGCTCTGCAGCAAGTTTGGATATATTTACTTTTGCATATATTTCCGCAGATGTAGCAGAAAGAATTTTATGGTCAACATTTGCAGTATGCAATATATGGGCAAGAACCTTCGTATCCGTTACTTCTGCATGGATACATTTGCGACACGTAGCCTCCAGCTCCGCCTTGCTCACTTCTTTTAATATTCTGCCACTATCGATAAACCCATAATGTGTTGCAATTTTGGCAAGTTCATCCAGGATATGGCTTGAGATTAACACCGTAATCTGTCTCTCGCGGTTCAGTCTCAGGATCAATTCACGCACTTCTACAATTCCCTGGGGATCAAGACCATTAACGGGTTCATCCAATATCAGAAAATCCGGATCTCCCACCAGCGCTATAGCAATTCCCAACCTTTGGCGCATGCCCAAAGAAAAATTTTTCACCTTTTTCTTACCGGTTTCTCCAAGCCCCACCAGTTTCAGGATATCCCGCAATCCTTCAAAGGAAGGCAACCCAAGAACCAAATACTGTTGTTTCAAGTTATCCTCAGCTGTCATATCCGGATAAATTGACGGAGTCTCCACCACTGCCCCTATGCGGCGCCTTGCTTTCACAATGTCCCGTTCATCGTTACGGATTCCATACAAGGTAAAACTGCCAGAAGTAGGCTCCTGTAATCCACAGACCAGGCGGAGCAGAGTCGTCTTACCGGCACCGTTTTTCCCAACAAATCCATAAATAGCCCCTTTGGGAATATGCATTGTAAGCCCGTTTAATGCCTGAAAATTCCTGTATCTCTTGTCCAGACAGTTTGTTGTCAGCACATAATCCATAATATTTTATCTCCTAAAATTAAATGTAGTGCTCAAATGTTGCCAGTGTTATTCCTGCCTGATTCGTGCTATTACCGAATCCTTGGAAATGATCTGCTTACCATAAACAGGAACTATAATTGAAACAATAAAATATACTATCCAAATCGCTATCATTGGTGTCATCGTGATATATCCGGCATAGTATTCGACCATCCCTGCAAACACATTAGAAACCAATGGTATCAAAACAACACCCAGGGCAAGTGAACCTGATAACGCTGACAGAGAGAAAATAATACCTTCTGTGCAAAGCATTTTCCGTAACTGCTTTCCCTGCATCCCAATACTCTGCATCGTGGCTATTTCTTTTTTTCTGCTTATAATAGATGTCAAAATAACATTGACATAATTAACAATCCCTATTACCCCAATAACTACGCTCATAAAAGTGCCAACAATCCAGAATTCTGATTTCAAGCTGTCAAAGGAAGTGTAATATGTCTTCGCAGATATATAAGACATGCTTAGCCATTCATTGCAGCATTGGCTATCAATATATTTTTCCATCTGATCAATATCTGCTGCATCAAAAGAATAATTCATCAATGTCGCATTACTGATTTTTCGGAGTTCATCACTGCTTAAGTAATAACAAAATCCATTAGTAGTAAATTGGCAATATTCTGTTCTTCCCCGATTCATTTTCGCCAGAAGTGTATATTGATATTTCTGCCCATCCAATACGATTGTAACTGTATCTCCAACAGCAAATTCTGAAGACCCAGCAGCACTCATAATAATATATTCTCCAGAACCCATCTTACGGAGTAATTCTTCTATGTCTGTTGTCCCCTCTGTTATCTCAAAATTAGACAGCACATAATCATCTGCTCCATATAACTGACAGCTAAGCATACCATTATTGGATTTGTACCTGGCACCTGTGCTGATTCTGATATATTGGTTGCCATCCTTATCAGTCTCACTGTGCTGCTCCCAGTCGGGATACTCAAACAATGACTCTCCCATCGGTGTGCAGGCATACATAGCCCCTCCCTGTAAGAAGCCTTCCTGCCTGTTAATTTCATTTATAACAGCTTCGTCCAAAGCATCATCATTTGTCCGAAAATGTTTATTTACGTTAAAATAATTACTATTTCCTATTACAAAATCTGATTTCATCTTGCTCTGCAAATATTTCTCCCTGTCTATCCCATTTGCCAGAATAAACGTACAGTTAAAAAGGATCAGGCTAATGCTTAATGAAACGATAACTAAAATCATTCTTTTTTTGTTTCTTCCAACATTAGCTGCAGCAAGCTTTTCTAAACTTCCTTTTTTTACTTTTCTTTTCTTTTTGTGGATTGTTACTTCCCCATCCGTACACCGCAATGCGGCTACTGGTGAGATTGAGATAGCTGTTCTGACCGATTTTTTTGCACTATAATATACAGTCATAGCAACAAAGATTACCGTAAACAATATCGCATAAACTTTAATTCCATATTGATAATACCCCTCATTTATTGTTGTTGTCCTTGCGATATACGGAAACAAAATATTGCCCAATACGCCTCCAATCACAATACCAAGCGGAATTCCTAATATCATCAGCATGGAGGCCTGATGCCTTACAATCCTGATAATTGTTTTTTTGTCAGTCCCTATCATTCTGAGCAGTGCCCAAAAATGGATATCCTGTGTAATAGATATTTCGAATATGTTATAGATGACTAAATATCCCGTGAACATCAATAGAAAAACAATTAAAGCTATGCCTATCATAGTTGATATATCTACGGAGACCTGCGTCTCATATGCCGGATTTATACTTGCATCCAAAAAATTCCCTGTCTGATTCTCCATGGTATAACCACATTCATTCAACTTGTCAGTGAAATATCGTAATGGAAATATTTTATTATCAATCTTAATATCCATCATCCGAACTCCAGAATATTCACCGTCAACCAAGTACGTATTCTCCAATTCAGTAGCATATTTATCGACAAACGCCTTGGAAACAATAATACTTTGCCTACTGTATGCATCGGACTGTATAATTCCTGCAATTTTAAAATCTATTATATATAACTGGTTTCTCATAATAAATTCCAAAGATACCGTGTTTCCAATTTCCGCCTTCACACCCATTTCTTCTAAAGTTTTACTGTCACATATAATTTCATTTTCTTTCATTGGCACTGTGCCCACAGAAGGAGTACAGAAATGTGTTAACATGTAATTTTCATCCATATAAGACATTTCAATTGGCGGCCCTGATAAAGATTCATTATTTATTTGAGATGATATAAATAAACGATATCCAACATTTCCATTTCCAAAAGCCCGCTGTAGTATTTCATAATCATCATCCGAAATATACTTTATCGTCGCAAATGATGTCGAACCATTCAGCCGCATTTCCTCTTTTTGCTGTGAGTCTGAAATGCTACTGAATATCGTCATTAACACCGTAAACATAACAGTGGTCAGTGCAATCGCTATTACCAATATCACATTTCTGGTTTTACCTTCCGTCATTTTTTTATTTGATAGTTTTCTTTCTATTTTCACCGTAGATTCCCCCCCTTAAGCTATTATTTTTCCATCTCTTATTGTAATTCTACGGTCTGCCAATGCAGCGATTTCATTATTATGGGTAATCAGGATAATAGTCTGGTTAAATTTTTCACTGGTCTTTTTAAGAAGTGCCATCACATCCTCACTTGTCTTACTATCCAAATTCCCCGTCGGTTCATCAGCAAGGACAATCTGAGGTTTTGCTATCAATGCCCTTGCTATAGCAACTCGCTGCTGTTGTCCCCCTGACAAATTATTGGGCATTTCATATAATTTGTCACGAATCCCCAGAAAGTCTATGATTTCCGATAGATACTCTTTATCCACTTTTGTACCATCCAGCTCTACTGGCAGAGTGATATTTTCCAGTACATTGATAACAGGAATAAGATTATAACTTTGAAAGATGAAACCAATATTTTTTCTTCTGTAAGCAACCATATCCTCGCTATCCATTTCATATATTTTGGCGCCATCCAAAATAATTTCTCCATCGGTAGGCTGCTCCAATCCCCCTAACATATACAGCAGCGTAGATTTTCCACTACCACTCATTCCAACAATAGCAACAAATTCTCCACGCTTGATACCAAAATCCACGCCATCAACCGCTTTGACCAAATTATTTTCTTTACCATAATATTTACATAGACCCTGTGCTTCTACAATATTCATTTTACGCTTTCCCTCCATATCACTTTATATCTATTTTTTCTCCTACTTTCATCTAAAGAATATCATACGGAAGTCAAGAAAGCGGTCAGAAAAGCGTCAAGATCTGGTCAAGATTTCTTCTCTGCCAGTTTGAATCCGATACCCCATACAGTCTCAATATAATCCCCGCCTGTCGCCTCCTGCAATTTTCTCCGTAGATTACTGATGTGCTGTTTTAATGACCGTTCCGTACAATCTGGAGTGTCAATGCTGATGCGATCCAACAGAACACTTTTTGATATGGCACGTTTCGGATTCATCATCAATAATTTCAGGATAGCAAATTCTGTCCGTGTCAGTTTGACCAGTCGGTTCCCTGCTGTAACCTCCTGCAATGAAACATCCAGTGTTAAGTCATCTGCTACGAGTACGGTGGAATCATCTGCAATTTCCGTTTTGCGAAGTCCTACTATAATGCGGGCAAGAAGTTCATCCGGATCAAACGGTTTGGTCATATAGTCAACCGCACCTCCAAGCAAAAGGTTTACCTTATCCTGAACATCCACCTTTGCACTAAGGACGATGACAGGTATGTTTTTAACATGAGACAACACTTCCTCTCCCGAAAGTCCGGGAAGCATAAGATCCAGAAGAATCAGATCGGGCTTCTTTTGGGAAAGAAGATAGAGTGCTTCTGTACCGGAATAGGCACGCATAACACCATATCCTTCGTTCTCTAAGATTTTTGTCAATACATTCCCAATATGAACATCATCGTCGATGATTGCGATTGTCTTCATCATCAACCTCCATTTCTTTTTATTTTATTATAACCAGACTGTGATCTGAAACATTGGTCCCTGCGTCCTTTGCTGCTTTATGTTTGAGGGATTGGTACTATGGTGTTGCTACAATACCCCATTTATTATGCACGGTTTGTTGGCATATAGGAAATCGCAATTCCCGACGTACAGATTTTTTCCCTGAAAGACAGATAAAAGACTGGGGAAGACACATATACATCTCATCCTCTCCCCAGCCTTATATCATTTCCTATCAGGCAGCATCTTCTACCCTATA
>VSOA01000205.1 GCA_009774585.1 Lachnospiraceae bacterium
TGCTCCGACAGAAACTGTTCAAACTCTTCATAGGGCGCCCTGTCGGCCAATATTTTCATTTCATAGGAGAGTCCGCGTGACAGACAGCCGTTCTCGAATCCGGCTTTGCGCTTATTCGGCTCATTGTCGAGGGAAGAACCGTTTCTGAGAAAAGCCACATTCTTACATCCCAAATCCGCCAGTTTCTCGGCGGCAAGTTGTCCGCCGGCAAAGTTATCGCAAGCAACGCAGGGGATTTTCGGACCCATTGAGCGGTCTATGGAGACGAAAGGCGTATTTTCTTCCACGGTGAGAGTTGGGTTGTAGGTCAGTCCGATGATACCGTCCACTTTATTTTGCTGTGCCATGGTGACATATTCCTGCTCTAATTGGGGATTGGAATCCGTGGTACAAAGGAGCATCCGATAGTGCCGCTTCATCAGTGAGATGTTGATATAGTATGTCAGAGAGGCGAAGAATGGGTTGATTGTATTCGGTATTAACAAGGCGGCGGTGTAGGTTTTACTCGCCTTCAGCCCTTGAGCGTAGCTGTTCACCTGATAATTCAGTTTGCGGATGGCGTCTTCCACCCGTACGCGATATGATTCTCCGACAGGCAGTCCGTTGACGACTTTAGATACCGTGCCAAGAGCAACTCCGGCTTCTTTTGCCACGTCTTTCATTGTCGGAGCTGAAGTTTCTTTTTTTATATTCATATTATATACCCCTTCTTAATTCTGTAATTCCCAAAATGCCGTGAAATACTATGAAATAGCGTGAAATACTGTGGAAAAGAACACGATATTATTCTGACCTGTTTCATAATAAGGCGCAACATAATAGAATTTAAATGATGTCGTTTCATGTATTACTTATCATTGATGATTATTATAATGCCGCTCTTCATACTTGTAAAGTATAAAAAGAGTTGTATATGAAACGTTACATGAAATTATGATGTGAAAAACTAGCAAAAATGCATAAAATAATTCGTATAAAATAACAGAAAATATAAAAAAGAGCAATAAATACAGCAAACAAGCAGCAGTTGCGGCAAGGGCTTCACAGCCGGGTGGCAAATCGCTAAAACAACGAATGCTGGACAACTGGCAGTTATATCTGATGCTTTTGATTCCGGTGGCATTGACGATTATCTATAAGTACATACCCATGTACGGGATTCAGATAGCGTTCAGGGATTACAAAGCAAGCAAAGGATTTACGGGGAGCGAATGGGTCGGATTCGAGTGGTTTTTGAGATTCTTCAGCGCGCCGACGTTCTGGCGCATGATCAAGAATACGGTATTGCTCAGCCTGTTCAGTCTGTTATGGGGATTTCCGATTCCTATTATCCTTGCCTTGATGATGAATCAGATGCGGTTTCACCGGTTTAAGAGGATTACGCAGACGGTTTTGTATGCGCCGCATTTTATTTCGACGATGGTTATCTGCGGTATGATCCGTATCTTCTTAAGTCCGTCGGGAGGGCTGATCAATCTGATTGCGGGAACGTCCATAGATTTCCTGACGGAATCTTCCGCATTCCGAACGATTTATATTGCGTCGGGAATCTGGCAGGATGCAGGCTGGGGCATCATCGTATACATGGCGACGCTGGCAAACGTGGACACGGCACTCTATGAAGCTGCCAAGGTGGACGGAGCGTCTTTATTTCAGAGAATCATACATATAGATATACCGGAGCTGACTTCTATTATGGTGCTGAACCTGATTATGAGTGCAGGCGGCCTCATGAACGTGGCTTTTGAGAAAGTGTGGCTGTTACAGACAGACTTGAATAAGGCTGCGAGCGATGTCATCGCAGTATATGTTTACCAGCAAGGTATCGAACGCGCCAAGTACAGTTACTCCACTGCGGTCGGACTGTTCAATACGGTGATAAATATTATTTTGTTGATTGTGGTAAATAAGATAGCCGGTAAAATATCGGAAGACACAAGCTTTATATAGGAGGTGCGGTATGAGAACGAATACAAAATCGGGAAAGCTGACGGGACTTTCCGAAAAGAGCAGCGACATTATTCTGGTGGTTTTCTGTTCGATGATCCTGTTTATTGTGGCTTATCCGTTATATTATGTGCTGATAGCGTCTGTGTCAAATCCGTATGACGTGTATGCCGGTAAGACATTTTTATTGCCGAGTCAGTTTACATTGGACGGATATAAGGCGGTATTTGCCGACGCGAATATTCTGATCGGACTCTTCAACAGTTTCAAATACACGATTATCGGTACGATTTTCTCTGTTGTTGTGCTCTATCTGGCGGCTTATCCGCTTAGCGTAAAGGACTTGCCGGGAAGGAAAATGATCAGCATCTTTTTCATTATAACCATGTATTTCGGCGGCGGTATGGTTCCTACCTATCTGGTAGTGAAAGAGACGGGACTGATCAACAGTATGTGGGCTTTGTTTCTGCCGGGCGGTGTAGCGGTTGGCAATTTGATTATCGTGAGGAATTTCTTCGAGAACAGCATTCCGAAGGAAATGATCGAGGCGGCGGAAATAGACGGTGCATCGAAATGGACCACGTTTATTAAGATTGTAGTGCCGCTTAGCCGTTCCATCATGGCGGTCATGGTGGTATTCAGCATGGTGGCTTACTGGAATGACTGGTTTACGGCGATGATTTATCTGCCGTCGCCGAATAAAGCGCCGCTTCCGCTTGTACTGAGAAATATCCTTATCAAGAGCTCCGCCAGCGCAAGTCAGGCGAGCACCATATCCGGCGGATTTGCCGAACTGAATAAGATGACGGAGATGATTAAGTTTTCATCGATTATCATTGCGGCGCTGCCGATGTTGATCATATATCCGTTTGTACAGAAGTATTTTGAAAAGGGCTTTATGGCGGGAGCAGTGAAAGGCTGATCGCAGAAAGGAAATCATATTATGAGAGAGTGGAATATGTGTTATAATAATGGAAAAAAATTCCTGTCCTGTATGCTGGCTGCGGGGATTGCACTGTCTATGACAGCCTGCGGAAATAAAGATTACGGGCACCATGAAAAAGGTGTTGCCAATACGGATACTTCTCAGACACAGTTTGCCATTATGGGAGCTCAGAGTGCGCTTAGTCCGGGGTATGATGATAATGTGGTCTTAAATCAGCTGCAAGAAGATGCCGGAATCAGTATTGAATGGACGACCATGAGCGAATCCTTGGCGGAACAGGTCAATATCCGCATTGCCGGAGATGAACTGCCGGATGCCTTTATGGGCGTCGGATTCAGTAATTATGATATTTCGCGTTACGGAGATGACGGAACATTCATAGACCTGACTCCTTATCTGACGGAAGAATACATGCCGAACTTAAGTAAGATCCTTGAGGAAAATCCTGATATCCGCAGTGCGATCACCATGGATGACGGATATATCTACGGTCTTCCGGCAGGGGAGCGTATGGGAACGGCAGGCATTGGTGCGGCGGAAGACTTCTATGCAGGTTTCGGATTCACGAACTGGCCCAATGACGTATGTAACGATCTCGTGCTGCGCAGCGACGGCACGGTGGAATTCATGTGCGTGACAGACCAGTATCGTCAGGCACTCACCTATTTCCATGACTGGTATGCGGAGGGTCTGATGGATGTGGAGATGTTCAGCCAGTCCGACACACAGTTGATTTCCAAATGTTCGCAAGGATATGTGGGCGTTTCCACATGGTGGTATATTGAGGAGCTGATGGGTGATTATGCAGAAGATTATGTGTTCCTGCCGATTCTTGACGGACCGGACGGCACCCATAATGTGACGATTCGTACCGGTGGCGGTATTAACAGCGGACAGCTCAATATCACAAAAGCGTGCAAAAGTCCGGCAAATCTGTTAAAATTCTATGATATGTGGTATGCTCCGGAAATCGTGATGCAGCTTCAATATGGACCGATTGGTACATATTTCACGGAGAAGGACGAGGACGGCGTATGGCTGAGCATTCCTAACGAGGAAAGCCTTGAGAAATACGGGAAGGGTTCCGGAGAATTGAAAGGTGAATGTGAGGTGGCAGGACCGAAGCTGATCCTCAGCGACTATTACCAGACGACTTTCAGAATGGAAGACAGAGCCATTGAGCGTCTGACCGATTTGTATGATTTCTGGATGCCTTATGTAGACGATACGTCTACTTATCCGGTAGACTGTGTGTTTACGGGAAGGGAGTTAGACGATATTGATTGGTACAAGGCGAACTTTGAGAGTGCCGTATCCGAGCAGGAAGGTCTTTGGATCAAGAACGGCGGACCGACCGATGAAGAGTGGGAGGCATATATTGAACATTTGCGGGATAAATGCGGAATGGATAAGCTTCTTGCAGTGTATCAGAACGCATATAACCGCTATTCGGGCAAAGAGTAATGAAATGATTATGTGATATGGAGGTGGCGCGCCGTTTGGCGCGTAGACACTCCGGAAAGGAATACTATGATAAGCCAGACTTTGCGTGATGCAAGAAAATATGAGGAGACTATGGAGAAGAAAATCGGGAAGGAGGCAAGACCTGATTTCCATCTTTCCACCCGCGTGGGCTGGATGAATGACCCCAATGGCTTTAGTTATTATAAAGGGGAATATCATCTATTCTATCAATATCATCCCTATGATTCCCATTGGGGTCCGATGCATTGGGGGCATGCGGTCAGCGCAGACTTGCTGCATTGGACCTATCTGCCGGCAGCGCTGGCGCCCGATATGGACTATGACAGGGATGGGTGCTTTTCCGGCAGTGCGGTGATACTTCCGGACGGAAGGCATCTTCTGCTCTATACGGGAGTGGCCAAGGAGACACAACCGGATGGCAGTATGCGCGACATACAGACACAATGCATTGCGGTGGGAGACGGTACGGATTATGAAAAGCATACGGCGAATCCGGTACTTACCCAGAAAGACTTGCCCGAGGGAGGAAGCAAGTTTGATTTCAGGGATCCGAAGATATGGCAGAAGTCAGACGGTACTTACCGTTGTGTCGTAGGAAACTGCACCGAAGAAGGAGACGGACGGATTCTTCTTTATAGCAGTCCGGATGGTCTGAAATGGAAATATGAGAAGATTTTGGCGGCAAACAATCATCGTTTCGGAAAGATGTGGGAATGTCCTGATTTCTTTATGCTGGACGGCAAAGCCGTGCTGCTCACTAGTCCGCAGGATATGCTTCCGCAGGGACTTGAATATCATAACGGTAACGGTACGCTTTGCCTGATTGGCTCCTATGATGAAAAGACGGATACCTTTACGGAAGAACAAAATCAGGCGATTGATTACGGCATTGATTTCTATGCGCCGCAGACGATTCTTGCGCCGGATGGCAGAAGAATCATGATAGGCTGGATGCAGAACTGGGATACTTGTAACCTGCATACGCCGGATCAGCCGTGGCTTGGTCAGATGAGCCTTCCCAGAGAGCTTTCCGTAAAAAACGGACGGCTGTATCAGAAACCGGTGCGGGAGTTGGAAGCATTGCGCGGGGAAGAAGTACGGCATGAGAATGTTGCCTTTACGGATGTGATTAAGCTTGCAGGCGTGGAGGGGCGTAAGGTAGATATGGAATTGAATGTACGTCCGGCGGATGGAGCTGAGACTTACCGGAAATTCGCGGTCAGATTTGCGCAGAACGATACTTATCAGACTTCAATCAGTTTCAGACCCTATGAATCGATTGTTAAGGTGGACAGGAAGTTTTCCGGTTCCAGAAGGGCGATTATTCATCAGCGGCGCAGCCTTGTGAACAGCGAGGGCGGCAGCATTAAGATGAGGATTATTCTGGATAAGTTCAGCGTGGAAGTCTTTGTGAATGACGGCGAGCAGGTGCTTACTGCAACTATGTACACAGATCTTGCGGCAGACGGGATTTCGTTCTATGCGGATGGCGATGTGGCGATGGATGTGGTAAAATATGAGTTAGCATAGGGTAAACACTTGAAAGGAGCCGGTGATTATGAAGAAGTTTGACGTAGTGGCACTAGGAGAGTTATTGATTGACTTTACGGAGAACGGAACAAGTGCACAGGGTAATCCGATTTACGAAGCCAATCCGGGCGGTGCGCCCTGCAATGTGCTTTCCATGCTGACGAAGCTGGGAAGAAAAACAGCTTTTATCGGTAAGGTGGGGCAGGATATTTTCGGGAACCGTTTAAGGACTGTCTTGGAAGAAGTGGGGATTGATACTTCCAATCTGGTGACGGATGGCGAGGCGAGGACGACGCTGGCATTCGTAGAAACTTTTCCGGACGGTGACAGAGATTTCTCTTTCTATCGGAATCCCGGTGCGGATATGATGCTGGCGGAGGAGGAAGTGGACACGGAATTGTTGAAGGATACGGCGGTATTTCATTTCGGTACACTGTCTATGACCCATGAGGGGGTACGCAGCGCCACGAAGAAAGCAATTGCCGCGGCGAAGGAAGCAGGGGCGGTCATTTCTTTTGATCCGAATTTGAGAGAGCCTTTGTGGAAATCCTTAGATGATGCAAGAGAACAGGTCGCATACGGGTTGTCACAGTGTGATGTCTTAAAGATTTCGGACAACGAGATTCAGTGGTTCACCGGCGAAGAGGATTATGATGCCGGAATATGCAGGCTGAGAGCGCAGTATGATATTCCCCTGATCGTGTTGTCCATGGGCAAAGAGGGGAGCCGCGCTTATTACAAAGACCTGCGTGTGGAGGCGGCACCCTTTTTACAAGAAAAGACGATTGAGACAACAGGAGCAGGAGATACATTCGGAGGATGCTGCCTGAACTATGTTCTGGAATGTGGCTTACATAACTTTGACGAAGCGAAGCTAAAGGAAATGCTGACCTTTGCCAATGCTGCGGCGTCCATCATTACCACCAGAAAGGGTGCGCTGCGGGTGATGCCTGACAAAGAGGAGATACAGGGACAAATCGAGGAGAACATACAATCCGGAAAGCATTGCGTGGCTGGAAAGCCTATAGTGACAGTTCAATAGCGACAATGCTTCATAGACTTGACAAATGCTCCGTAAGCGACTATATTATTT
>VSOA01000206.1 GCA_009774585.1 Lachnospiraceae bacterium
AAGCATATTAGTATGTTCATAATCTATACCTCATTGAAAGTTAATCTCGAAGAGATTTACAATAAGTTAATCCCGAAGAGATTTACGATTTATTCCGAGTTTGCGAAGCAAATCTCGTAAACGAGCGAAGCTCGTTTTTTTATTGAAATGACCACAGCCCGGTAGCTACTTCATGGAAAAAGTTCACGAGCGGTTGGGAATAAACGCCAAACAGTATGATAAAGCAAGTAAATACAAATAACGGAACGAGCATTTTCCAGTTGGGATCTTTGATACCGTTAAGCGTACTATAGTCAAAGTCTTTGCCGGGAAAGAATGCACGTATCACAATGCTCATCATATAGATGGCAGTCAACAGGGCGGAAATCAGCAGGCATGCGATACCGAAGTAAGCGATTACATTACCGCTGTCCACAGCTGCTGAAGCTAGACTCCATTTGCTGATAAATCCGGCGAGTCCGGGCATACCCATAAGGGCAAGAGCCGATACGGTGAAAATGCCGAAGACGCATGGCATCTTATATCCTATACCATCTAACTCGTGCACGTAGTTTCGCTCTGTCTGATGAATCACAGCGCCTGCACAGAAGAAGGAAGATATCTTAATTACCGCATGGAAGACTAAATGGGACAGTGCGCCTACCAGACCGAGCGGTGTCATAATCGCTGCGCCAAATAATATATAAGAGAGGTTGCTGATTGTGGAGTATGCAAGCCGTCTCTTTAAGTGCGTTTCCTTGACTGCACGGCTGCAGCCGTAAACAATCGTAAACATGGTGACGAGCATGACAATGTTCTGCGCCCAGGTTCCTCTAAGGAAATCGGTTCCGAAGCTGTAGTAGGTTAGGCGTATAATTGCAAAAGCGCCGGACTTGACCACGGCAACGGCATGCAAGAGTGCCGTGACCGGGGTGGGGGCAACACCTGCCTGTGGCAGCCATGAGTTAAACGGACAGACGGCGGCTTTGACGCCGAATCCCATGAAAGCCATCACATAGACAAATAAGAGAATATTTGTCCGGTCACCGATTTTGGCAGGAGATAAAATACCGCCCAGCACGAAATCCGTGGTGGTTCCGTAGACAATGATCATAATCAGTCCGATAAAGGCAAAGGCGGCACCTCCCAATGAATAATACAGATATTTGCGGCTGGCGAGAATGGCCTCTCTCGTCAGAGTGTGCATAACAAGCGGTACGGTAACAAGAGTCAGCAGTTCATAGAAGAAATACATGGTCAGGAGGTTGGCTGAGAGCGCAATACCCAGAGTCACACCGTAAGTTACAGTGTAGAAAAGAAAAAATATCTTTTCATGCTCTTCTTTCGTCATGTATTCAAATGCATACAAAGTCGCAAAAGGCCACAGGGCAGATACCAGTCCGGCAAAAACCATGCTCATACCGTCTACCTTGAAACAAATCGACAGATTACCCGTAAAATGTGCCAGAAGGAAAGCGCTGTCCGAGTGATGCAGCAGCAGATACCATACCATAATACTGTTTAGGATGACGGCGCATTCCAGAAAGATCTGCCAGTGGCTTCTTTTCTTAAATGGAAGTAAAGGAATGAGGATTCCTGCAATAAAAGGAATTAAAATCACTAATATAATCATAACTTACATTTTCCTTTCTTTCCTATACGATCAGGTTGATAAACTGCGTAAACCAGTCAATGAGCGGTGTCGGAAATAATCCGACCATAACTGACAATATTGTCATAATAAGAATCGGTATCGTCATAAAAAGGGACGGTTCTCTCTTTTTTAAACCTGCATAATCATAGTCCGCTCCCGGTAAAAATCCCTGAATTGTGAGCGGCAGCAGGTATCCCGCAGTAAGCAAAGCGCTGATCAGAAGAATGAGCGGTCCTAACCAACGGAACACGGGAATGGCTCTCGATAAGCTTCCGACTGCCAGATACCATTTACTGACGAATCCTCCTGTAGGCGGAATGCCAATCAGCCCTAACGAAACGATTGTGTAGCACCACATGGTAAGAGGCATTTCTTTGCCGATACCGCGCATTTCACTGACATTCGTTTTGCCGGTAGTATAGATGATGGCTCCGGCACAGAGAAACAGAACAGCCTTAATCATTCCGTGTGCGATTACATGTAACAGAGAACCGGTTACGGCTTCCGTTCCCATGGTGGCAAGACCGAACAATATATAAGAAAGCTGACTTACGGTGGAATAAGCTAATCTTTTCTTTAATACAGGTTCTCTGTAGGCGAGCATGGAACCCATAAACACAGTGATTAATGTAAGGATGAGCCATGTAGTCTGTACCCATGTTCCTCTTAGGAAAGAGGTGCCGAAAATATAGTAGACAGCACGGATAATCCCTAATACGCCTGCTTTCACGATTATGGCAGAAAGGATGGCCGAAGCGGGCGCAGGAGCGACCGGATGTGCGGCAGGAAGCCATGCGTGCATCGGAAACATGCCGGCTTTGACGCCAAATCCGATTATCATAATCATGGCGGCAACTAATAATATTCCGGATTGCGTTTCGACAGTCCCGGTTAAGACGCCACCGGCGGTAAAGCGCAGCGTGTCGCTGTTTTTGTAGACAAAATAAATACTAAACAGCGCCATATATGCACCGCAAAGCGAGTAGAGCAGATACTTCAATCCGGCAATAATCGCTTCATGCCGTCCGCTGTGGAGAACAAGCGGCATGGAGGTCAAGGTCAGCATCTCGAAGAACAGATAAAATGTAATCAGACTGCCGGCAAAGCATAAGGCATTTAAGATGCCGAACACAATCAGATAAAAGCCGTAGTAACGTTTCTCTTTCGTTTCATGTTTCATATATTCGAAGGAAAAGAATCCGGCGCTAAGTATGATGACCATCGCTGCCAGTGAGAAGATGACGCTCATTTCGTCAACGGCAAGAATCAGCGGCAGAGATTGGGTCAGATAAAAAAGTACAAAAGATGTATCGTATGCGCCGGACAATGTGACAAGAACCGCCGCACCTGTCAGGACAAGTCCTGCGCCGACAAAAGTCAGCAGAGAACGCCTGTTGTGAAATTCTTTTCGCACGAGCAGATATACGCCTGCAAGAATCGGAAAGAGGATTGATATCAGAATAAAATACATGTCGCCACCTCCCCTATGCAAATGTGGAAAGTCCCTGCTGGATAATATCCACTACCGGCTGGGAACTGATACCGAGCACTACATTTAGTATGATAAAAGCAACCAAGACAGCAGCGTATATCGGCATATCCTTGATAGTTACGCTGGTGTAAGCGCTTTTGCCTATCGGTGTGTAGATGCGGATAACCGTCTTCATGAAATAAATCGCATTCAAAACCGTACTGATGCCGAGAACGATCAGCGCCGGAAACATTTTGGAATGATTCTGGACAGCGGCTTGTGAAAATAGCAGCTTGCTGATAAATCCGGAGAAAAGCGGTATACCTACCATGGAAAGCGAGCCTACCGTAAAGGCGATGCCAGCCCATTTGTTACGGTATCCGGAGCCGGTCAACTCGATAAATTTACGGCTTCCGCCGGATACGTCGGTCAGACCGATCGCTGCAATAAATAGCAGTGATTTTGTAGCCGCGTGGGAAAGGATATGAAAGATACTGGCAATCATACCCACCTGCGTGCCCATACCGAATCCCATGTAGATATATCCGATCTGCGCCACGGAAGAATAGGCGATCATTCTGTGCACATCATTTTCTCTGATGGCGCTTATGGAGCCGAAAATCATACCCATCAGACCAAAGACAAACAGTATGTCTATTATCCGCGTATCGCGATAGATGTCGAAACCAATGACGCGGCAAATAATCTTAATCAACAGAAAGATATATCCTTTGGACACCAGACTCGAAAGAATGGCAGCTGAGGATACCGTTGAATATCCATACGCATTCGGCAGCCATGCGTGGAATGGAAACAGAGCGCTTTTGATGCACAAACCTACGGACACCAGTACGATGGAGACAATGAGAGGAATCTGATATTGACTGTTTGCCACGAGCAGGGACACAGATTCTTTCATGTTGCTCATCAAAAGATGCCCGGTCAAATCATAGAGCATACACAGACCGAGAAGCAGCATACCGGAGCCTAACAGACTCATGATCATATATCTGACGGCGGCTTCGATAGTTCTGCCGTTCTGGCGGATCATGATTAGTCCGCAGGCGGCAATTGTGTTAATTTCTACAAACACGTACGCCGTGAACATATCGTTGGTGTAGACAAGGGCAAGCAGGGAACTGAGAAGTAAATCAGTCAGCACGTAGTATAGGTAGGTTTTGCCTTCTTCCACTTCTTCAACCAGCTTTTGTCTGCCGCCGAACAGAGATAACAGCATAATCACACAGAAAAATAATGCCATCAAAGCTTCCAGTGCGCCGGCACGAATTTCATTGCCCCACGGCGCAGGAAATTTACCCATCACATAGACGAAAGGCTGTCCGATAGAGAGCGTATAGGTCAAGGTAAAGGCGCTGAGTAATGTGTTGGCGGTAAGAAGTGCGGCATTGAGCCACATAGCGGCCTTATCCCGCAGACCGGAACTGATAATACCGGCAAACAGGCATAAAATAATCGAGATACAAGGGAAATTCTGTACAAAGTCCATTACAGTCCCTCCTTTTTAAGCTGTTTGGAAATCTCATCCAAGTCCAGCGTATGGTAGCGTCTGTAGAGACGGATTGTGAGCGCCAGCATCAGGGCGGACACAGATACGGACACAACGATACCGGTCAGGACAAGCCCGCTCGGTATCGGATTAATATAGGCTTCCATACTCTGTACACCGTCTGCGACAATGGGAGCAACCCTTCCCGAAATATACCCTTTTTCCGCAAGAAAAAGATAGATAGCGGTATCCATGATATTCAGTCCGATAATTTTCTTGATCAGATTCGTCTGCAGCAATAGATTGCCGAAACCGATTCCGAAGAGGATCATGGCAACAGCTTCGCCGTAATTTATGAGTAAATTTGGTCCCATTTTATAATCCCCCTCTTCTGAATAATGCATAAAAAGCATACATTGTGCAGGCAACTTCCAGCCCTACACAGATGTCAATGGGCAGAATGATGCCGCCGCTTAATATATGACCCGGAATACCGAGAGGAATATGATTTTCAATTCCGTTTGCTCCGGTCATATAGAAGTAAGTGCCAATCAGACCGTACATACATAAAGCGGTAATTTTGGCTATCTTATAAATATGCTCGTCAAAGAAACGCTGTGTTTTCTTAAATCCGAAAGCGCTGACATACAGTATCAGTCCGGAACCCATGATGGCTCCGCCGGAAAAACCGCCGCCGGGCGACAAGTGTCCGTTCAGGATAATATAAATGCCGAAGATAAATATAATTGGGCAGAGAATAAATGCGGTTCCCTGCAGGATCGCGTCGTTTTTCGGTTCAAAACGCCGGTCGTTTAAGAGGACCTGCTTTTTCAAAATGGCATCGTCTACCATCAACAGTATCATGACGCAGCATGTGGCGATGAATAATACATTCGTCTCACCAAAAGTATCAAACGCCCTGTAAGTCAAAATCATGCCCGCCACAATGTTAAGAGCGCCGGTCTCTTGTAAACCTTCTTCGATATACCGTTCTGAGACAACATTGTTCACAGGGTTATTCGCATTGCCGCTGGGCGGCAGATAAGATACTGTGATTAGGAGCACGCCGACTAAGGCAATACAGAATATGACCGCTGTAATTACATATACTTTGTGGAATAAATGAGCCGGTTTGTTCAGCTCATCGTCATAGACCTTGTCACGGCGCATTTGTGCTTCGCGCATTCTCTCAATAATGGTTTCTTGCGGAAGAACGTTTTCCTCCTGCACGTGCATTTCCACTTCATCGACATATGGGTCTTTGCTGCCGGACAACCAGCGGAAGAAACGGAAAGCGGATGTCTTTTCATATTCTTTCTGAGGCTTTAACTTACTCATTTTGTGCATTCCCCTCTTTCTGCTTCTCTTTTTCGATGCGAATTGCCTGAATTTTCTTGAGCGTGGCAAAGAACAAGATACTTGTTACGCCGGCGCCGACGGCTGCTTCCGTGATTGCCAGATCGGGAGACTCCAGACATACCCACAGAATGGACATAATCAGACTGTAGGACATATATATCAGGATAGAATTTAACAGGTTTTTGGAAAAGCTGACGGAAACTGCGCATACAATCAGGAATCCCATCAGAATACATTGAAATGCAGTCATGCTTCTTCGCCTCCCGTTTTGTTTAATTCTTCTTTCTTCTCTTCTTCCAAATCGGCTTCCAATGTCTCAAGATCCGTGTAAACCTTGCAGTGGGACGTGAGGTTTTCATTTGTTGCAACCTCCAGCCTTGCCAGCACGTGAGAAGAGACAGGAGAAGCAAACCATAAGAAAATCACAATGAGCATAAGTTTCATGGAAGTAAAGTTAAAGCCGGAAAAAATAATCAGACCAATCATGCATGATGCAATTCCGAGCGTATCGCCCATAGCAGTCGCATGCATTCTGTTTAACACGTAACGAAAGTGGAATACGCCGAATATTTCCGTAAAAAAGATTACCAGTCCGCAGATTAAAAAGGCACAGCCTGCAATTAACCTGATCCAATCAAATATTCCCATCGGACATACCTCCTTCATCACCGACGTCAGGATGTTCTGAATTGTGACGCTTTTCCTCATAAATACCGATATAAACTTTAGACAGGACAACTACGGAGAGAAAACTGATCATGGCATAAACCAGACAGACGTCTACCAGATAGCCTTCGTCAAGCATTAGGGCAAGTACGGCAATCATAACCATAACCATTGTTCCCATCATGTTTACCGATACGAGACGATCGGAAATACGAGGACCCTTGATTGCGCGGGCAAGACATGCAAACAGCATGACCGCCAGTATCAGAAGTATGGTGATGTAAATGTAATGATAGATCATAAACATTCTCCTCTCCGAAGAAATCTCTTATAATTAATGCATTCGATTCTTT
>VSOA01000207.1 GCA_009774585.1 Lachnospiraceae bacterium
ATCTACGATTAAGACGTTTCATGCGGATGAAATCATTATGCAGGAAGGGAAGGTTTATCATGAGATGTATAAAGTATTGTCCGGTTCTGTTGAAGTATATATGCGGTATGGAGAGGCGGATGAGCATTTAATTGGAATGTATTCAAAATCCAGATGTTTTGGCGAAATGAACGTTTTGTCAGAACAACCCAGCAGCTATACGGTGGTCGCATATGATGAAGTGCTTGTGATGCGTATTACCAGAGACTCGTTGGAAGATTTTATTAGAAATAATCCTAAGAATGCAATTGAGATTATGCAGAATATGACGCATACATATACGGTGATGCAGAAAAACATCAGTCTCCTGCTGGATGATATTTATGAAAAGCATGATACCAATAAGAGAAGAACAGAAGAGATAAAGCAAAAAATCATGCAGTACAGTCTGAACGGTTTGAAAATGGGATGGCAGGAAGAAAAAAGATTATGAAAAGAAAGGGTTGACTTAATTAGTCAACCCTTTCTTTTCCCCAGAAGAATACGGCTACTGTGCCCGGTCCGGTATGGCTGCCGATGGTGGTGCCGATACTGTTGATTAAAACTTTGCCGTTTAATTTCGGAAACCTTTCTTCGATTAAATCAGCGACGGCTCTGGCGTCTTCATAACATGAGGACTGCGAAATATAACATTTGCCGCTGTAATCGCGTCCTTCTCCGAGAGATTCTTCCATCTTATCAACAACTGTCTGGATAACTTTGCGTTTAGTGCGGATTTTATATCTCGGAATTAACTGGCCCAGATGATTTACATTTAAAAGAGGACAGATATTTAACATGCCGCCAATAAAGCCGGAGGCTTTGGAAATACGTCCGCCTTTAATATAGAAGGTTAAATCTGTGGAGAAGAACCAGTGGTTTAGTTTCAGTCTGTTTTGGTCGGCCCACGCATATACTTCGTCAATGCCCTTACCTTCGTCACGCAGGTCGGCAAGTTTGTCCATGAGAAGACCGTAGCCGGACGATGCCGCAAGAGAATCGAGAATATAGATTTTGCGGTCGGGATATTGCTCTTCGAGAGTGTCTTTCGCCACCATGGCGGAATTTAATACGCCGGAGATGCCGGAGGAAAGACACAGATGCAGGATGTCTTTGCCTTCTTTGAGAAAAGGCTCAAAGTAACTGATAAATTCATCTACGTTAATCTGGGAGGTTTTTGTGTCCGCGCCGTTTGACATGGCGCTATAGAATTTGTCAAAAGACATTGTTTTTCCGAGGTCATCCAAATATTGTACGCCGTCCAGTTCATAGTGAAAACAGATATAAGAGATGGAGCGGCTGTGGAAGTGCTCTTCTGATAAATCTGCTGTGGAACAGCAGCTTATAATGTATTCGTTCATAAGTTTTCCTTTCTTACGGTGTGGCTGACAGCTTCCATATCGCGGCAAGCGGTGTGATAGAAACTGTGATAAATAATCTGTGACATAGATGTCTTGTCGCTTCTAAGAGTGTAGCATTTTTTTTAGATAAGTTCAATAAAACTTTAAATATAGTAGAAAACCCTTTCGCAATTTAAACTAAAGTGTCAATATAAACAAAACGAAAGAAAAGGGTGAAGATAATGGGAAAAAGATATAACGAATGGCGTTATAAAGTTAATTGCACGAAGAGGACAAGGATAGATAAGAAATGTAATAGGTATCAGAAAAAATGCCAGAGTTATGAAGAAAGAATAATTGAACTTACTACAGAAGACGGGCAGGAGAAAGCATGGCAGGAAAAATACATTAAATCAAAAGCATATATGGCAATTGTTATCGGTACCGGTAAGCGCCGAACATAGCTTGTATTTTAAAAATGGTGAAGTTACAGATAATAGTTTATATGCCAATATTAAAGAACTGATTATTCCGCTTATTGAAGAAAATTATTTTAGACAATATAAGGTGCACGTCGATTGCTATGTGGATGAAAAAGAGAAGGTTATAGTGAAAAAAGTTCATAAAATTATGGATATTGTCCGTATAGGAAAGGAAGACTTCCAGATTCCATTTTCTACTTATATGAATAAAATACCGGGTAAAAATATTGAAGAATTATATAAGATAACAAAATGTATTTGTGATGGTGAAGATATTACTGAAAAAATATCTGACAAAATTCGGCACAGAGATGTAAGTGTTGGTGAAGAAGAAACTATGGAGGTGAAATTCAGCGTTGAACATAATTTTGCATTAAAAAGGGGATTAAATAGAATAGAAGTGTGCACAGAAACAATAGTTCCAATATGGGATAATGTGTATGCCCACACAATAACTATACCGTGTCAAAGATATAGTAGTAATTATTCCGTTCATAATGCTGATTATGAAGTTATAGGATATGGTTTTGCGTTTGATGACCCAAATCATAAAGATAAAATTGATAGAGTAATTTATAAAGATAGGTATGATGATTGCTTCAAAATTAGATTTGAAAACTGGACTTTACCCACCCGGTAGTGTACAAACCTTTTTCTTGTGTTGTCTGGATTTATTTGGTATAATCGTGTTGATGTCCGGGAGTGACGGACAGGTAGTCAATGTAGAAAATAGATAAAGGAGAGATAACAATGAAAGGAAATATTGTTGTTGGTCAGTCTGGCGGCCCTACAGCCGTTATCAACTCTTCCGTAGCGGGCGTATATGCCGCAGCTAAGAAGTTAGGTGTGAAGAAGATTTATGGTATGGTTCACGGTATCGAAGGATTTTTAGAGGATAGAATGATCGATCTCGGTGAGTATCTGGATGATGAGACCGGAATTGAGTTATTGAAGAGAACGCCTTCTGCGTTTTTAGGCTCATGTCGTTTCAAGATGCCTAAAATTGAAGGACATGAAGATGTATATGAGAAAGTATTTGAGATTATGGAGAAGCATGATATTGAGTGCTTGTTCTATGCAGGCGGTAATGATTCCATGGATACGGTGAAGATGTTGTCCGATTATGCAGCGGCGCACAATAAACCGCAGAGATTTATGGGCGTTCCGAAGACCATTGACAATGACCTTCCAGTGACTGACCATTGTCCGGGTTATGGTTCGGCAGCGAAATATATCGCCGCTTCCCTGAAAGAAGTTATCCGCGATAATGCATCCTTTGGCGCTAAGAAGCCCACAATCTGCATTGTGGAGATTATGGGACGTAATGCAGGATGGCTGACAGCGGCAGCAGCGCTCGCTAAGGGCGATGACTGTGAGGGGTGTGATGCGATTTACCTTCCGGAAAGAGTATTTGACATTGATAAGTTTGTGGCAGACGTGAAGGAATTGGCAGCAAAGAAGTCTTCCGTAGTCATTGCGGTATCCGAGGGCGTTAAAGTTGCAGACGGCAGATATGTATGCGAAATCGGCAGAGAAGTGGCAGTTGATGCATTCGGTCATAAGCAGATGTCCGGAACGGCTGTTATGCTGGCGGAGAAAATTGCGGCGGAGACAGGTCTTAAGACTCGTGCAATTGAGTTCTCTACATTGCAGAGAGCAGCAACTCATTTAGCATCTTTGACAGATATCAACGAGGCATTCCAAGTAGGTCATGACGCAGTGATGGCAGCGGAGGAAGGTAAGACCGGTATGATGATCACACTTGACAGAAACGGTGATGATCCTTACCAGTGCGGCACAAGCGCATATGATATCCATGCAATCGCGAACGTTGAGAGAAGCGTTCCGGACGAGTGGATCACAGCGGACGGCAAGGGACTGACAGACGGTTACGAGAAATATGCAAGACCGTTGATTATGGGTGAATTGCAGCCGTTGTATGTAAATGGTCTGCCGAGACATCTTGTAAGAAAATAATACGGAATAAGTATGGGTATATAAAAATAAGAAAATTTTCCAAAAGAGTGGTTTACAAAGCCACTCTTTTGTTATATGATGTTTTTGGAAAACGATTTCTGGAAAACATTTTCCAAGCTAATGATTGTTTTCGGAATGGAAAAGACATGGTATCAATTAAAGACGTTGCGAAACATGCGGGGGTAGCAATTTCTACCGTATCGAAAGTGCTGAACAATTATCCTAATGTCAGCGAGGAAACGAAGAAAAAAGTAAATGAAGCCGTGACAGAGTTAAATTTTGTGCCCAATTCCGTGGCGGCGGCATTATCGTCGAAGCAGTCCGGCAGAGTGGCGCTTCTCATTAACTTAAGCACTGCAGCACAGGCAGTAGATGAGATTAATATGCAGTACATGGCTGGGACCATCGGGCAGGCGGTGGACATGAATCTTGATGTGATCACGGTATTTTACTCGATGATCAAGAATAAGAACATTGAAGAAGTAATACGTTACTTTCAATCCCAGAGTATCACGGGACTTATCATTTTCGGCATGTCGAAAGAAGATAAGGTGCTGCATAAGCTGATAGAGAGACAGATATTTAAGATTGTACTTGTGGATGCGCCGATTGTGAATGTGAATACATCTTCCGTATGGATTGATCAGGAGAAGGCGCAGTACGACGTGGCCAAGAAAACTGTTTTAGAAAATAAGTGCAATAGTATTCTTTACCTGGCGGGAAAGAAGAACGGATATGTGACGGAAGAGCGGTTAAGTGGTATCAAACGTCTGGCCGAGGAGAGGAAGCTTCCCCTGCTTATCAGAAACGGTGAGTTTTCTGAATTACAGGCGAGAAATTTGACTTTTAAATACGCGAAGAAGAAAGACGTGGTCGTGTGCGCATCCGATTTGATGGCGATCGGAGCAATGAAAGCGCTGATTGAAATGGACATTTTTCGTCCGGTGTGCGGGTTTGACGGCATCACGCTGATGGGATATGCAGGCAAACAGATGAATACCGTCAGACAAGATTTCAAGCGAATTGCCTCCGAGGCGGTGAAGGAACTGAAGCGTCTGCTCGATGGCGGCGAAGGACAGCAGATTGTGCTGGATTATGAATTAGTCAGAATAAAATATACGGATATTATAGCTTAAGTAAAGAAGATTCCGCGGACCGAAAAAATCATCCATAGACATATGACGGCTAAATAGGCATAAATGAATTTGTGTGCATTTACGGAACTGAAGGAGTCAATAATAAAATATATCAATAACAAATTAGGAGGAATGATTATGGCACAGGCAAGCAACCTGAAAAGAGACGTATTGGTATTGAATCTGGAGAAAGAACTGGAGGAGCAGACACAGAGCGGTTATGGCAAGAGTGTAGCCGAGTGTAACGACGCACAGCTTTACTACAGTCTGCTGCAGCTGTCCAAGAAACTGATGGCAGTTTCTGAGAGGATTGAGGGAGAGAAGAAGATTTATTACATCTCGGCAGAGTTTTTGATTGGTAAGCTGTTATCCAATAATCTGATCAATTTAGGGATTTATGATAAACTGGATGAAATCTTAAAGAAAAATGGTAAGAGTTTGAGTGCCATTGAAGAAATCGAACCGGAACCGTCACTCGGAAACGGTGGTCTGGGACGCTTGGCGGCATGTTTTCTTGACTCTATTGCAACACTTGGACTTCCCGGAGAAGGTATTGGACTCAACTATCATTTTGGCCTGTTCAAACAGGTATTTAAGGATAAATTGCAGACGGCAGAGAAAAACGACTGGATCGAAGAACAGTCATGGCTGACGAAGACGGATACGACATTCGAGGTCGCATTCGGCGACAGAAAAGTGACTTCCAGACTTTATGATATCGATGTTATAGGGTATGACAACGGCGTCAACAAGCTGAGACTGTTTGATATTGAGAGTTTGGATGAGAGCATTGTGGAGAAAGGTATTGACTTTGACAAGGAAGATATCGAAAAGAACCTGACATTATTCTTATATCCCGACGATTCTGATGAGGCGGGCAATCTGCTGCGTATCTATCAGCAGTACTTTATGGTAAGCAATGCGGCGCAGCTGATCCTGAAAGAAATGAAAGAAAAGAAGTATGACCTGCGCACGATGTATGAACATGCGGTAATCCAGATTAATGATACGCATCCTACGATGGTCATTCCGGAGTTGATCAGAATTCTGGTAGATGATAAGGCATTTACGATGGATGAGGCAATCGACGTTGTCAGCAAGACGTGCGCGTATACGAATCATACAATTCTCGCGGAAGCTTTAGAGAAATGGCCTTTAGAATATCTGGAGAAGGTAGTACCACAGTTAGTGCCCATTATCAAAGAATTAGACAAGAGAGTGGCGGCTAAATACAAAGACAAGAAAGTACAGATTATTGATAAAGATAAGAGAGTGCATATGGCGCATATCGACATCCATTACGGTTTCTCGGTAAACGGTGTTGCGGCAATCCATACGGAGATTCTGAAAGATACGGAACTCAATGCTTTCTATAAGATTTATCCGGAGAAGTTCAACAATAAGACGAACGGCATTACTTTCAGAAGATGGCTGCTATCTTGTAATCGTGAACTGGCGGCTTTCCTTTCCGAGACGATTGGAGACGGTTATAAGAAAGACGCCAATAAGCTGGAGAAGCTTCTTGAGTTTATTGACGATGATGCGGTACTGGATCGACTGGTAGAAATTAAGATGAACCGCAAAAAGGATTTGGCGGCATATGTCAAAGAAGTGGAAGGCATTACTTTAAATCCTGATTCCATCTTTGATCTGCAGAGTAAGAGATTGCACGAGTACAAACGTCAGCAGATGAATGCGCTCTATATCATCCATAAATATTTGGAAATCAAGGCAGGAAAGAAGCCTGCAAGACCAATGACATTTATCTTCGGAGCCAAAGCGGCGCCTGCCTATGTGATTGCACAGGATATTATTCATTTGCTGCTTGTTTTGCAGGAAATTGTTAATAACGATCCGGATGTAAGTCCGTACATGACGGTACTTATGGTAGAGAATTACAATGTGTCTTATGCCGAGAAGATGATTCCCGCCTGCGATATTTCCGAACAGATTTCACTTGCTTCCAAGGAAGCGTCGGGAACGGGTAATATGAAGTATATGTTAAATGGTGCGGTGACGCTGGGCACA
>VSOA01000208.1 GCA_009774585.1 Lachnospiraceae bacterium
GGGGTAGAGAACTATTATTCATATTTTAAACAGTTCGGGCTGCTTGACAGAACCGGAATAGATCTGCCCGGAGAAGCTGGAACAATCATGCATAACGTGGAGAATATCGGTCCCGTGGAACTGGCTACCATCTCATTCGGGCAATCTTTTCAGATTACACCGATTCAGCTTGCAGTGACAGCCTCTTCGATTGTAAATGGCGGCAGAAGGGTAACGCCGCATTTCGGCGTGAAAGTAGCGGATGCTGACGGGAACAACAATCACATATTCAGTTATCCTGTAAGAGATAACGTGGTCTCCGCAGAAACTTCCGAGACGATGCGATATATTCTGGAGCAGGTGGTTGCGGAAGGAAGCGGCAAGAACGGTGCGGTGGAAGGATACCGCGTTGGCGGTAAGACGGCGACGAGCCAGACGCTGCCAAGAGGAAGCGGTAAATATATCGCCTCATTCTTGGGATTTGCGCCGGCGGATAATCCGCAGATACTGGCGGTTGCCATTATCAATAACCCGCAGGGGACATATTACGGAGGGCAGATTGCGGCTCCGGTGGTTCGGCAGCTTTTTGAAAACATCCTTCCATATTTGGAGAAGATGGACTATAATAGAACATGAAGTTTTACTATGGCATCAAAGAACGATGCCTGAGTAAAACTAAATCATGTTCAAGAGAATGCGAAAAGCATGCATTCTCAGCAGGCAGAGCTGTTCTTGATATAATGGCGAAAAGCATGCATTCTCAGTAGGCAGAGCTGTTCTTGATATAATGGCGAAAAGCATGCATTTTTTGTCAGCAAAGCTGTGTGGTGACAGATGGAGGAATTATGAATACAACGATTTTAATGTCGGTAATGATATCTTTTGCAGTCAGTGTGGTTTTAGGTCCGGTGGTGATTCCGTTCTTGAAGCGGCTTAAGGTCGGTCAGACGGTGAGGGAAGAAGGACCGGAAACCCATTTAAAGAAGAACGGGACGCCGACGATGGGCGGTATTCTTATTTTGATCAGCACGGTAATTACATCTATGTTTTTTGTCAAAGATTATCCGAAGATTATTCCGATTCTGTTTTTGACACTTGGATTCGGATTGATTGGGTTTATGGATGATTATATTAAAGTTGTATTGAAACGGTCTATGGGTCTTAGAGCGTGGCAGAAATTTTCATTGCAGATTGTTGTGACGGCGATTTTTACTTTCTATCTGATGCGGTATACGGATGTGTCACTGGCTATGAAGGTTCCGTTTCTTAGCGGAACATATCTGAATTTCGGCTGGATGAATATTCCGATTCTGTTTTTTATCGTGATAGGAACGGTTAACGGTACGAACTTTACCGACGGGCTGGACGGTCTGGCAAGTTCGGTTACAGTGCTTGTGGCGACTTTTTTCAGCGTGGTGGCAATCGGTACCGGAAGCGGAATAGAGCCGGTCACTTGTGCGGTAGTGGGAGCATTGCTCGGTTTTCTGCTGTTTAATGTATATCCGGCAAGCGTTTTTATGGGTGACACAGGCTCTCTTGCGCTTGGCGGCTTTGTGGCGGCTTCGGCTTATATGATGCAGATGCCTCTTTTTATTGTCATTGTGGGATTTATTTATATGATAGAGGTTTTGTCGGTTATCATACAGGTTACTTATTTCAAGATGACCGGAGGAAAGCGTATCTTCAAGATGGCGCCCATACATCATCATTTTGAGTTGTGCGGCTGGTCGGAGACGAGGGTAGTTGCCGTATTTTCTATTGTGACGGCACTGCTGTGTCTGGTGGCGCTGCTGGGGGTATAACAGTCGGGTTTACCGTGTTACGGGGAAATGAAAAGACAGAAACGGCGGGAGTGTGTGAAATGTCCAGTGGAAATGAATTGAAAGATAAAAAGGTATTGGTAGTAGGAACCGGGCTGAGCGGAACAGGCGCAGCAGAAGCATTGTACCGCGCAGGCGCTTATCCGGTTTTGTTTGATGAAAACAAGCAGTTGGATGTAGAATCAGTGAGGGCAAAATTGAAGCCGGATGTGACGGCTGATGTTTTTCTCGGAGAATTGCCCGAAGAGATTTTAGAGGATATCTCATTGGCGGTATTCAGTCCGGGAGTTCCGACAGATACGGAATTTGCAGACAGATTCCGCGCAAAGAATATTCCAATCTGGGGCGAGATTGAACTGGCATACAGACTTGGCGCGGGTAAGGTAATCGGCATTACGGGTACAAACGGAAAGACGACGACGACTTCGCTCGTAGGGGAGATTATGGCGGCTCATTGCAGTGACGTGAATGTGGTGGGCAACATTGGGAATCCGTATACACTGACGGCGTTGAAGTCTACGGAAGATACCGTGACAGTAGCGGAAATCAGTAGTTTTCAGTTGGAAACGATAGAGCGGTTTTGCCCGGAAGTGTCAGCAATCCTCAATATAACGCCGGATCATTTGAACAGACATCATACGATGGAAAACTATGCCGCAGTTAAAGAGTATATCACTAAGAACCAGACAGCAGACCAGACCTGCGTACTTAACTACGACAATGCTTATACAAAGGAGATTGGGAACAGATGCCCTGCTCACGTGGTATGGTTTTCTGCAACGCACAAGTTGACAGACGGTTTCTGGCTGGACGGCGAAGAAATCTGTCTGACCAAGAACGGCAAGACTGATGGTGTCATGAATATCCATGAGATGAATCTGGTCGGTATGTGTAATGTGGAAAATGTAATGGCGGCAATTGCGATTACGCAGGCGATGGGCGTTCCGATGGAAACGATTCTGTCCGTAGTCAGGCAGTTTAAGGCGGTGGAGCACAGAATCGAGTTCGTTGCGACCAAAAGGGGTGTCGATTACTACAATGACTCTAAAGGTACGAATCCGGACGCGGCGATTCAGGGAATTAAGGCAATGAGTAAGCCTACCGTGTTGATTGGCGGCGGTTATGACAAGCAGAGCGAGTATGATGAGTGGATAGAGGCTTTTGATCATAAAGTGAAATGTCTGGTGTTGATCGGACAGACGAGAGAGAAGATTGCGGATTGTGCGAAGGAGCACGGCATAGAGAATATTATTCTGGCAGATAGTTTTGAGGAAGCGTTTGAGATATGCGTAAAGCAGGCGCAAAGCGGTGATGCGGTATTGTTATCTCCGGCGTGTGCGAGCTGGGGAATGTTTCCCAATTATGAAGTCAGAGGGAAGCTGTTTAAAGAACTTGTAAATAGTCTGGAGGAATCAGAATAAGTGGCAGAAAGAAATTCTACCCGCAGAAGACAATCAAATAATGAGAATTTTATGGATTACAGCCTGTTGTTCATCGTATTGTTTCTGCTGGGCTTCGGAATGATTATGGTATATTCCACCAGTTCCTATGAGGCAAATCTGGAGTGGGGAGACTCGGCATATTATTTAAAGAAACAGTTATTTGCGACGATACTCGGACTGGTGGCGATGATTTTCGTGGCAAATATCCCCTATCATTTCTGGGAACGTTTTGCCGTGATCGGTTACATAGTATCGGTGGTATTGATTTTACTTATTATCCCCTTCGGCCATGAGTCGCACGGTGCGAAAAGGTGGCTGTATATAGGACCGTTGTCCTTACAGCCGGCGGAGGTTTCCAAGTTGTGTATGATTCTGTTTCTTTCGAGTATGATTTGTACGATGGGGAAACAGATACGATATCGTAAAGGTTTCTGGATGGTGTTGTTAGTCCCCATGCCGATAGCGCTTATGCTGTGGAGAATCACACAGAACCTAAGTTCGGCGATTATTGTTGTGGGGATTGCGGTGCTGATGCTCTTTGTATCCTGTCCGGATTACAAGCGTTTTATTCTGCTCGGAATCGCAACGCTGGCAGGCGCGGCGGTAGTCGTATTCACGGTTGTGCAGATGGCGGTGAATCAGGCGGACGATCTGAATTTCAGAGGTGCGCGTATTCTGGCATGGCTTGATCCGGAAGCATATGCCAGCGGCAAGGGGTTTCAGACGATACAGGCGCTTTATGCAATCGGAAGCGGAGGTGTGCTCGGCAAAGGGCTGGGGCAGAGTATGCAGAAACTCGGGTTCCTTCCCGAGGCGCAGAATGACATGATTTTCTCCATTATCTGTGAAGAACTCGGGTTATTCGGCGGGTTTGCGGTTATCATCATGTTTATTTTGTTGATTTGGCGGTTTATGGTGATTGCCAATAATGCGCCAGATCTGTTTGGTGCATTGCTTGTAGTTGGCGTGCTCGGGCATATCGCGATTCAGGTAATCCTTAATATTGCAGTCGTGACGAACACGATTCCGAATACGGGTATTTCACTTCCGTTTATCAGTTACGGAGGTTCATCGGTCATGTTTCTATTGATAGAGATTGGGCTCGTCCTAAGCGTGGCGAGAGGAATACGACTCAAAGATTTATAGGGACAAGATAACTTTTTGCCTAAAAACCATATAGATAGAATAGGTCATATTTTTAAGATTAGAGGTAAAAGAATATGGACGCTGTTCGTATCTATGGTGGAAAATGTCTGGAAGGCCAGACTACGATACAAGGGTCAAAAAATGCGTCGCTGCCGATTCTTGCAGCGACACTGTTGATAAACGGTATATGTGAAATAGAGAACTGCCCGGAAATCTCAGATGTTTATCATATGTTAAGACTGCTTAAGAGTCTGGGATGCGAGGTGGAGAGAAAAGGAACGCTTGTGCGGGTAAACACAGAGAAGCTGTCCGAGTGTGACATGCCTTCGGATTCTGTAGGCGTCATGCGTTCTTCTATTATGCTTTTAGGTGCACTGCTTGCCAGAACCGGAAGAGTCTGCATGGAATATCCCGGCGGCTGCGTGATCGGCTCAAGACCGATTAACCTGCATTTGCAGTCACTTCGTAAAATGGGTGTCGTGATAGAGGAGAACGAAACCGGATTTTGCGCAGAGACGTCAAGACTCAGAGGAACAGTGCTTAAACTGCCTTTTGTCAGTGTCGGCGTCACAGAAAATGCGATTCTTGCCGCCGTGTTGGCGGAGGGAGAAACTGTGATTAAACCGGCGGCAAGAGAACCGGAAATACAGGCATTGTGTGAATTTTTGCAGCGTGCCGGCGCCAAAATTGACGGAATCGGCAGCAATTGTCTGGTGATTCACGGTGTGAACAGGCTTCACGCGGTCAGATACCGTGTGCCGGCGGACCGCATCGTAGCCGGAACATACTTAAGTGCATGTATGTGTACCGGCGGACGTATTTTCCTGCGGGATGCGCCTGCCCATCATATGGAGAGCGTGTTAAACTGCGCGGTGGAGATGGGGGCGGCAATTGAGTATGAAACGGATGGTATTTTAATTAACGGCAGGGATCATGAAGCGACATGCCATATGCTGGCAACGGGATGTTATCCTGCCTTTCCGACAGATATGCAGTCACCTTTTATGGTAGTCATGGCACTGTCAGGACAGCGTGGATGCATAGAAGAAACTGTGTTCGAGAACCGATTCCGTATTGTGCCGGAGCTATGTAAGATGGGAGCGGATATTACGGTCCATGGAAATACAGCGTATATCGGAAGCAGTAAACTGCATGGTGCGATCGTGCAGGCGGAGGAACTGCGGGGCGGGGCGGCGCTTGTGGTGGCAGCGCTTGCTGTGGAGGGAACAAGTATTGTGACGAACAGGCATTATATTGACAGAGGGTATGAGGACATTGTGCTTAGTTTAAGACAATTGGGCGCGTCGATTGAACTGGCTTAACCTTCTGTTTAGATTACAAGAGGTTTTTGAATGGCTAACAAGAAAGCGGTCAAAAAAGTAAAGAAAAGGAATCCGAATCTGCGGCTAGTCAAGAATGACGATATGATACAGGAGAAGAGGAAACGGGTGCGGGAAGAAAAGCTGCGTTTTAGCAGAAGTAAAAGAGTGGCTATCCTGTCTGTTACGCTTCTTCTCCTGCTGATCATTCTGGTCGGAGGCTATGAATACATTATTCATAATTACACGATTACCACAGTATATGTGGAGGGCAATGTCCATTATACCAATGAAGAGATCATGGAAATGGTCATGAACGGCAGATATGGCAATAATTCCTTATTTCTTTCGTTGAAATACAAGGATAAGGGAATGGAGGATATCCCTTTTATTCAGACGATGGATGTGTCGATAGAGGCGAAGGACACGGTCAGGATTACCGTGTATGAGAAGGCGCTGGCGGGTTATGTGGCTTATCTGGGGCGTTATGTGTATTTTGACAAAGACGGAATTGTAGTAGAGACATCGACGGAGAAGACCGACGGGATTCCACAGGTGACCGGTCTGCAGTTCGATCATGTGATCCTGCATGAACCGCTTCCGGTAGAGAATCCGGAGATATTCAGTAATGTGCTCAATATTACACAGCAGTTGGACAGATATTCCATGTCGGCGGACCGCATCTATTTCGATTCGGAGTACAGAGTGACGTTATTGTTCGGTGAAGCGAGGGTGGCGCTGGGTGATAGTCAATATATTGATGAAAAAATCATGAAACTACAATATATTCTGCCTGAGCTGGCAGGCAAGAAGGGTACGCTTGACATGCGGGAATACAGTGAAGATACGAAATCATATAGTTTTGAACAGGACTAAGCTTTTGGGAAGCGGAAACAATTGCTGGTTATAATTGGTACTTTAGTATAATCGGGCAAAAAACAAAAAAATAGGTTGCGAATTTCGAAAAATAATTATATGATAATGTATGAGAGTCTTTGGGGAAAAAGAAGGAGGAATCACCTTGCTTGAGATTAAGTCAAATGATGCTGAGTCTGCTGCTAAGATTATCGTGGTCGGTGTCGGCGGTGCAGGCAACAATGCTGTAAATAGAATGATTGATGAAGAAATAGACGGCGTAGAGTTCATTGGGATCAATACGGACAAGCAGGCGTTACAGTTATGCAAAGCGCCTACTTTGTTACAGATTGGAGAGAA
>VSOA01000209.1 GCA_009774585.1 Lachnospiraceae bacterium
GTGGAACGTGCAGGCACAGTATTATACAGATTCGGTCAGCACGGCAGGAGCAGAGAGCGTGCTAAATTTGTAGTGATACAATAAATTAAAATTTTTTGTAACAAAACAGTGTTATATCCGTCTAACCAATGAAATCACAGAAGAAGAGGTGATAATGGTGGAGAAAGCGGCGTTTGAAAAACTTTATAAAGCGTATTATATGAGAGTGTATTCCTATGTTATGACACTTGCCGGAAAGACGCATATAGCAGAAGAAATTACACAGGAAACATTTTATAAAGCTTTTACTACAAAAGCTTCCTTTCGTGGGGAATCAAACGCCATGACATGGCTTTGCACCATTGCCAGAAATCTGTTTGTCGATGAAATGCGTCGACAGTCAAGGAAATCTGAATCCGTACCGGTTGATACGGATGTTGACAGCGGCGTTAATATTGAACGTGAAGTGGAGGATAAGGACACTTCTTATCAGATTCATCAAGTATTGAATGAATTGGAAGAACCTTATCGGCAGGTGTTTGAACTGCGAATCTTTGGAGAGATGTCATTTAAGGAAATCAGCAGCGCCTGCGGCAAGACAGAAAGCTGGGCAAGAGTTACATATCACCGTGCCAAATTGAAGATTACGGAAAGGATGGATATTCATGAAACTGAATTGTAATGTAATAAGAGATTTAATTCCGCTCTATGTAGACCAGATATGCAGCGAAGAAAGCAAGGAACTTGTAGAAGAACATCTGGCAGAATGTGAAGATTGTTCCGTGATTTTTAGGCAGATGCGCAGCGAAGAAGTGGAGAACTGTCTGGAAATAGAAACCGTGAATGTACTTCGCAGGCAGGCACACTTCTTTAAACAGAAATCCGCCGTGATAGGGACGGCAATCGCCGGTGTTTTTATGATTCCGGTTCTGGTCTGTCTGATCGTAAATATTGCTACCGGAGCGGCGCTTGACTGGTTCTTTATCGTGCTTGCGTCCCTGCTTACGGCGACGTCCCTGACGGTTGTGCCGCTTATGGTGCCGGATCATAAAATGCTCTGGACAATGGGTACATTTACGGTAAGCTTGTTTCTGCTGTTTGGAGTTATCTGCATCTATACACATCAGACATGGGTTTTTATCGCATCGCCGGCGGTATTATTTGGGCTTTCGGTCTGTTTCCTTCCGTTTGTGGTATATGCTGAGCCGATAAAAACATGGCTTGGCAGGAAGAAAGGTTTGACGGCAATGGCGGTCTGCACGTTTTTTTATGCATTTATGATGATCAGCATCAAACTTTATACACAGTCAGAAGCTTTCGGGAAAATCTCGAAGGCGGTATCCGTTCCTTGTATAGCGCTTATATGGATTCTGTTTCTTCTGATCCGATATTTGAAATGCAACGGACTGCTGAAAGCCGGAATTTGCACATTGATTGTCGGAGGTTTCGGATTTGCTGCGGATTATTATATTGAGAGATGGATAGGCATTAATAAGCCGTTTCCTGTTTTCAGACCGTTTATCTGGAACGTAGATACGGTTGACGGCAATGTGAAGTGGATTGGTCTGCTAGGCTGTACCTTTGCCGGAATCGCATTGATTGTCTCAGGTATAAAAAGGAACGGAAAAAAACAGGCAGATTAGCTGGAAGGAAGTATGGAACCCTCTTTACAAAATACTTTTTTAGTGTAAAATGAAGATATAAAAAATGTGATTTTGTTATAAATTAAAGAATAAAGATGCGATTATGGCAATGGACGCAGGTTGAACGGCTTGCGTCCAAGTTATGTTTGACTGCGAAGAACTCCGCCAAGCATTTCTCAGCTTATTTATTTATAGGAAAGGGATGAAGCAGAACATGAATATTGCAATCATTACAGGGGCGTCTTCCGGCATGGGGATGGAATTTGCAAAGCAGTTAGACCGTAACTTAAGAAAAACCGACGAAATCTGGCTGCTTGCCCGCAGAAGAGAGCCAATGGAAAGGCTGGCGCAGACGATGCGGACGAAAGCCAAAACCATTGTGATCGATATGACATGTGAAAAAGAAATGGCGCAGTTTGCGGAAGTGCTTGCAATCAGTAATCCGAAGATTACGGTTTTAGTCAATTGCGCGGGAGTGGGGAGCCATGGAGCCTTTGCGGAGCAGAGCAGTGAAGACGTGTCAGCGATGATTCGTCTAAATATTATGGCACTGACGCAGATGACCGGTATTTGTCTGCCATACATGCACAGAGGAAGCAAAATCATCCAATTTTCGTCGGGAGCGGCATTTGTACCGCAAGCGGCTTTCGCAGTTTACGCAGCAACGAAATCCTATGTATATTCGTTTGGCAGGGCGTTGTCAAAGGAACTGCAAGGAATGGGAATCACCGTGACAGCGGTATGTTCCGGGCCCGTGAATACGCCTTTTCTACAGCATGCTTACGGGGATTTATCCCATATAAGAGGAATCAAAAAGGTTACGATGGCGAAAACAGAATGCGTGGTGGCTAAAGCAATCGCGGACTGTAAGATGGGAAAGTCAGTTTCTGTGTGCGGATTACCCATGAAGGCTTTGTATGTTGTGACGCAGAGTGTGCAGAATGTGATGCAGATATTTATGTAGTTTCTTGGCAAGTATGTATTGAATTCATGAAAATTTATTGCTGACAAATAGATGTAACAGGGACTTATACAGAGAGTGAGGAGACGTAATCATGGCAATCGAACGGGTAAAAGAATATTTCAGACAATATGATATGGAGGAACGAATCATTGAATTGTCAGAGTCCAGCGCAACCGTAGAACTGGCGGCGCAGGCGCTTGGATGTGAACCGGCTCGTATCGCAAAATCACTTTCTTTTATGGTAGACGAGAAACCGATCCTCATTATCTGCGCAGGAGATGTAAAGGTGGATAACGCCAAATATAAAGCGAGATTTGCAGCGAAAGCCAAGATGCTTACAGCAGAACAGGCACAAATATTGATAGGACATGCTGTCGGCGGCGTATGCCCATTCGGAATCAATGAGGGAGTGACGGTGTATTTAGACGAATCATTGCGAAGATTTACCACTGTGTTTCCGGCATGCGGCAGCGCAAACAGCGCTATTGAACTGTCGATTTCGGAGATGGAACGGTATTCCGGTTATGCGGAATGGGTGGATGTCTGCAAGATGCGTGAATAGTGAGTCGATTTAGTACACGATTGTCAATGGTTAGCGTGAACGACGATTTCAAATGAAGGAATAGATTAAAAATGAAGAAAATAATTGTTCAAAAAGGTTCTTATGGTTATATTGAAAATCGTAAAGTGGTAACGGCGCTCAGAACCTTACTTTTTTTCGTAGTATGCATCGGCTTGTATATTATGGGATATCTTACAACGGGAACCAGTAAGAATCTGTTGACAATTGTCGCAGTATTAGGCTGCCTTCCCTCCTGCAAAAGTTTGGTGAATCTGGTTATGTTTTTGAAAGCGAAGGGTTGTAGCGAATCTCTCAGAGAGCAATTGACCGCTTATGATGAACAGCTTACGACTTTCTATGATATGTATTTTACTTCCTATCAGAAGAACTTTCCCATCAGCCACATGACGTTGAAAGGAAATGTACTGTGCGGAATTATTGAAAGTCCGAAATGTGACTGTAACGAGGCGCAGAAACATCTGGAACAAATGCTTACGCAGGAAGGTATCAAAAATATGACGGTTAAGATTTATTCTCAGACCAGTAAATATACTGACCGACTGAGTCAGTTAATAATGTTAACAGCAGAAGAACACAAGAAAAAAGACGGAATTATCAGTTTATTATTTTCTATTTCCATCTGAGTAATTTGAGATGTGAATGAAACATTTGTTGCAGAGGTTCGGCTTGGTGTGTCAGTAAAATGTGCCAATAAAACAGGGATAACGGAATGTATCAGACTAAGATCACGGAAAAAGAAGCCGGACAGCGCTTCGACAAATACCTGCATCGGATTTTACCGAATGCCGGGAGCAGTTTCCTATATAAGATGCTGCGCAAGAAAAATATCACGCTCAATGACAGAAAGGCCGATGGCAGTGAGAAAATTGCCGTTGATGACAGCGTGAAGATTTATTTTGCCGAGGAGACGCTCCTGAAGTTCAGAGGATTAGCGGATACAAGCGCTTCGGAACACACGTTGCATGCGGAAGGTCCGGAAAAACAGCCGCAAAATATTACAAACGATTATCTTGCAGCTTACCATAAAATATCGAGTGTCCGGATTTTATATGAGAACCGGCACATCCTTCTTGCGGATAAACCGGCAGGTGTGCTGTCACAGAAGGCAAAGCCAACGGATAGGTCTCTGAACGAATGGCTCATTGGATATCTGCTTGACAGCGGGTTTATGACAGAACAGGAACTTACTATGTATAAACCGTCTGTATGTAACCGTCTCGACCGCAATACGAGCGGTATCGTGCTGTGTGCGAAATCGCTTCAAGGCGCGCAGATTTTAGGAGAATTATTAAAGAACAGAACACTTCACAAGTATTATCAGACCTATGTAAGAGGTGTGATAAAGAAAGAGCAGCTTGTGGAAGGATACCTTCATAAATATGAGAAGCATAATAAAGTATCTGTTACGCTTAACGTATCGCAGCAAACGGCAGATAAAGATATGAAGAACCGGCTTTTGGACCAAGCAGAGACTTCTTATATCAGGACGTCTTACAAGCCACTTAGGGTTGAAAAAGACAAGACTCTTTTAGAAGTGGAACTGATCACCGGAAAGCCTCACCAGATTCGTGCGCATCTTGCAAGTATCGGACATCCGCTGCTTGGAGATTATAAGTACGGCGATAAAGCATGGAACGAGGAGTATCGTAATAAATATCATGTAAAATCACAGCTTCTGCATGCTTATAAGGTAGTGTTTCCGCCGTTGGCGGAGCCTTTTGCAGACATAAGCGGCAGGACTTTTTATTCCGGTTTGCCTGATATTTTCTATGAAGTGAGCGAGGAACACAGACATGGCGACATGGAATTCACGCGGACTGAGAGGTTCGACACTGGAAGATTTAATAAACCGAACGAATGAAAAATATCTGGAAAACGGTCTGGCGCTTATTCAGAAAGTTCCGACGCCCATTACGCCTATCAATATAGACAAAGAAAGCAGGCACATTACGCTTGCCTATTTTGACCAGAAAAGTACGGTGGACTATATCGGAGTAGTGCAGGGAATACCGGTTTGTTTCGATGCTAAGGAATGCGCCGTAGATACCTTTTCCCTTCAAAATATACATGAGCATCAGGTGGAGTTCATGGGACAGTTTGAGAAACAGAATGGAATCGCCTTTTTCCTGATTTACTATTCTCACAAAGATATTTTCTATTATCTTCCTTACGAAATGCTGCGATTCTTCTGGGATAGGGCAAAAGAAGGCGGTAGAAAAAGTTTTCGTTATGATGAGTTAAATCCGGAATATATTCTTCCAAAAAAGCATGGCGTTTTAGTGCCGTATCTTGATATGCTGCAGAAGGACTTGGATGACAGAGTCGAATAGCGGTTGACAAAATGTATTAATTAAGATATAGTATAGAAAGTTTATTGCGCTATCAAATTAGCGAATTAACACTTTAAAGTGATAAAGTATCAAAGCGAGGAAGTTATGAGCAGAAAATTAGTACATACACCGGAGGGCGTAAGAGACATATACGGTGACGAGAAGGCGAAAAAGACTGTCGTAGAGCAGCTTTTGCATGAAAAAATAAAGGGATACGGCTATCGGGATATTCAGACGCCTACCTTTGAATTTTTTGATGTTTTTTCCAAAGAAGTAGGAACAACACCGTCGAAAGAACTCTATAAATTTTTTGACAAAGAAGGTAATACACTTGTTCTTCGACCTGATTTTACGCCGTCAATCGCCAGATGCGCGGCCAAATATTTTATGGAAGAGAATGTCCCCATCCGTTTCTGTTATCAGGGCAATACATTTACCAATACGTCCGAGCTGCAAGGCAAACTCAAAGAGGCAACGCAGATGGGTGCGGAGTTGATTGGGGATGATTCCGTGCAGGCGGATGCAGAGATGATTGCCATGACGATTGAGGCATTGTACCATGCGGGGCTGTCCGATTTCCAAATCAGCATTGGCAATCTGGAATATTTCAAAGGAATATGCGCCGAAGCAGGGCTTGATGAAGAGACGGAGCTGGAACTGCGGGAATATATTTCGGGCAAAAACTATTTCGGTGCGGAAGAGCTGCTTGATGCGACTCATGTGCATCATAAAGTCAAAGAACAGCTTCTCAAGGTGAGCGATTTATTCGGCACGGCGGCAATTCTTAACGACGCGAAGAAGGCAGTATCTAACAATCGTTCCAAGAAGGCGATAGAAAGGCTTGAGAAAGTCTATCAGGTACTATGTGATTACGGCGTTGAGAAATATGTTTCTTTTGACCTTGGAATGCTTAGTAAGTATAATTACTATACGGGTATTATCTTCAAGGGATATACCTACGGTGTTGGTGATGCAATTGTCAAAGGCGGACGTTACGATAATCTGCTTCAGCGTTTCGGCAAACAAGCTGCCGCCATCGGTTTTGTAATCGTAGTAGATGATCTGCTTGCCGCAATGAACAGACAAGGAGTGATTGTCTCCGGAATGGAAAGCTATGTGAAGATTTATTATACGGAGGCGGATTTCAAGGAGAAACTTCAGGAAAGCCGGAAACTTCGGGCATCAGGCAAAAATGTGGAATTATTACCGTTTCAAAGAAAGAGTGTTTGAGTAAAATGAGTGAAGACAGATATTTAACGTTCGCCCTCGGAAAAGGGCGGCTTGCAAATAAAACAAGGGAAATTTTGAAAAAAATGGTTAACAAATGCGAGTAGATGAAGGCCAAGAATGCCCCAATGCTGGTTTTTGTGAAGAAGGATTGGAAAAA
>VSOA01000210.1 GCA_009774585.1 Lachnospiraceae bacterium
GAGTATCAGGAACGTAATCTTCGGTTCGGAGTCCGCAGTGGATTCTAATGCAAGGGCAACAGATTTCGGTGTGTCCATGAAGATATGGGGTAAGATGCTCTATAAGCTCGGCGGGGAAGGAAATGACAGTACCTTGGAGCTTTCCAAGTGGTCGGTCGTTCCGTCCGAGAAAGCAGACTGCTACCGCACCGCGACAGTGGAAGTCATCTCAGCAGGGCAGGTGGTCCGCAAATACGAAGTGCCGAATGCGTTTGTGATGGAGTATTCGGAGGAGATGGACGACGAGACAGGCGTGGGAACATTTTATCTGCATGTGAAGCAGAAGAAAGATGAGAATGACAAAGTAAAAATTGAAGGCGGTTACGCCGGCGAGTAGAAAGGAGAAGAACAATGGCATTTGTAGTGAAAGTTGAGGGTACGGAAGCATTTGAAATATCTAAAGAGTGTGTAAAGAGCGTAAAGATGACGACGGATATCCCACAGGATTCCAATGCGAGGACGAAGGATTTTGGCGCAACCATGACGATTAAAGGTAAGATTCTTACCGCAGTGGGTGGGGATCCGTTCGACAGCACAAGAAAGATGGCGCTGTGGTCGGTGGTTCCGGCGGAGAGAGCCGACAGCTATAGGAAAGTGACGGTAGAGTATGTTGCCGCAGGTATTATGGAGAGAAAATATTGTTTTCCTAATGCATTTGTAATCGATTATAAGGAAGACTACGGCGACGAGGAGGGAATCGGTACGTTTACCCTCGTAATCAAGCAGAAGAAAGACAAAATCAGTACAGTGTCGGTAGAAGGCGGTTATATGGCATAGCGATATAGTCTGTATTGACTGTCAATGTACATACAATCTGAGGGCGTATGTAACGGACGTTTCATACGCTCTCTCAGAAAAAGGAGTCTGTCATGGATTATTACAACATACTGGGAGTACCCAAAGAGGCGGATGAGGAACAGATTAAGCAGGCATACCGCAGGAAAGCCAAGAAATATCATCCGGATCTGAACCCTGATAATCCGGAGGCAGAGGCGAAATTCAAAGATATTGTAGAGGCATATGAGATTTTAAGCAACGCCGAAAGACGCAAAGAGTACGATTTAAAACAGGAAAAAGAGTCGAACCGTGACCGGACAACTTATCAAAATAGTGCAAAGGACAGAGACAACGATTTTGCACCGCATATGGATTTTGGCGCATTTACCAAAGATATGGAGAAATATTTCGGGTTCTCTTTTACGGCAGGAGCGTCCCCGCAGGGACAAGCTTACGCGCAGGGCGGGCAGAATGTCGGAGGCAGTAAGAAGAATCCGCTGGATGTGACAGATATGTTTGAGGCGTTTATGAAAATAAAGTAGTGTATTTACTATGGGGTGTTGTATAATAAATATGAAACTATTTTTAGTTGAAACAGATACAGGTAATCAGCTGCCGTATGGAATCAATGTTAACACCGAGAAAGCTGTGTGAAATATAAGAGAGAAGATTAAAAATATGCCTAAAGATAATTCTAAGATTTATGTTGGAGATAGTGATTTAGGAACAGGAATACCAAATAGTTTAGTAAAAGCAGCAGAATCTGTTTGTTATAGCGGAGTTGCGGCTATTCAGCAGGGAAGATTATTGAATGAAACCGCAGAAAGATATGATTTATCGAAAGGTGAATTGGAAAGCTTTTTATATGCAAATTATCAAGATGAACAAAGAAAGAATACTTAGTGAATGGAGCAATACTAACTTGTACCAGATGCACTAAAAACAATGTTTTTTACAAAGATCAGGTATACCGATGTTCCATTAAACAGGATGAGAGTATAGAGAAAGAAGTTGATAGTTCAGAGTACGCGGATAAGGTTTTAAAAAGACTAATTGTTACAGAAAATCCTGCTTCGGAGTTAAATGGTTTGAAGTTTGCAACTATTGCAGATGATACGAAAGAGGATAATATACCTTGTTTTGGAAATTGGCTAGATTACCTGATAATGATATAGAAATTCAAGTGTCTCAAAATCATCCCGGACGTTATTATAAAGAAGGAACCTGTAAGCTATTAATGAGTTTGGAAAGTGAGTGAGAGAATTATGAGATAGGACAAACTTTTCTTAATTTTCCGGATGATGAGCATATAGATAAAACAGGAATAACCATGACGTCTATTTTATTTTGTAAGCATGGTGGTTTTATTTATCCGATTACATCAGGGCAAACGTCACAAGTAGGTATATTACATCTTATTTATGTGGCAGAAGAGGGTGCTGTGACTAGTGGGAAATCGAATGATGGAGGACCAGCAGCGGGTGAACTTATTAATTATAAATTTACGACCTATGAGCCTAGATGGAAATTTGGAGAAGTAACACCTAATTATTACATACTATACCATAAAAATAGTTATGTAGATGACAATGGATTGATTAGAATCAGAAAGACAGAAGGGATAGAAAGCAAAAGCGATTATTACTGTGTGGCTATGTCTACAGGATTTATAACGGCGGCAGACGAGTTATGTACTCCTGAACCTCAATATAACAGAAATTTTGGTTTTAAACTACAGATTCAATTAGAGGATTCAAAGGGAAGTGAATATAACATGGATGTGATTATAGCAGATGCAAAATCTTCCTCAGATGCATATGATTTTCATGCACACAGTAATTTAATTGAATTTTTGCTTTTATAAGTGAAAAGGGAGACATTTGTGAAGAAGATAGCGATAAGCATGATTTTGATTATGATATTGTGCTATGGGTGTAGCAATGGAAACTCAGAAAGCGACATGACTGTAGGGTGGCAAATTATAGAGGAAGTGCAGCAGTCCGATGTGATGCAACATGAAATTGTTGAAGAACAGGAAATGGAATATAAGCCAGTTTCTGCAGAGAGTTCGGAGAATATGCAAGAGAAAGAAGAGTTATCTTTAGGTTGCGTATCCATAGACCAGATAGAAATAAGAGGAAGAACGGATGATGAGACGGCTCTGATTAGGAAAATTCTATCGAAAAACAAAGTAAGTGTGAAAATGGTTTTTTGATAAAGAAGAGTATACTGCTGGAGCTTGACCGCAGGTATGGGAGTGCTGAAGGGAAAGAGGAATACTATATTTTTTTAATGATTTTACGAAAGAAGAGGAAGAAAAGCTTTGGTATGGTTCTGCGGGAATAAATGAGTTAACTAAAACTAAAGAATATGTATGGGAAGATGAAGAATTGGAGGAATATAAACAGCGGGCTGATGAAGCCAAATCGAAAAGGTTTTCAATAATAGGGACGATTATATACTCGGAAAGTGATAATAGATTTGTTGAATATACGGAATAGGAGCGGTTTATGAACAAAAAAACATCCCTAGACATCACCATCATAATATCCTGCATCACAGGTATGGTTTTGTCGTATGTCTATCTGGACAATTCCATAGAGAAGAATGTGAGTCTGACTACATTGGGAATCGTGGGTGTGTTTTTCTTAGGTTTGGCGATGACAGACAGCGTTAAGACCGGGCACACAGAAAGGCGCGGGTATCACACGGGAAGAACCGGAATTTCGGAGATTCTGCTGCTCGGAGAAGACAGCAACATAACGGACACATGGGATATCTATAAGAAGACATCCATCGTATTCGGAAGGGATGAGGGGGAGAACCATGTAGATATCAGCCTTAAGAATACGGATTATGCAGGAACCGTGGATGGTGAACATGCCGTCATGAACTACAGCAGCGGAAGCTGGTACATAGAAGATTTGGACAGCGAGAACGGAACCAGAATACAGAGAAACGGTGAAGACAAGCCCTACAGGGTCTCTTCCAGAGAACCGTGCAAAGTCGAGAAAGGCGATGTTATCTATCTGGGGCTTGCACCGCTCAAGGTACGATAAAGTCCGGGTGGCATAGGAAAGCCGAAGACGGATGCAGATTAGGAAAGGAACAGGAAGACAGCATGAGCAACTTGATCAGATGTCAGAACGGACATATGTTTTCAAGCAGAAGGTATGGAACCATATGCCCGTACTGCAATATCGAAACGGCGACCAGAGAGAAACAGGAGACCGGACAGACAGAGATAGAGGTGGAAGAGTCGCTGTTCTTACAGGAAGAGAATCCGGTGTGCGGATGGATTGTCTGTGTATCCGGAGCGAGGAAGGGCAAAGACTACAAGATTATGGCAGGCAAGAACTTTGTGGGCAGGGCGGATGATATGGATATCCAGATACTGGGTGACAATAAGATATCCAGAAGAAACCACTGTGTCATTGTGTACGATACGAAACAGAGTAAGACGGTTATACTGCCCGGAGACAGTAACGGTATCGTCTATCTGAATGACGAAGCTGTGTATATGCCGACAGAGCTTCATCTTTATGACGTGATCGAGATGGGGGAGAGTCAGTTTCTGTTCATCTCATTCTGCGGAGAACATTTCAAATGGGAATAGGCGGAGGGTGTGCCATGACGTTGGAAGAAGCCATACTCTTAATAATCTATCTGTTTATCCTGTGTCTTGTCGCCGTGCGTTTCTTAAGCAGGGAACGGGGAAGGGTAATCAGAAGATTTCAGGTCGGTAAGGCAATGACAATTGGTAATAGACAGGTGCAGGAAGATGATTACGGAGTCTGTCAGAGCGCGGACGGATTCATGGCTGTGCTGGCTGACGGCATGGGTAAGAATTATGGCGGAAAAGTCTCCTCAAGGATTGTTGTAGATACGATGAAGGATATGTTCCGTATCTACCGGTCATCTGAGAATCCGGCATATTTCTTCCGGAAAGCTTACCATCGGATCAACATGGAGATATTAAAGCAGCTTGATGACGGCAGAGGCGGTGCGAGTGTAGGCGCCGTACTGGTCAAGGACAATTATCTGTACTATGCGGTGGCAGGTAATGTCAAGATTGCAGTATACCGCAGCGGCAATCTCGTTCCGGTTTCGTCGGGACATACGATAGATGTGCTGGCGGGGGATAAGTTTATTGAGGGAACGATTACCAGAGAAGAAGCTCTGATGCTGCTTGACAATACGAGAATGTATAACTATGTGGGACAGGACGGATTTCGGGAAATTGAATTCTTTGATAAGCCAATCAGGCTGAGGGAGAGAGATATCGTAGTACTGATGAGCGACGGGCTTTATGAGGGGATGGACTGGAAGACGATAGAGGAGCTTCTGTCGGGCAGGAAGAAGTGTCAGCAGAAGGCTTATGAAGTGATAGAACAGATCAATGCCGGAAGCCGAAAAGAGAAGGATAATGCGAGCATTGTTCTGGTTGAGGGATTCTTATGAGAAAGTACAACAGCAGTTTTAAGACTGCTTTTATTTCCGAGGAGGGAAGCAGACTTAGGAATAATGATTACTTCGGCTTTGTGGAGTTGGACAAATACGCTTGCTATGTAATTGCTGACGGTATAACCGATATGCGGGATTCCCAGAGCGCAAGGAAGGCGATAGAGGCAGTAATCAGTGCCTTCCATAACGAGCCGGGGATTAGCAAAGGGAAACTGAAAAGATATCTGAAATACGCCAATAAAGAATTACTCAAGGGAAAAAGTTACGAGAAGTTGAAAGCTTCCGTTACCGTGGTGGTTACCAATTATGAGAAGTTCCGTTATGGATATGCAGGAAATACGAGGTTCAGGCTGTATCGGGACGGACGCATGATCTTGGCAAGCTCCGATATGTCGCTTAGTCAGAATCTGGTCGAAGGGGACAGGCTGGCGGAAGATAAGCTGGCGAAGCACGAAGAGAGGAACAATCTCTATTCCTATCTCGGCAAGGAGCATTTCAAGCCTTTCGTATCTAAAAAGAAGAAACTTGCGGACGGGGATATCATAACCCTGTATACACGGGGAATCTGGGAGAACATAGACGAAGGTGAACTCTCCGACGTGTTCGCAGAGACAGGGAACGAACCCATCGAGGAATGCGACAAAGTAGAGGATCTGCTATTATCCAGACAGCCGGAAAATCTGGACAATTACACCTTTGCGGCAATCTATGTTGACAAGGTGTTTGTAGACCCGAACCGAAGGAAACGTATTAAGAAGATAATTACAATAACACTTGTTATACTAGTGTTGGCGCTTGTGCTCGGTGTGGTTGTGTACATGTGGAGAAGGAATAGGAGACAGAAAAGGGAAGACATGGCGCAGTGTTTTGCCAACACGGAGACATATATAGAGGACAATAATTATGTCAGGGCAAAGGAAGAGTGTGATAAGGCGCTGGAGCTTGCAAAGAAGCTGAGGGATAAAGAGGCGGAGAGTAAATATAACAATTATCTGATTTGTCTGGAGGCGGTCATTCGGGCGGACGACTCTTATGATGAGGGAAAATATGAGGAAGCGGGCGAGGCGTATCTGTCGGCAAAAGTCAGAACACGGTATGCGGACAATATAGCCGCTGACTATATCGAAGACAGATTGTTGCAGATAGACCATTATGAACAGGTTTTCAACAACATTGCATTGGGAGACAGCCTGCTTGCGTATGGCAGCTATGAGATGGCGGAACAGAGGTATCTGGAAGCTAAGAAAGATTCGTCGGCAATCTATTTTGCAGAAGGAAAGCAGCAGGCGCTTGACGCGTTGGAGAAGCTGTATGAAGAGTGGGGCGCGGCGGAAGAGAAAGTAAAAGAACAGGCAGCCGAACAGGCGGAGAGTGAAGCGGCAGCAGCGGAACTGGTAAGACAGGGTGACGAGACATACAGTGATGGCGATTATGACGGCGCCATGGTATTTTATCTGATCGCATTGGAGAAATATACCAAGATGGAAGATACGGCGCAGATAGCATTTCTGAATAAGAAAATTATAGCCTTGAACGAGAAACAGCAGGAAGTAG
>VSOA01000021.1 GCA_009774585.1 Lachnospiraceae bacterium
GCTCTACAAAGGACTGGCGGATGCAGAGGATGCAGTCGGCTACCTTGCGGACAAGCTTGCCGATGTTTTGCCTGACGGAGTCATGGAGAGCTTTCAGGAGATTATCGACAGCGTGGAGGCGACCAAGGGTGATTTCTATAAGCTGGTATTCGACCCGACGCTTGTGCGTGGCATGTCCTACTATACCGGGACGATTTTTGAGATAGATATGCCGGAGTTTGGAGGAAGCTGTGGCGGCGGTGGAAGATATGATAAGATGGTAGGCAAATTTACAGGTAATGACGTGCCGGCATGTGGATTTTCCATCGGTTTTGAGCGGATTATTTTACTGCTGTTGGAGAGCGGCTTCAAGGTGCCGAAGGCTGGTAAGAAGATTGCTTATCTGATGGAAAAAGGACTGCCGTCCGATAAGTTGTGCGAGGTGATGGCGACAGCGCAGAAGGAGCGTGAGCAGGGCAACCAGATTCTGGTGGCACGCATGAATAAGAACAAGAAGTTCCAGAAGGAACAGCTCACCGCGCAGGGGTACGAAGAATTTAAAGAATTTTATAAGGAAGAGCTGAAAAGATAGATAAGCGCTGTACAATGAGGAGGAAGAAAAAATGGCAGAGTCTATGAAAGGTTGGAAGCGGTCGCACCGCTGTGCGGAACTTTCCACACAGAATGTCGGCGAAGAAGTAACCGTCATGGGATGGGTACAGAAGCAGAGAAACAAGGGTGGTATCATATTTGTTGATATGAGGGACCGATCGGGTATTTTGCAGGTGATTTTTGAGGAAAATGACTGCGGCGCGGAAGCGTTTGCCAAGGCGGAGAAAATGCGCAGCGAGTTTGTCATTGCCGTAGTCGGCAAGGTAGAGAAGCGTTCGGGCGCGGTCAACGAGAACCTGAAAACAGGTGAAATAGAGATTCGTGCCACACAGGTGCGCATTCTGTCCGAATCTGAGACGCCGCCTTTTCCGGTGGAAGCCGACGCTAAGACAAAGGAAGAAATCCGCTTAAAATATCGTTATCTGGATTTGCGAAGACCTGATCTGCAGGACAAGATTATCTTAAGAAGTAAAATTGCTTCCGAGATGCGGGCATTTATGGCGAAAGAAGGTTTTCTGGAGATTGAGACGCCGATTCTGTGTAAGTCCACACCGGAAGGCGCAAGGGATTATCTGGTGCCCAGTCGTGTGCATCCGGGCAGTTTCTATGCGCTGCCGCAGTCGCCGCAGCTCTATAAACAACTTCTGATGTGTTCCGGTTACGACAGATATTTCCAGATTGCGCGCTGTTTCAGAGATGAAGATTTGCGTGCCGACAGACAGCCGGAGTTTACGCAGGCTGACATGGAGTTATCTTTTGTGGACGTAGACGACGTGATAGACGTCAATGAGAGACTGATCAGACATGTGTGCAAGGAGGCGGTCGGTCTTGACATACAGCTTCCTCTGCCGCGTATGACATGGCAGGAGGCGATGGACCGTTACGGTTCCGACAAACCGGATACTCGTTTTGCGATGGAACTGACGGATGTGTCCGAGGTCGTTGCAGGATGCGGATTCGGTGTATTTACATCGGCACTGGAAAACGGCGGATCCGTTCGCGGATTGAACGTGAAGGGACAAGCGGCTATGCCCCGTAAGAAGATTGACGCGCTGGTGGACTTCGCCAAGGGCTACGGCGCGAAGGGGCTGGCATATTTAAGCGTGCAGGAGGACGGTACTTACAAGTCTTCATTCGCGAAATTTATGACAGAAGAAGAACTGGATAAACTGGTGCAGGCAATGCAGGGTGAGAAGGGAGATCTGCTTCTCTTTGCCGCGGATAAGAAGAATATTGTATACAGTGTGCTCGGTGCATTGCGCGTGGAATTGGGTAAACAGCTAGGGCTGATTGACGAATCGAAGTTCAACTTCTTATGGGTAGTGGAGTTCCCTCTGTTAGAGTGGAGCGAGGAAGAGAATCGCTTTATGGCGATGCATCATCCGTTTACCATGCCGATGGAGGAGGACTGGCAGTATATTGATTCCGACCCCGGACGCGTTCGTGCAAAAGCGTATGATATCGTGTTGAACGGTGTGGAGCTGGGCGGCGGTTCAGTCCGAATCCATCAGAATGATATACAAGAGAAGATGTTTGAAGTACTCGGATTTACGAAGGAGCAGGCATGGGAGCAGTTCGGCTTCCTGTTAAATGCGTTCAAGTACGGCGTACCGCCTCATGCGGGATTAGCGTACGGTCTGGACCGTTTCGTGATGCTTCTTGTGGGAGCGGATAATATCCGAGAGGTTATTGCCTTTCCGAAGATTAAAGATGCATCCTGCCTGATGACTGAGGCGCCCGGTACGGTGGATGAGAAACAGCTTGCGGAATTACGGATTGCGCTTGTGCCGGAGGAGGAAGCATGATGAATATACAGAATCCAGCGGCAATTTTGCAGATGATGAATATATGGAGCCGTTTTCAGAATAATCATCCAAAGTTTCCGAAATTTATATCGGCGGTGGTGAGAAACGGTATCAAAGAGGGCAGTATCATTGAGATTAAAGTGACTACCGCGGAGGGAGAGAGTTTTGACTCTAATTTGAAAGTCAATGCGGACGATATGGAAATGATCGAACAGCTTAGAAGTCTGACGCTTGAACGATAACGGCAGAGTGCGGTGAAATACAGCCAAGCCGATAAGAAAAGTTACCTTTTGGGGAGATTGGAACGATTTCAAATACCTGAGAGGTAACTTTTATTTCCGTAAGCAGTAAGGCTGGCTTTTTTGCCGGCAGCGAATTAGAGAGCGCATTGATATCAGGACAGTTGACACGAAAATGATGAACAATAGGATGGAAGACAGAAATGAATAAATTTGTATTAAGGCAGTCTGTACTGCTGTTTTTGACGGCGGTAATCTGGGGCGTGGCATTTGTTGCCCAGAGCGCTGGTATGGAATATGTAGGTCCTTTTACATACAACGGAGTAAGATGTATTCTGGGAGGACTTGTTTTGATTCCCTGCATCGCGCTGCTCGACAGAATGCAGCAGACATCGCAGGATAAGGATTCTCTGATAAGACAGGACAGCATAACACGTGAGAAGAAAGATAATTCGTGGAGCGATAGAGGGCTTCTTCTGGGCGGCATATGCTGCGGTGTCATACTATTTGCGGCGAGTAATTTCCAGCAGTTCGGGATTCAGTATACATCTGTCGGCAAAGCGGGATTTATTACGGCAATGTATATTCTTCTCGTGCCGGTTATGGGGCTTTTTATTCACAAGAAGGTAGGATTCAAGGTGTGGGTCGGCGTTGCGTTTGCCGTTTGCGGATTATATCTTCTGTGTATGAAGAACGGATTAAAATTGGAGAAAGGGGATACGATGGTATTAATCTGTGCGTTTATCTTTTCTCTGCATATATTGGTAATCGACTATTTTTCACCGAAGGTGGATGGTGTGAGGATGTCGTGTATTCAGTTCTGGGTGTGCGGTATCTTATCTCTCGTGTGTGCCTTTTTATTTGAAACTCCTGATTTGGGCAGTATTGCAGCAGCGTGGCAGCCGGTGTGCTACGGAGGCATTATGTCCTGCGGCGTTGCTTATACGTTACAGATTGTAGGACAGAAGGACATGAATCCTACGGTTGCATCGCTTATTTTGAGTTTGGAGTCCGTGGTGTCAGTGATAGCAGGATTCTTGATATTGCACCAGACGATGAGCAGAAGGGAATTGTTAGGATGCTGCATGATGGTGATTGCAATTGTGCTGGCACAGTTGCCGAATCGAAACAGAAAGTGTATGATAGAGAAAGATTAGGTACAGAATGTAAGAAATGATGCGCCGTAAGACATTGCGGATGCAGAAAGAGATATTTTAGTGAGAGATAAGCAGATAAGAGGAGTATGAGTATGGCAGATAACAAATTAAATAATGCAAATCTGGAGGCGGCGGTTGCGGATTTTGCGCAAAACAGACAGAAAGAGTATTATGCCAAGGTGATGGAAATCTTGGAGAAATCAATGGTACTTGTGCCGGCAATGCAGCCGCAGGGACTGAGCGAGGATGTGCAGAAACAGATGAAGGCAGGAAAACCTGTGCAACTCCCGAAGGAAGCCAAGGTCCTCCCGTGCCTTTTGCGTAAAGAGAGCGGGGAGCAGATTCTTCCGATTTTCACATCTACGGTGCAGATACCGCAGGATAAGAAGAGTCCGGCATTGCTTGCCCTGCCTTTTCAGGCATGTCTTTCCATGGTTATGGCGAGTAAAGGGCAGGTGGAGACTATGGTGCTCAATCCCTTTACGCACAATATGGTATTGACGAAGGAAATACTGGAAGTAGCTAAGAAACGTATGGAAGCCGTAAAACAGCAGAAGACAATCAGGGTGTCGGAGAAACAGTTTCAGGAACTGGTACACAATCGCGTTTCACTCTTCCTGCTTCCTAAATATTTGTTTGAACACAAAGAGGACGGGCTGAAACAGCTACAGCATGAAGAAGGCGGTTTCCTGATGCGGTTTTATAAGGAATCCTATCCTGAAAACGGAAAGATTCCTGTTGCGGTATCACCGGACGAATTCTCGGTTATGACCCTGAACGTTACGGAGGATATGCAGATTACGAGAGTGGACATGCCGGACGGGACGATGAAGAAAGGAATGTGCTACAGAGTGTATGCCGTATGGCTGCATAAGACGCAGGAAGTTATTTATTATACAATGGAAAAGACAGAGCAGGGAAATTATATCGGACAGATTACGCAAGACGGAAAACATGTGCAGGTAGAGCCGGTGCCGGATAACGGAGCGGAGATTGAGGCAGTTATGAATTTGGTTACCCGTATGTAGGAGAAAAGCGGATGAGAGAGTTATTGTTCTGCCTTATATACGGTTTCGCCGTCATCACATACTTTATAGGATTTACCGTATTGCATAATGGCAGTAGAAAAAACAGGATAGACCAACTCTATTTCATATCGGCAGTTTTTAGCGCCGGATGGAGCCTTTTTATCGCACTGGTTCTGATTCAGACAGATGTGGACAGAGCGGCGCTTCTGCGTGCAGCAGGGGTGTTTCACATATTCGGACTGCTGATATGTATTACTAATATGATGATTTACTGGTCCGATGTGAGAAGCAGGGTGAAGCGGTGGACCGCCGGTTTTGTCTGGCTGGGCATTCTGCTATATCCTTTTATGATTCAGAAGAAAAATGTTATATTTGAAATGACAGCCTATGGTATGTCGTTTCGTATCAAACCGGGTATATGGAGCGTGGCGTACACTGTGTTCTGTATGATTGTAGCGCTGAATCTTCTTTTGCTCATTATATGTATGCTGCGTAAGAGCATCCGCAAGAGAGAGAAAATTGTCGCGTATGCGCTTATGCTGTGTGTATGTATCGTTGTTGTCGGCTGCGCTTTGGATACGACAGTGCAGATGGCAGGATATGCTGCCGTTCCGGTCAGTACGATCGGACAATTTGCGGCGCAGATGGTTCTGTACCGAATCTATCAATTCTATAATAAATCACGCGTGACGTTGGAAAATATGTCGGAGTTTGTATATTACTCCGTGGACGAGCCGGTATTCTTATTTGACGAGGCAGAGAAGCTGTGCATCGTGAATAACGGTGCTACCATGTTTCTTGGTATGAGTGCGCCGGAGTGCTGTAAACTGCGGCTGAATGATATCTTTGTCCTTGCCCGTGATGCTTTCAGATTTCAGGGGAATAAGAACAGAGTAGAAGCGCGCTGCTGGCAGAACAATAATATTTGCAGTATCAGTATTGACAAAATATATGATGATTACAAGGATATCATAGGCTACATAGTAATCGTGCACGATGTGACGGAGCGCGTACACATGCTGGAAAGTCTGGCACAGGAGAAACAGCGTGCAGATAAGGCGAATGAGGCGAAAGGCGCTTTTCTGGCAAATATGTCTCATGAGATCAGGACGCCGATCAACGCTGTTATGGGCATGAATGAGATGATTCTTCGTGAGTGTGAAGATGAAACGATTCTGGAATATGCAGGGAATATTCAGGATGCCAGCAGAACGCTGCTAGTACTGATTAATGATATTCTGGACTTTTCCAAGATTGAATCAGGTATGCTGGAAGTGGTAGAAGAAGCATATTCTTTAAAGGCGCTTCTTGGAACGCTTAAGGCGGAATGCAGTATGCGCGCCGAAGATAAAGGACTTGACTTGATATTTGATGTGCCGCAGGATACGCCGAATATTCTTCTTGGGGATGAAGTCAGAGTACGGCAGGTACTACTCAATATACTGACCAATGCAATCAAATATACGATGAAGGGCAACGTGACCTTGAAAGTTGCCTACCGCAAAATAAAAGAGCGGGAGATTGAGATCACTTTTGCGGTGAAAGACACCGGAATAGGAATCAAGAAAGAAAATATAGGAAGACTGTTCGGTAAGTTTGACAGAATTGACGAGGAACAGGTACACGCGATTGAAGGCACGGGGCTGGGGTTGAGTATCGTGGATAAGCTGGTGAAACTGATGAACGGCACGCTGACGGTAGAGAGCGTCTATGGCGAAGGATCGACCTTCACGGTGTGTTTGTGCCAGCAGGTGATAGGAGAAGAGACGGTAGGATGTCTGTCGGAGAAGAAGCGTGAAGGCCGCCGCAAGGATATTCCGGTGTTTATAGCGCCTAAGGCCAGAATTCTGGTGGTGGATGACAATAAAGTGAATCTGACTGTGATCAAGGCGCTGCTCAGAAAGACCAAAGTGCAGGTTACATGTGTGGAGACAGGTAAGGAATGTCTGGAATATGCCGCCAAGGAATCTTATGATGTCATTCTTCTCGATCATATGATGCCGGTAATGGACGGTATCGAGACGCTGGAAGCCTTGAAAAAGATGCCGGATAACCAATGTAAGGACGCGGCAGTGATTGCGCTGACGGCAAATGCGATGGCAGGTGTCAGAGAAATGTATCTTGATAAGGGATTCAATGATTATCTTGCAAAACCGATAGAAGGTACGGTGTTAGAGCAGCTTATCATGCGTTACCTTCCGGAAGAATATGTCACAAAGAATAAAGAACAAGAATAGGAATAGAGAACGATGATAGATACCATTATATTTGATTTGGACGGAACGCTTCTTGATACATTGGAAGATTTGACTGACAGTGTGAATTATGTGATGGGAGAATACGATCTGCCGCCGCATACAATAGAGGAAATCAGGAATTATGTGGGGAACGGAGCGGCGAAACTGATAGAACGTGCCGTGCCGAAAGGAATTGACAATCCGGCGTACGAGAAGATGCTTGAAATGTTCCGACAGCACTATGCGGCGCATTGCGAAGACAAGGTGGCGCCCTACGATGGGGTTATGGAACTGCTGGCCTCACTTAAGGCAGCAGGCTACCGTACGGCAATCGTATCCAATAAACCCGACAGCGCGGTGAAACAGCTTTATGAACGGTACTTTAAAGAATATGTGCAGGAAGCGGTTGGTGAGAGCAGCGATACAAAAAGAAAGCCGGCGCCCGATATGGTGTACCGAGCACTGGCAAGGTTGTCTTCGGATGTGTCCCGTGCAGTGTACGTGGGAGACTCGGAAGTAGATATTATGACTGCCGCCAATGTACCGATGACCTGCATCAGCGTTACATGGGGGTTCCGTACAAAGGAACAACTGCTTGCGGCGGGTGCCGCAGAGGAGCGTATGATTACGACTGCGCAGGAGCTTCATCCTCTTCTTGCGCGTCTTGATCGGGCAGAGTAATGAGTACTTTAACGATACGATTATCTTTAATACCGTCTGCCAGCAGGGAAATGCCGCTATCTAGAGTGATGGTTTCCTGATCCTGCGGCAGACGCTCTAGTTTTTCGATGAGTAGTCCGCCGATAGAATCATAATCTTCGGAGTCCAGTTCTATGTTTAACGCGTCGTTGATATCGTTGAGTTTCATGCTACCTTCTACCAGATATTTGTTGTCGTCAAGCTGTTGAATCAATTCTTCTTCGTCTGCGTCATATTCATCACGGATTTCACCGACTAATTCTTCGATCATATCCTCCATTGTGATCATGCCGACCGTCGCGCCGTATTCACTTAGTACGAAAGCGATGCTCAATGATTTCTCGCGAATTTCCATAAGCAGATCTGACACGCTCTTATATTCATAAGTATAGTAAGCTTCCCGCAATATTTTCTTAATCTGGAATTTCTCTTTGTCTTTCACCAGAATGAAGTCTTTGATATTGACGACGCCGACGATGTGGTCAGGGTCGTCTTCATAGACGGGTATTCTGGTAAACATGGAAGCCTGAAAAGTGGACAACAATTCCTGATAAGATGCATCGATGGGAACGGTTGTCATCTGGATACGGGGAATCATGATGTCCTTGGCAACGGTATCGCCAAAATCGAATACATTGTATATTAATTCCCGCTCTTCGGTTTCAATGACGCCGCCCTCATGGCTTACATCCACATATGTTTTCAATTCTTTCTCTGTGATGCTGAAATTGTTGCCGTCAGAGCTGATATGTAGGAAGCGTAATATCCAGTTAGATAATTTATCAATCAAGTATATAACCGGTGTCAGCAATGTCATAAGCAGATTGATGAGACTGCTGTATACCAGCGTGATTGTCTCTGCGCGCTGCATCGCCCAAGTTTTCGGTATGATCTCACCGAACAGAAGAACGACGAAAGTTAAAATACCGGTTGCGATACCGACGGCCCGGCTGCCCCATGTTCTGATTGCAAAAGTGGTAGCGACGGAAGAAGCGGAGAGATTAACAATATTATTACCAATCAGGATCGCACTGAGCATCTTGCCGTAGCGGTCCAGAATGCTAAGTACCCGGATGGCTCCTTTATGCTTTTCCTCGGCGAGTGTACGAAGACGTACACGGTTGACTGTCGAAAACGCTGTTTCGGCAGAAGAGAAGAATGCTGATAATAAAACTAAAATCAACAAAGTTACGATTTGTATGACACCTGTGGTATCCAATGAAATGTTCACTCCTTATTCTACATAATATAATTTAGACCGCAGAACACGTTAATGCCCCTAGGACGGTTAAGTGAATATTACTATGGAATATAAGAATGTGTCAAGTTTTTATGCTGGTAAGAATATATATTTAGTATCTTTATAGTTGTTTTACTAAATGGAGGGCAAAATGGGGAAAAAGGAATTTTATACGGAAAAAGTGATTTTTATTACAAAGTGTATGCTGGCGGCATATATACTGACGGCGGGTTTACTGCTGCTCTTGGCGTTTATGCTGTATCGGTTCGGGCTTTCGGAGAAAGTGGTGTCAATATGCATCATCGGAATTTATATAGTGGTTACTTTTGCAGTAGGACTGATAGCCGGCAAACGCGAGGGAAAGAAGAAATATTTGTGGGGTCTTGCCATGGGATGCGCATATTATGTGATTCTGGTAATCGTATCGTTGATTGTCAACAGAGGACCGCAGGATATCGCCGGAAATATGGTTACGGTTTTCTTCCTATGCGCCGGAAGCGGTATGCTCGGGGGGATGATTAGTTAAGGAAGCCGGCCGCAATAAGGATGGCAAAAATAAGAGGTAACAAAAATACAAAAAATACTTCCCGTATGTGTAAAACTGTGATATACTACATAAAGTTTAAAGTTGTGGAGCAGATTCTCGTAGCTGCTTCCATAAACATAGAGTACAGAAAATGAAATTGATAATATATGAAGGAGGATACGTCGCATGAAACATATTAAGACATTGAGTACAAGAGACTTGAAGGAATCCATGAAGAAGGGCGGCTGCGGAGAGTGCCAGACATCCTGCCAGTCGGCTTGCAAGACGTCTTGTACAGTGGGAAACCAGAGTTGCGAGAAGGCAAGATAATTGATTTTGTGCCAAGCAAAGAGATAGGAAATGTAAGCAGCGATTATGAGTCGCTGCTTATTATGCGTGTATAAGCAGAATCAGAAGTTATATCAGACATATATCATGCTTGCATGTAAGTATGTCTGATATAACTTCTGATGAGCAACGCGAACTCGGGATGCGGAGCATCTCGAGTCTGCTTATACATCTTATTATAGCGTAAGAGAACAACAGGAGAATAAAAGTGATACATCAATATATAAGTAACGGGTATTATATCGTGCTGGACGTCAACAGCGGCAGTGTGCATGTGGTGGATGAGCAGGCATACCGCGCGATTCCGATCGTGGAAGAAGCGCTTGCGCAGAAGATAGAGAATAAAGAAGAGATTGCGTCGTATGTTTTTGACAAATTGTCAGAGGGAAGCGGTCAGACATCAGAAGACGGCGCGTCGATGAACAAGAAGGAAATTCAGGAGACGGTCGAAGAGATTCTCGAGTTATACAAGGCCGGCATGCTGTATACAGAGGACGTTTATGAGAAATACATCGGCGAATTTAAGAATCGTCAGACCGTGGTGAAAGCGTTGTGCCTGCACATTGCACATGACTGTAATCTCGCCTGCAAATATTGTTTTGCAGAGGAAGGAGAATATCATGGACGAAGGGCGCTCATGAGTTATGAAGTGGGAAAGAAGGCGCTTGATTTTCTGGTGGCCAATTCGGGGAGCAGAGTCAATCTGGAGGTCGATTTCTTCGGCGGCGAGCCGCTGATGAACTGGCAGGTGGTTAAAGATCTGGTTGCGTATGGCAGAAGCCTTGAAGAGCCCAATCATAAAAAATTCCGTTTTACGCTGACAACGAACGGCGTGCTGCTTGACGACGAGGTTCTGGAATTTGCCAACAAGGAGATGGCAAACATTGTTTTAAGTATCGACGGACGGAAGGAGATTCATGACCTGATGCGTCCCCATAGGGGCGGGCAGGGAAGCTATGCCGAGGTCGTTCCGAAATATAAGAAGGTTGCCGAGAGCAGAAACCAGATGAATTATTATGTGCGGGGAACTTTTACAAGAAACAATCTGGATTTTGCGGAGGATGTCAAACATCTTGCGGACGAAGGGTTTGAGCAGATTTCCGTGGAACCCGTCGTGGCGGCTGATACGGAGGATTACGCGCTCAGACAGGAGGATGTTCCAGCTATTCTCGATGAGTATGATAAGCTGGCGCTGGAATATATTCACAGAAAAAAAGAAGGAAAAGGTTTTAATTTCTTTCATTTTATGATAGATTTAGAAGGTGGTCCTTGTGTGGCAAAGAGATTGTCGGGCTGCGGGTCGGGAACAGAGTACCTTGCGGTCACTCCTTGGGGCGATTTCTATCCGTGCCACCAGTTCGTGGGACAGGAAGAATTTCTGATGGGAAATGTGGATGAAGGGATTGTCCGTACGGACATCAGAGATACTTTTAAAACATGTAATGTCTATGCGAAGGAGAAATGTAAGGATTGTTTTGCCAAGTTCTATTGCAGCGGCGGCTGTGCTGCCAACGCCTACAACTTCAGTGGCAATATCAACGGCGCTTACGACCTTGGCTGTGAATTGCAGAGAAAGCGTGTTGAGTGCGCAATCATGATAAAAGCGGCGCTTGCCGATGAGGAAAAGGAGAAAGCACTATGAAAAAGAGCAGAGCGTTGATCAGTCTGATTGTATTTGTTTTGATACTCGGACTGCTTGGCTACACGGCAGTATTCGGTGTCGGTTCGGACAAGTCCGGCTCGGCATCCAGCATTAAGTTAGGTTTGGACTTGGCGGGAGGTGTCAGCATCACCTATCAGGTGGTAGGCGACGAGAAGCCGAGCGATGAGGATATGAGCGATACCATCTATAAGCTGCAGCAGCGTGTAGAGAATTACAGTACGGAAGCGCAGGTATATAAAGAAGGCGCGGACCGGATCAATATTGAGATTCCCGGCGTATCGGACGCCAATGCGATTCTGGAGGAGTTGGGAAAACCCGGAAGTCTGTATTTTATTGCACAGACGGACAGCGAAGGCAATCCGAACTATGGCGGAACTTACGGTGTGGGTGCGGATGGCAATATAGAAATCCAATATATCCTGACCAAAACAATGGATGAACTGATGGCGGACGGCTCCATCGTCCTGACGGGTACGGAAGTGGTAGATGCGCAGGCGAAAGCACAGCAGAATTCCATGGGGAATGTTGAGAATGTAGTTACCTTAGTGTTGAATGATACCGGTAAGACGGCTTTTGCGCAGGCGACACAGAAGGCATATGACAACGGTGAATCCATTGCCATTTATTATGACGACCAGTTTGTCAGCGTGCCGAGTGTAAACGCAGTGATTACCGACGGTAATGCAGTGATCACTGTACCGACGGGAGCGGCGGAAGCGGAGCGTATCGCTTCCACAATCCGTATCGGCGGATTGAAGCTGGAACTGGAAGAACTGCGTTCCAACGTGGTAGGAGCACAGCTTGGTTCTGCGGCGATTCGATCCAGTCTGATTGCAGCGGCAGTCGGTTTTGCGCTGGTTGTTCTGTTCATGATCGCGATTTATTATGTGCCCGGTCTGGTGGCGTCACTTGCATTGTGTCTGTATGCGGAACTTATGATTATCTTACTGTATGCATTTGAAGTGACATTGACGTTACCGGGTATTGCAGGTATTATTCTGTCGGTAGGTATGGCGGTCGATGCCAATGTCATCATATTTGCACGTATCAGAGAAGAACTGGCGACCGGTAAGACGGTACAGTCCTCTGTGAAGATAGGTTTTAGTAAAGCTTTGTCTGCTATTATAGACGGTAATATTACGACGTTAATTGCGGCGCTTGTGCTTGTTTCCATGGGAAGCGGTACGATTAAAGGATTTGCAATTACATTGATCTTCGGTATAGCATTATCTATGTTTACGGCATTGTTTATTACCAAGTATCTTCTCAACGTATTCTATGCGCTCGGTGTGCAGAGCGAGAAGGCATACGGTGTGGGCAAGGAGAAGAAAACGATTAACTTTTTATCCAAGAGATATCTGTTCTTCGGCTTGTCGGCAGCAGTGATCGTGATAGGCTTTGTTGTGATGGGAATCAACAAATCGCAGATGGATATGGCGCTCAATTACAGTCTTGACTTCGTGGGCGGTACTTCCACGACCATGACACTGAACGAAGATTTGAGCATTGAGCAGATAGACGCACAGATTGTTCCGTTGATCGAAGAGATTACAGGCGACGGCAATGTGCAGACAACGAAAGTAGCCGGTTCCAATCAGATTATTATCAAAACGAGAACCTTGAATGTAGAAGAGAGAGAGCGGTTTGCGAATACTATGACGACGAATTTCGGCGTGGATGCAAACAGCATTACGGCGGAGACAATCAGCGCAACAGTAAGTTCTGAAATGCAGGCGGATGCCATTAAGGCGATTCTTGTCTCAACCATACTCATGCTGCTGTATATTTGGTTCCGGTTCAAAGATATCCGTTTCGGTGCAAGTTCTGTAATTGCATTGCTTCACGACGTGCTGGTAGTTCTTGCGTTCTATGCGATTGTGAAGATATCGGTGGGTAACACCTTTATCGCATGTATGTTGACGATTATCGGTTATTCCATCAATGCGACCATCGTTATTTTTGACCGTATCCGTGAGAACCTGAGGGACAAACGTGACAAGGAAAGCTTGGACGATGTGGTCAATAAGAGTATTTCCCAGACATTGTCCAGAAGTATTTTTACTTCCCTGACGACGTTCTTCATGGTGGCGGCACTCGAAGTATTCGGCGTGTCTTCCATCAGAGAGTTTGCATTGCCGCTTATCGCAGGTATTATCTGCGGTACGTATTCGTCCATCTGTCTGGCGAGTGCGTTCTGGTATGTACTGCGCACCAAGATTGTGAAGAAAGAAGCGGCGAAATAGCAGGCTTAAGTCAAAGATAATGTAACATCATATGGTAACGAAAAGGCGTTCTGCGACAAACAGAGCGCCTAAGTTTTCTTCATATATTTTGCGAAGCAAATTTACTTTTATATAAATAGGAAATTGCTCCGTCTTTTCGAGTTCGTCGAGATGCGCAGCATCTCATGAACTCGTAAAGTTAATTTGCGAAGCAAATTTACTTATAGGAAAGGCATGGTATAGAAGTGGCGAAATGGATGGTATCCGCCAAGAAGGCGGACTTTGCAAAAATAGCGGAAACGTTTCATATTGACCCGGTGATTGCGAGAATTATGCGAAACAGAGATATTGAGACAGAAGAACAGATTAATCAATTTCTGTACGGCGCACCGGGCGATATGCATTCCCCGCATCTGCTTAAGGATGTGGATAAAGCGGCACGTATTCTGCAGGAGCAGATTGACGGCGGGAAGAGAATACGCGTGATAGGAGACTATGATATCGACGGGGTCTGCGCTGCATATATTCTGGTCAAGGGATTGGAACTTAGCGGCGCACGGGCGGACGTTGTGATACCGCACCGCATTCAGGACGGGTACGGACTGAATGACGAGATGATTACCAAGGCGAAAGAGGATGGGATTGAAACGATATTGACATGCGACAACGGAATTGCGGCGAAAGACCAGATTGCTTATGCCAAATCGCTTGGTATGACCGTGGTGGTGACCGATCATCATGAGGTGCCGTACGAGGTTGCAAAAGACGGTGCAAGAACTGAGTGCCCGCCCCCTGCGGATGCAGTTGTAGACCCGAAGCAGAATGACTGCGGATATCCTTTTGATGGCATTTGCGGTGCTGTGGTTGCTTACAAGCTGATACAGGTTCTGTTTGAACTCATTCCGGTCGATCAGGTGGAAACAAAGCTTCAGGAATTACTGGCTTTCGCAGCTTTTGCAACTGTGGGAGATGTGATGACGTTGACAGATGAGAACCGTATTATCGTCAGAGAAGGGCTGAAACTGATCGCGAAGTCGTCAAATGTCGGTATGCAGGCGCTTATCACGGTAAACGGTCTGCAGAATAAGCCTTTGTCCGCATATCATATAGGGTTTGTGTTAGGACCGTGTTTAAATGCAACAGGAAGACTGGATACGGCATATCGGGCATTACGGATGTTCCGGACTGACGATCAGGCGGAAGCGGTGACAATTGCGGACGAATTGAAAGAATTGAACGATAGCAGGAAGAATATGACTCTGTTGGGGACGAAACAGGCGGTTCAGATGATTGAGGAAAGTCCTCTCATAGATGATAAAGTACTTGTCGTGTATCTTCCGGAATGTCATGAGAGTCTTGCGGGTATCATTGCCGGGCGGCTCAGGGAACGGTACTATAAGCCGACGTTCGTATTGACGAAGGCGGAAGAGGGAGTCAAAGGTTCCGGGCGCTCTATAGAAGCATATCATATGTATGATAAGATGAGTGAATGTAAAGAACTATACACGAAATACGGCGGTCATAAGATGGCGGCGGGGGTATCCATGCCGGAAGAGAATGTAGAGAACTTCCGCGCCTATCTGAATGAGCATTGTGGATTGACTGAAGAAGATTTGGAAGAGAAGATACATATAGACGTTCCCATGCCCATGTCTTATGTGACTGCTGATTTTGTTCGGCAGTTATCGGTATTGGAGCCGTTTGGAAACGGGAATCCTAAGCCTGTATTTGCCCAGAGAAATGTAAAACTGATAAAAGGCAGGATACTCGGCAAGAATAGCAATGTGGGGAAATATACCGTGGAAGATGAGCAGGGCGGACGGTACGAAATGATGTTCTTCGGCAATATGGAGACATGGCATACTTTTTTGACGGAAGGATTCGGTCAGGAGGCATATGACAGACTGTATCGCGGTGATGGCGGTGATATTTGCATTCATGTGATTTATTATCCGGATCTGAATGTATATCAGGGAAGAGAGAGCCTGCAGATGATCATGCAGGATTATTGTATGGGCAGTGCGGACAATGCAACAAAAAAGTCCGGGTGAACCGGACTTTTTCGCATTTTCTTATGAGGGGGGAGATAGTGAGTTCATCAACTATCTTGATTAACATCATAAAGTGTAATTGTGTCCAAAATGTGTTTAGTTTGTTATAAAAAAATAAAAATACATTAAGATATCCTTAAAAAAATAACGAGTAAGCTTTTTTACGGGATTTGCTGCGCAAACCACGGAATAAAAGAGGCATGTAAGTTGAAAAATGACGGTTTTCGTGCTATGGTTATAGAAGAAAATGGACGTAAAAAGAGCAGGAGGGATCAGATGACAGCGCTGAAAAGCTTGTTGGCGAAGATTGATTACGAATGTATTGAAGGGACACTTGATAAGGAAGTGTCGGACATTATATATGATTCCAGAAAAGTGGTTCCGGGCAGCATGTTTGTCTGTATACCGGGTGCAGTAAAGGACGGGCATGAGTTTGCCGCTGATGCCGTTATAGCCGGCGCAGCTGTGCTTCTGGTGGAGAAGGAAGTAGAACTGCCTGAGAATAGCAAAGTAACGGTGATTAAGGTAGAGGATAGCCATTATGCCATGGCGTTTATATCAGCCGCCTTTTTTGACCATCCGGCTGAAAATATGAAAATTATCGGTATTACGGGCACAAAAGGTAAGACGACTACGACCTACTTGGTGAAATCCATTTTGGAGAAGGCTGGCAGAAAAGTCGGGTTGATCGGAACAATAGAGATTATCATAGGCGATACCCATATTCATGCGGATCATACGACGCCGGAATCCTATCTTATTCAGAAGTATTTCAGACAGATGGCGGATGAGGGATGCGATACCGTGGTGATGGAGGTATCTTCGCAGGGACTGATGCTGCACAGAACGCAAGGCTTTATATTTGATTTCGGTATTTTTACCAATCTGGAACCCGATCATATCGGTAAGGGCGAGCATAAAGATTTTGATGATTATCTTCATTGTAAGGGCCTGTTGTTTAAACAGTGTAAAGTGGGAATCGTCAATCATGATGACGAGCACTGGGAGGCGGTCACACAGGGACATACATGTGTATTAGAGACGTACGGAATAGACACAGAAGCAGATTTATGTGCAGGTAATATCACTTTTGTGAAAGAAGCGGGGAATCTGGGTATGGAGTTTGACGTGTCGGGACTCATGGATTTCCATGCAAGAATAGCGACGCCGGGCAGATTCAGCGTATATAACGCATTGACTGCAATTGCAATCTGCCGTCATTTTAACGTGACGGAAGAAATCGTGAAATCTGCGCTTCTTACGGCTAAAGTGAAGGGTAGGATCGAGCCGGTCAAGGTGTCCGATAAATTTACATTAATGATAGATTATGCGCATAATGCCATGGCGCTTAAGAGTCTGCTGACGACTTTGAGGGCATATGAGCCGCACAGACTGATTTGTCTCTTCGGTTGTGGCGGTAATCGGGCGAAGTCGAGACGATATGAGATGGGAGAGGTCAGTGGCAGGATGGCGGATCTGACGATTATCACATCAGATAATCCGCGGACCGAAGAACCACAAGCGATCATTGACGACATTAAGATCGGTATCGGCAGAACGGATGGCAAATATGTGGAGATTTGTGACCGTAAGGAAGCAATCGCCTATGCGATATCCCACGGTGAGCCGGGCGACATCATTGTTCTTGCCGGCAAGGGACATGAAGATTATCAGGAAATTAACGGCGTGAAATATCCTATGGATGAACGCGTGCTTATTCAGGAGATACTTGAAGGAAGGTAGAAAACGCATGGCAGCAAAATATGCGGATGTTATCATAGATATATCCCATGAAAAAGTAGACAGACCTTTTCAATATATCATTCCGCAGGAACTGTCAGGCGCCGTATATCCGGGGGTGCGCGTTCGTGTGCCATTCGGGAGCGGAAATCGCGACAAAACAGGGTATGTGATAGATTTATCTGACGTGGCAGAGTATCCGCTTGATAAGTTGAAGACAATCGCCGCGGTAGATGACAAAGGTATCACTGCAGAAGGCGGCCAGATACAGATAGCCTATTGGTTAAAAAGGCAGTATGGTTCTACGATGATTGCGGCGTTAAAGACCGTACTGCCGGTGAAACAGAAGCTAAAACAGCTGGAGAAAAAGAAGGTCACAAGGTGCATACCGCCGGAAGAACTGCTTCAGGCGGCGCATCTGTGTAAAGAAAAACATCAAACGGCAAAAGCAAGGGTGCTATATGCATTGGCGGAGGAAGAAGTGCTTCCGCAGGAACTGCTCAGACAGAAGCTGAACGTGTCGCCGTCTACGTTACAGTCTTTGGAAAAACAAGGATATCTCAAAATTGAGACGGAAAGCCTGTACCGTAATCCTGTCAAACATATGGACGGGAGTGAGAAGCGGGTTGTATTAAGTGATGTCCAGAAGAATATCATAGAAGAAATCGTGAGTGATTACCGCTTGGGCAATCCCGGCACCTATCTTTTACATGGGGTCACTGGCAGCGGTAAGACGGAAGTGTATCTCGGCATCATAGAGCAGATGATTGTGATGGGTAAGCAGGCAATTGTGCTCATACCGGAGATTGCGCTTACCTATCAGACGCTTCTTAGATTTTATAAAAGATTCGGTGACAGGGTTTCCGTGATGAATTCTACGCTTTCACAAGGAGAGAAGTACGATCAGATGCGAAGGGCCAAGGCAGGAGAGATTGATGTGATTATCGGACCGCGGTCAGCTCTGTTTACTCCTTTTCCTAAGCTGGGAGTCATCGTTGTGGATGAGGAGCACGAGAGCAGTTACAAGAGTGAATCCATGCCTAAGTATCATGCCAGAGAGACGGCGGTACAGATTGCCGCAATGCATAAGGCATGTGTGGTCTTGGGATCGGCGACGCCTTCGCTGGAAGCATATTACCGTGCAAGGCGGGGGGAATATAAGCTGTATGAGATGACAAGCAGACATGGAAGCAGTATGCTTCCGGACGTATACACCATAGATTTGCGGGAAGAATTAAAGAAGGGAAACCGCTCTGTTTTCAGCAGAAAGCTGCATGAACTGATAGAGCAGAGGCTGAAGAGGAGGGAGCAGACGATACTGTTTTTGAATAGGAGAGGATATGCAGGATTTGTCTCGTGCAGGGCGTGCGGTCATGTGATGAAATGTCCGCATTGTGATGTTTCTCTTTCTGAACATAATAATGGTATGTTAATATGTCATTATTGCGGGTATGAGGAGGTCAGGCGGCAGAACTGTCCGGAATGCGGGTCTAAGTATCTGCTTGGATTTAAGGCGGGAACCGAACAGATTGAGGAAGCTTTGCACAAAGAATTTCCTTTGGCGAGAGTGCTGCGTATGGACGCGGATACGACTAGAACAAAGGAAAGTTATGAGAAGATACTATCGGCATTTGCAGATGAGAAAGCGGATATTCTTGTAGGCACGCAGATGATTGTTAAGGGACATGATTTTCCGAATGTGACGCTGGTGGGTATTCTTGCGGCGGATTTGTCATTAAACCAGAATGATTATCGTGCAGGAGAGAGAACTTTTCAGTTAGTCACACAGGCGGCGGGACGTGCCGGCAGGGGAGAAAAACCGGGTGAAGTGGTGATTCAGACTTATCAGCCGGAACATTACAGTATCGTACATGCGGCGAAGCAGGATTATCGAGGATTTTATGAAGAGGAGATTACCTATCGGGATTTCATGCGCTATCCGCCGGCGGCGCATATGCTGGCAGTACTGATTACCTCAAAAGACTGTGAAGCGGGTGAAGCGCTTGGCAGAATTATGACAGATACGGTCAGTGCATTATGCGCTTGTGAAGAAGTTTATCAGAAAGCGCAACTAATCGGACCTGCCGAGGCGTCGATCAGCAGAATTAATGATATATACAGGCATGTATTCTATGTCAAACATGAAGACTATCAGGTATTGGTGGAAATCAAAGATATGCTGGAGTCGTTTTGTAAGGACAGGGAGTTAAGAAATCAGGCGGTACAGTATGATTTCGATCCTATTAATACATATTGAATACGAGAGGCAGAAGGAGAGGATGAGAGTATGGCAATCAGAAAAATCAGGGAGATGGGTGATCCGGTTTTAAATAAGCAGTGCAAGGAAGTGACTGAGATCACGCCGCGCATACAGGATTTGATTGACGACATGTTTGAAACATTATATGAAGCGGAAGGAGTCGGACTGGCGGCGCCGCAAGTGGGAATCTTGAAAAGAATCGTGGTGATCGACGTTACCGGAGAAGATCCGATTTTGCTCATCAACCCGAAAATCTTAGAGACCAGCGGTGAGCAGGAGGGTTATGAGGGGTGCCTCAGTGTTCCGGGCAAAAGCGGCAAAGTGACCAGACCGAACTATGCTAAGGTTCTTGCTTATGATGAGAATATGAACGCTTTCGAACTGGAAGGAACGGAACTGCTTGCAAGGGCAATCTGCCATGAGTTGGATCATTTGGACGGACGTCTGTATGTGGAAAAAGTAGACGGTCCATTGGTGAATACGGCAGACTTGGCGGAAGAAGAGTAGTACTTACAATCCGGGAAAGGAGAACGGAAGATACATGAGAGTTGTATTTATGGGAACGCCGGATTTTGCGGTAGGCGCGCTGGAATCAATCATACAGGCAGGACATGACGTGGCGGCGGTAGTGACGCAGCCGGATAAGCCAAAAGGCAGAGGTAAAGGAATGCAGATGACTCCGGTTAAAGCGTGTGCCGTATTGCATGAGATTCCGGTATTTCAACCGGTCAAAGTAAAGGAGTCCGATGCGGTGGAGCAGCTGCGTAAATACGGAGCGGATGTTTTTGTGGTGGCGGCTTTCGGCCAGATTCTTTCACAGGAAATCCTGACAATGCCGAAGTACGGTTGTGTGAATATCCATGCCTCTCTGCTGCCCAAATACAGAGGCGCCGCGCCGATTCAATGGGCGATTATTAACGGTGAGAGGACGACCGGCGTCACAATTATGCAGATGGATCGGGGAATCGATACGGGCGATATGCTCATGAAAGACGAAGTGCCGATTTCGGCGCGGGAGACGGCGGACAGTCTGCACGATAAACTGGCACAGACTGGCGCGCGTCTGATTGTGGAAGCCCTTGCAAAAATAGAGAAGGGCGAGATAACGCCGGTAAGGCAGAACGAGGAAGAAAGCTGTTATGCTAAGATGCTGCATAAGTCGATGAGCAGGATTGACTGGCAGCAGGATGCGGTCGGGCTGGATTGTCTTATCCGCGGTCTGATTTCATGGCCCGGGGCGTCTTGTGTGTACCGTGGTAAAATGCTTAAAATCTGGGAGGAAGAAGTCGCCTGCGCGGATGAAAAGACGGCGGAGACTGTGGCAGAGGAATCGAAGAATGGGCAGACGTCGGCGCCGCCAAATGACGCAGAACCGGGTACAATAGTCCGTGTGGAGAAGGATTCCTTCTATGTCCAGACGGGAGAAGGCATTCTCAAGATAACGGCAGTACAGCCGGAAGGCAAGAAGCACATGGCAGTCAGGGATTTTCTCTTGGGATATCCGATGAAAGCCGGAGAGAAACTGGAGTAATGACAGAAAAGCCGACGGAAGAGACGGCGTAAGAGGTTTGTACAAAGGAATTTTGTACAGAAGCATAAAAGTATGGAAAGGGATGAGCAGTATGGGACATTACGGCTATTATGGATATTATTTTGATCCGACTTACCTGTTGGTTCTGATTGGAGCGGTTTTATGTATCTGGGCACAGATGCGCGTCAACTCCACTTATAAGAAATTTGCGCGTGTCAGAAGCAGAAGCGGGCTGACCGGAGCGCAGGCGGCGCAGAGAATATTGCAGATGTCGGGAATTTATGATGTGCGTATCGAGCATGTGAGAGGTGAATTAACAGACCATTACGATCCTTCTAACAAGGTGCTTCGACTGTCGGATTCCGTGTACGGCTCCGATTCGATTGCGGCAATCGGAGTGGCGGCACATGAGTGCGGACACGCGGTACAGCATGATAAAGGATACGGACCGCTGTCCATCAGGACGGCACTTGTGCCGGTGGCAAATATCGGTTCAAGGGCGGGCATTCCCATTATCATTCTGGGAGCTATACTAGGTATGAATCAGGTACTGATACAGGTCGGTATATGGGTATTTGCGCTGGCTGTGCTTTTTCAGGTGGTGACGCTTCCGGTGGAATTTAATGCTTCCGGACGTGCGCTCGCTATGTTGGGCGATTACGGTATGTTGGAACAGGATGAGACAAGAGGATGCCGCAAGGTGTTATCCGCCGCAGCCCTTACCTATGTGGCGGCAGCAGCGACGGCGATTCTCCAGCTTCTCAGACTGGTTCTTTTGTTTGGCAATAACAGAAATCGCGATTGAAATAGATATCTATATAGGATAGGGGAAACGCAGATTGGCAGAAATAAACGTGCGGGAAGTAGTTCTTGATCTGATGATGGAACTGTCGAAACAAACTGAATATAGTAATGTTCTGATTGCGTCGGTGCTGTCTAAGTATGATTATCTTGACAGCAGGCAGAAGGCTTTTATCAAGAGAGTGGGCGAGGGGACGATAGAACGCAGAATACAGATTGATTATGTTCTGGGTCAGTTTTCTAAAGTTCCGGTGAAGAAAATGAAACCGCTCATCAGGGAGCTGCTGCGGATGAGCGTCTACCAGATTTTGTTTATGGACAATATACCCGACGCCGCTGTTTGCGACGAGGCGGTTAAATTAGCAAAGAGACGTAAATTCCAATCGCTGCAGGGCTATGTAAATGGGGTTCTGCGCACGGTTGTAAGACAGAAAGAACAGATTGTGTATCCGGATAAGCAGACGTCATATATCGAATACTTATCGGTATGTTATTCGATGCCGGTCTGGCTTGTGGAGCATTTCTGTAATGCGTATGGAGAAAATGCCTGTGAGAAGATTCTTCAGTCTTTTATGAAAAGAGGGGCGGTGGGAATCAGATTGCAGGAGACAGCCGGTCTGCAACAGAGAGAAGAGGCAATCGAATTGTGGAAGCAGGCGGGGGTGCAGGTAAGCAGGCACCCCTACCTGCCTTATGCGGTAGAAGTGCAGAAAACGGACGGCATCCATAGTCTTGCGGGCTTCACCGAAGGACTTTTTGCGGTGCAGGATGTAAGTTCCATGCTGGTGGTGGAGGCTGCCGGAATTAGGCATGGCGATACGGTGATTGATGTGTGCGCGGCGCCCGGCGGTAAGGCAATGCATGCGGCTGAGAAGCTTGCGGGAACCGGGCAGGTCATAGCCTGCGACGTGTCGTCATATAAAACCGATAAAATCAGAGAGAATGCGCAAAGACTGCGAATGAC
>VSOA01000211.1 GCA_009774585.1 Lachnospiraceae bacterium
GGGCAGGAATATTCCCTATGTGTTTAATCATAAGGCGAGATACTGCAGTGACGTAAACTATGAGATTTATAAAAGGCTTCAGCCGGGAGACGATGCGACGAACGAAAAGATAAAGGATATTATGCCTTATGCCCATAGGAACCATTGTTTCAAGGATAAATATTATAAACTAATAGCAGACAGACCATGCAGAACCATAACGGCACATTTACGAATGGACTGCCACTCGCATATTCATCCTGAGCAGGTGCGGGCAATTACGCCAAGGGAGGCAGCAAGAATCCAGTCCTTCCCGGATGATTATCTTTTCTGGGGTGCTTATCTGAAAACATATATGCAGATAGGTAACGCGGTTCCGACGCTGACGGCAAGAGGAATTGCGCATGTACTTAAGCCATATTTGGAATAGAGGATACTATAGTGAAAATAGTGCAGATAGTAAAAAAATTGAATAATACCGAGCTTGGCAAGGGCGGTATGAATGATACGTATATGCTAATACCAAATGACTTGAGCATAACAGATATTTTTGGGGAACTGAATGTTTCAATTGAGTTTACAGATAAATATACGGGTGAGAAGGTTGGTATACGGAGCACAAAGGGAAGAGAAAAGCGCATTGTAGGGCTGGGACAATACTATCGTAATAAGAATCTGTGTGCCGGTGATGAGATTATGCTTGAAAAGTGTAGCGCTGGAGGCAAGGAAGATTATTATATTTATGCAATGAAGCATACAGACAATCTGGTAGTGCAAAAATCAAGATACGGTTTTGAAATTTTGACACCGGACAGACTTGATTATTTTCAGGATGAAATATCGCGAGCAGGTATTCATGCCATGATCCAATATGTAAAGTCAGAAAAAAAGAGAAGCGACTCTCCAGAGGAAACAGATTATTACGATCTGAAAGTAAATGGAAAAAGCCTGATGGATGCATATAGAGGAAAAGAAGTAATTGAGATTCGGGTGAAAGGTAATGAGCTTATGCTGGCGGGATTTTACGGTTGGAAGAAATATGTGTATACGACGGAGGAAAATTAGAAATGCATAAATATTATATCTTATCAGTTGACTCTTTTCAGGATACGTTTACAAGAATAGATGCAATAGAAACATTTTCCTTTACCTTTTTGATTCAGAATAAAGAACATGTAATGGATGCAGTTATGCCGGAAGACAGGCTTTTAATATATAGACGAGCACCGATATCCGGGATAAATGTATGTATGCAGGTAATGTCTAAAAAAGATGACTCTGTTGAATTGAAGAAGGTAATTGAAGTTGCGGAAATTGTTCGGACAGATGTTATTGATATCAACTGTGAAGAAGAATATTTGAAAGAGATATCCGCAGATAAATTCAATGAGATATGCGGAAAAATGATACAAGGGTTATGTGATGTTGAAAGTGATAGCAATAGAGATATTTCCGGTAATTTAAAAGAACAGTTCAAAGATTATATTTTGGATGGTTTAAATTTAAAATCTGATAGACAGGTGTCTGAGTTAGAACACATGTCAGGTAAATTGGTTGAACAAGGGGTTATTAAAAGAGATGTTTATTTGATTTCAGATGTAGAAGAGTATATAAAGACGCGTCAGGCAATTAAAGACAGCGATGATTATCTTGAATACAAAAGAAAACGTAAAGAAGCAAACCCTAATTCAGGTCTTGCGCTTGATCAAGGGATGACTAACTATGAAAAGTTTCTTATTTATTTGTCACAGGATAAAAAGAAGGAGCAGAGAATAACCGGAGCGGAGAATATTTTGTTATACGGCGTTCCGGGTGTTGGAAAGAGTCACGAAATACAAGAGAAGTATTGCGATGACATGGCACGGATGGAAAGAGTGGTTTTTCACCCGGACTATACATATTCGGATTTTGTTGGACAAATTCTTCCGCGGGTAGAACAAGGACAATTGAAATATATTTTTACGGCAGGACCATTTACTAAAATACTAAAAAAGGCATGGGATAATCCGGGAAAAGAGTATTATCTTATTATCGAGGAAATTAATCGCGGTAACGCACCGGCAATATTTGGGGAAATATTTCAATTGCTTGACCGAAAAACGGAAGACAATCATAAATATGATCCAACCGAATATGGTGAAAGTGAATATGCAATATCAAATTATGATGTGGCAACCGAGGTGTTTGGGAAGGCGGAACATGAGATTCGTATTCCCTCTAATATGTGGATTCTTGCCACTATGAACACGGCTGACCAGAATGTATTTACGCTTGATACAGCGTTTCAGCGAAGGTGGAGCATGCATCATATGAAGAATAGTGTAATGATGGCAGAACATGCCGGAGATATAATTGAGGGAAGCCAAATCAAATGGGGTGCTTTTGCATCTGTTATAAATGATATGGTCGTTGAGATTAATTTAGATATGGTAAGCTCTGAGGACAAGCGTTTGGGAGCATATTTTGTAAAGCGAAGTGAGCTTACGGTAGATAAATTTCCCGAAAAAGTGCTAAAATACTTATGGGACGATGCGTTTAAAATGGAAAAGGAAGCTATTTTTGATGAAAGGTTTAAATCATTAGAAGAAGTAATAGAAACATATGAACAGGCTACAGCAGATAAACTTAAATCCACTTTAAAAGCAGAAGTGTATCAAAAGATGATGAATCAAATACAACCGGACGAAGGGCAGAATATGTAGGATGGCGATGCAATGAGACAATTTAGTATACGCGATAAATGTAGAATTAATACAAATTGTGATTCAGATATATTTGTCGGAATAACGTGTGAAAATGAAGATATAAGTATTAATTTCCCCATCGGATATGCAATATCAAAAGATGACAGAGGCTTAAGAAGTGATATATTTTTGTTGTTAAATACAATAAAAATAACAACGGGCAAAAAAAATTCGGAGATTATCGAAGGTCATTCAATATACCATGACACTGCATTTCCTATTCAGGCGTACATGGCTGTGATATATGATTTCTATAGCAGGGGATATTATAAAGAACATGAGGCGATGTACGGTATTGCAAAGCGTGGTAAAGTAAACTGGAATAAGACGATAAAGACTCAAAAGCCATATGTACAAGGTACAAGTGTATATTATTTGAACTTTGTTACAAAAAGGAATAGGGTTAATTGTGATGAATTAGTAACATTAATACATGAATTTTTTGTGTATGAAAGCTTTTGCAAGATTGGCTGGTTATTTACCGGAGGTATGCCTGAGAAACCAAAGATAGAGTATAATGAGAAGCTGTTTAGAAGTATACTTAAAGAGAAAATAGCAAATACGTTTAATGATAAAAATAGGGAATTGTTTATTAATATGCTTGCGATTATTGATTATCAGGCGGATAATCATTTTCAGAAGAACTACAGATATGGAACTTATAGATTTGAATATGTTTGGGAGGCAATGATTGACAAGGTATATGGAATTAGTGAAAAAAAGGAATACTTCCCTAAAACATATTGGACAATTCCCGGAAAGGAACATGCAAATGCTCCATTGAAGCCAGATACAATCATGGTGTATAAGGGCAGTGTGTATGTTCTGGATGCGAAGTATTATAAATATGGTGTCACTGGTAAAGTAACGGATTTACCGCAATCAGCGTCAATTTATAAACAAATTACATATGGAGAATACATTACGCACCATGAAAAATTTAAGAAAAAATATGGGAAAGATTTTAAAGTATACAATGCATTTATTATGCCGTTTAATTCATTACATTCTCAATGGAAAACGAAAGACGATGTATTGTGGATAGGGGAGGCTTACGGAGACTGGAAGCGAGATGGTAAACCTGAATCGGAATCATATGAACATATTCAGGGTGTTGTAATTGATGTAAAACACTTGATGAAGATAAATACAAGTCATAATGAAGAGGAAATTATGAAATTGGCTGAAAAAATAACACGATTTTATGAGGAGGTGCAAGATGAGAATAACGGTTTCAAAGATTTTAAACAGAACTGATTTGGCAGAATCCGGTTCGCATGGAGGCTTGGTGGTTACGAGGCAGGCCAGACAATTATTGTTAGATTTTTTTGAAGTGGCAGGAGTTGAACAAGAATTTCAGGACACGGATGATGAAATTTTCGCACTTCACTATGTTGATTATACAACTAACAGAACTACTCCAAATGACAGAGTGACACCAATTGGAAGATATGCAACGAAGCATGAACTAAAACCGGGTGACAATTTGGTGCTTCAAAAGATTGAAAGTGTTGGAAGCAAACGGTATATTATAGATTATGTGCGTAAATTAGGCTCTGCGTATTTTGTTGGAAAATCAAAAGAATCTATAGATGTATTGAATTATGAGCAGATGGTTAATATTATGCAAAGATATGCGGGGAACCAAGTCAGATATATCACAGATACGGAATATGAGATGTCGGTTAGGTATCAAAGTGAAGTAGGTACTTTGATAATCAGAAAGAATAACAATAATTACGAGATGTATTTTAATAATGAGCATATAGAGGAAAACAATAAATATTTTGAGCTGGATACATCAACTATTCCATTTGAATTAAAGAAAATGGATACATGGAAAATTGAGGTTAGCGCGGATGATAGTGATATAGAACTAAATGAAATTGAAGAACGGCGCCTTGTAAGAGAGATGGAAAACATTCAGTTCAATATGTGTGAGGTTGTTTATACTCCTCAACCGGAAAATAAAAGAGCGGCAAGAAATATAGAGGGTAGGATGGTTCCGGTCAGGAATGCCGATACAGCGAGTAGAGCATTGGCAAGAGCGGGATATTTGTGCGAATATGATAATGCACATGAATTGTTTTTGCGTAAGAGGCAGCCGGTTAATTATACTGAGCCGCATCATTTGATCCCTTTACAATATGATGACTTGTTTGAAAACTCGCTGGATGTACAAGCAAATATTGTATCGCTTTGTAGTCATTGTCATAATCTTGTGCACTATGGGGTGGATGCGGAAAATGTTATAAGAAAACTATGGGAAGACAGACGAGAAGAGATAAAAAATGCAGGTATCGGTATTACGCGAAATGGAACAGAACTTACAATAGAAATGCTTTTAGGATTTTATGGAATTATGTAAAGGTGGGAAGCGGATGGATGTTTTGACCAAGGAGCAGCGACGAAAAAATATGCAGCATATTCGTCAAAAAGATACGAAAATAGAGCTTGTTCTCAGAAAGGCTTTGTGGGAAAAAGGATATCATTATAGAAAGAATTATAATGAGTTACCGGGTAAGCCGGATATTGTTTTGACCAAGTATAGATTAGCTATTTTCTGTGACGGTGAATTTTTCCATGGAAAGGATTGGGAAATCCTGAAACCTCGTCTGCAAAAAAGTAATAATAGTGAATTTTGGATAAGTAAAATTTCCAGAAATAAAGAGAGAGATGATGAAATAAATAAAAAGCTGCTATTTATGGGATGGACTGTAATCCGTTTTTGGGGTGATGAGATTAAAAAGAACGCGGATGAATGTGTAAAAGTGATAGAAGAGGCGATTTTTGATATCATAATGGAGAGGGAAAAACAATATTAGAAATATGTTGTTTTACAGTAATTTTGCAGGTGAAAGTATGCGGCTGCCTTACAGCAGCCGCATAAAATCTCCTTGAACGTAGAGCTTTTGGACGCTCTTTATCTGCCATCATGGTAGCAGATATGAGGAGATTTGTCTGTCAAATGTCTTTTACATCTCCAGCTTTTGCTTTATTTTACGTCTGATTTTAAAGAGCAGACGGCTTGTATAATGTTCATTGTTAACAAGTAACTCATACGCTTCCATCGTCCCGGCAGAATACACCATGCCTAACAGACCGATGGAGAACCCGAGAAAAATAAATGAACGATAATCAGCCCACATAACATTTTCCCGTACAGTTAGGGAAAGCGCTAAGACGCTGAGGATAAATAAGACGGTACAGGAAGCGGATAGAGCTATATACTTTTTCTTTCGTGACCTATATTCCGCAGTTAAATCTTTCATATATCCGTAATCAAATATCAACGGTTCCTGCTTTAAGACTTTGAACCGCTCCTGTTCTGTAAACATTCCAAGAACAAATGAGATGATTCCTACAGCAATGCAGATACCTATACCTAAGTAGCGTCCCGTGGTATTTACATCAAGCATTACATAGGGTATTCCGGTCAGGGCTAATGACATAAAACCTATGCCCATGTAGCGGCTCAGTTTTTTTGCATTAGCAATATAACTTGTTGCCATTTCCATACTTACATAATATCCACGTTCTTCTGTGGCGCTTTGCATTAATTTCTCATCTTTTAGTAGGAAGTCAGTTGACACTTCAAAAATATTGGATAACTGTAATATTTTTTCTGTTTCAGGAAAACCTTGATTGTTCTCCCATTTACTGACGGCCTGTCGGGTGGTTCCTAGCTGTTCGGCCAGAACTTCTTGAGATAGTCCCTTTTCTTTCCTTAACTTGTAAATCTTCTCACCTAAATTCATTGTGTGATACCTCCTGTAATTTGATAGGGAAATGCTACCAAATCATATTGACATTTTCTATATTTCTCTGAATGCACATTGTCAACGTTAAGTTGCGCAATGTGAATTTTTATTATAGATCAAGAGGTTGATTTAACTCACGTTTATTTTAGCATGATTGAATAAAATAAAAAATAGTCTTGACTCCTACGCAGCGTAATAGTTTATGGTATACTTACACATGTCTCTTATAAACATCTCCGAGCCCACGAGAGTAAGGCGCATATCG
>VSOA01000212.1 GCA_009774585.1 Lachnospiraceae bacterium
CGAGCGTTTTGAGAAAAAAATCTATGATCTTGAACTGACCAGAACAATTGCCATGCAGATGGCGCCCCAAATCCGTCTGATTCAGAGTAACGACACCGCCATGTCGGAGAAAATACAGTCTACTCTTGTGAACACAATCCCTCTCTGGAAGAGTCAGATGGTAATCGCAATCGGCTTAAACCATTCCAGCGAAGCCGCCAAAGCACAAAAAGAAGTGACTGATATGACCAACGCCCTTCTAAAGAAAAACGCGGAAGCATTAAAGACCGCTACCATCGAGACTGCAAGGGAAAGCGAACGCGGAATCGTGGATATCGAGACTCTCACCGCCACCAATCAAACGCTGATCAGCACGCTGGACGAAGTCATGAAGATTCAGGAAGAGGGACGAACCAAACGACAGAACGCAGAAGTGGAACTTGTCCGGATTGAGGATGAAATGCGCCAGAAACTTCTTGCTGTGAGCCGTTCTTCCCGCACCTCGTAAAAATTTAAAAATGCCGCTCAGTCTTGTATATGACTGGGGCGGCATTTCGTTTCTTTCACTTCTTTTACTTTTTCTTATGCACGTTTCGAATCGTTTTTTTCCTACCGGTGTTCTTTGTATTATGATTCTTAAGATTTGCACTGATGCTCTGCCCTTTTTTGTTATTTTTCTGCCGCTTCCCGCTGTCCGGCTTCTGCGTCTTACTCTGATTCCCCATCTTCCGCGGTTTGATCAGACACTTCTTGTCAAAACCGATTAGATCCTCGCGCCAGCCTTTCACAAGCGCTTCCCTGACCAAATCGTAATTATTGGGATTCCGATATTGAATCAGCGCCCGCTGCATCGCCTTCTCATGAGGATTACGGCATACATAGACATTTCTGCCGTTTCGAGGGTCGATGCCTGTATAGTACATAACCGTGGACACCGTAGACGGCGTCGGATAGAAATCCTGCACCTGCTCCGGCATATATCCCAAATCCCGCAAATACTCCGCCAGTTCAATCGCTTCCTTCAGCGTGGAACCCGGATGGGACGACATTAGATACGGCACAAGAAACTGTTTCTTATTAAGCTGCTCATTAATCTTGTAATATTTCTTTACAAAACGCTCGTAGACTTCCTTTTTCGGCTTTCCAAGCTTGGAAAGCACTACGTCCGAGATATGTTCGGGCGCCACCTTGAGCTGCCCGCTCACATGATGTTCCACCAGTTCTCTGAAAAAAGTATCGTCTGGATCCGCCATCAGGTAGTCGAAACGAATTCCCGAACGGATAAACACCTTCTTAACACCCGGCAATGCACGTAATTCGCGAAGCAGTGTCAGATAGTCCGAATGATTCGCTTCCAGATTGGGACAAGGTTCCGGAAAAAGACACTGCCTATTCTTACAGACGCCCTGCGTCATCTGTTTTTGGCAGGATGGATGTCTGAAATTCGCCGTTGGCCCGCCCACATCGTGGATATAGCCCTTGAAATCCTTATCTCCTATCATCAGTTCGGCTTCTTTTAAGATAGATTCATGACTTCTGACCTGCACCGTCCTTCCCTGATGAAACGTAAGCGCACAGAAATTACATCCGCCGAAGCAGCCTCTGTTGCTGACAAGCGAAAATTTAACCTCTGCGATTGCCGGAACGCCGCCCGCCTCCTCATAAGACGGGTGATAGGTCCGCATATATGGTAAATCGTAAACCGCGTCCATCTCCAATGTAGTAAGCGGCGGCTGGGGCGGATTCTGCACCACATAGACGCCGTTCGGATACTCCTCTATCAGCGTCTTTCCCGTAAAGGGATCCGTATTACAATACTGTATCTGAAAACTCTCCGCATACCTGCGCGGTTCCTCCTTCATCGCACCATAAGAAGGAAGCCGTATGCCGTCATAAACTCCCTCAACATCTTTCGTCTTGTAAACCGTCCCCGGAATAAAGGTAATATCTTTCACCGCAATGCCGCTTGCTAACGCATCCGCAATCTCCACGATGGATTTTTCACCCATACCGTATGAAATCAGGTCCGCCTGACTGTCCAGCAAAATAGAACGTTTAAAGCTGTCGGACCAGTAATCGTAGTGCGCAAGCCTCCTAAGACTCGCCTCAATCCCACCGATGATAACCGGACTGTCCTTATATACACGCCGAATCAGATTGCCGTAAACCACTGTGGCATGATCAGGTCTTTTGTAAGGTTCGCCTCCCGGCGTATAGGCATCGTTCGGACGACGTCTGCCGGAAACATAGTAATGATTCACCATGGAATCCATATTGCCGCCGGATATGAGAAATCCCAATCTGGGTCTTCCCAGAATGGTAATGCTGTTCTCATCCTTCCAGTCCGGCTGGGAGATGATGCCTACACTATAGCCATGCGCTTGTAAGACCCTGCTGATAATGGCATGTCCGAAAGAAGGATGATCCACATAGGCATCTCCTATCACATAGACAAAGTCCAGCTGCTTTATGCCTTGTTCTTCCATATCTTGTCTGGAAATCGGTAAAAAAGTCATTTTCATACCAGCACACCTTCTTCCATCAACTCTCTGAAATGATATGTATAGTAATCCGCTAACCTGTGTTTTTCTGCATCCTGATGTTCCGAATACTTATCATAGACGGCGCAGACCTTCATCCCTGCCGCCTTTCCTGCCATAATTCCCGGAATGATATCCTCAAAAACGAGACAGTTTTCGGGCTGAACCTGAAGCTTATCCGCAACCGCAAGATAAATATCCGGCGCCGGTTTTCCTTTTGCCACATCACATCCCGTCATAATACATTCAAAATATTGCTGCATCCCTCGCATCTTCACAACATTTTCTACCAGTTCTCTGGAATTACTGGTGGCAATCCCTGCCTTCAATCCATTATCCATACAATATTGCAGCAACTCTACAACACCGTCTTTCACAGGCACCTCATAGGCATACTTATCCCATGCCATACGATTCCATTCAGCTTTGATTGTATCCAAATCATCCGGCAGATGAAACCGCTCCTTGAAGTAAACCGCCGTCTCACTGAAACTCATGCCCTCTATGCACGCCTGCAGATCTTCCGGCAGAGTAATCCCGAATCTGCCAAGATATTCTATATCAATGGTTCTCCACATCCACATGGAATCTACCATGGAACCGTCTAAATCAAAAATAACCGCTTCTATCATTTGTCCCTCCGAAATATTCCGTCCAATTCTTCTTCCGTCAGCCTGCGATAACTCCCCTTTGGAAGTTCTGCATCCAACATAAGGCTTCCCATGCGGATTCTCTTCAAATAAACCACCTCATTGCCGACAGCGTGTAACATTCGCTTCACTTGATGAAATTTCCCTTCCGTAATGGTCAGCGCAATCATTTTATCATCTAACGTATGCACGACAGCCGGCATTGTCAGCGACTTCTCGCCGATATCCACGCCTTGTTCCAACCGCTCTTTCTGTTTCTCATCAAAAGACTCCGCCAGATGACACTCATATTCTTTCTCAACATGTTTTGCCGGAGACAACAGTTCGTGCGCCAGCACGCCGTCATTCGTAATGAGTAACAGACCCTCTGTGTCCTTATCGAGCCTTCCTACCGGAAAAAGGTCGTCCCGTCTCTCATCGCCCATTAAATCAATCACCGTCCGTTCATGCGCATCCTCTGTTGCCGACACGACGCCCGACGGCTTATGCAGCATGTAATAAACAAATTGCTCATAGACGCATCGCTGACCTTTATAGAAGATCTCATCCGCTTTCTCATCAATATGCTGCTCCGGTTTTAACACAGTGTTGCCGTTTACCGTTACCTGCCCGGCTTTGATATCTTTTTTTAACTTGCTTCGTGTGCCTGAAGTACAATCACATAGAAATTTATCTAACCGCATAATAACCCTCTTTTAAGAATATACATAGAACAACCCTTGCGAAAGGAATTCTATCTCCCATGAACAGTAAAATTGACGACTTCTACAAGCTACTTTTCACAGCTTTCGCCGCGTATCTGGTTATTCTGCTTTTATGTTATCCCCAACTTTCTTTGGAATACGCGTCTACCGGCTTAAACCTATGGCTTATGAAAATGGTTCCTACACTCCTGCCGTTTATGATTCTCTCCGGCATTATGATCCGCATGAACCTGACGGAAGGATTCGTCAGACTGCTCCACCCGTTTCTGCACCGCATATTCGGCACATCAGAGAACGGTTCTTACACCATTATCATGGGCTTCTTATGCGGTTTTCCTATGGGTGCAAGGATTGTTGGAGAACTCTATGCTTCAGGAAAATTATCTCATAAAGAAGCTGCAAAGCTCTTATATTTCTGCAATAATATCGGTCCTATTTATTTCCTCAGCTACGTGGTCCCCACACTCTCTATCGGCAAACCGCTCATACCGTTACTGCTTATGTATGGTATCCCGCTTGTATATGGAGTTGCGCTGTGTCGTGCTCCATACCTTCGCCGTCTGCCGATGCTGTTTATGAAACCTGCGCCCAATCATACTCCTGCCGCTTCCAGTCACTCAGACAATTTAAACGACCTCGATACCCCTTCCGGACATGCCGCACATTCTATGTCTCTTCTCGCCGCCATCGACACTTCTGTGTTATCCGGCTTACTGGGTATCGCCAAATTAGGCGGTTATATGGTATTCTTTAATCTGCTCAATATTGTCTTTGTGCCTTTTCGCCACACCAATACAGAATTGCTTGCCGTTTACCGGTGTATTCTGGAAATCACGAGCGGAATTGACTATTCCGGTCATAAATTATTTTATCCGATTTTAATCCTCCTGCCGTTCGGCGGTTTCTCATGCATCGCACAAACCTACAGCATGATTCGCCAGACGGACTTATCAGTGCGCCCGTATATTTTTCACAAAGTAATCCAGACGGCCATTACTGCAATTTGCTATTTATTCATCTATATCCTTTAATATCAGCTTATCTTTCCATTTGATTAAAGTTGATCCTTCTTTTAATACCGGCGTTTTCTCCGCTTTCTTTGACGCTTACGCTTTCTTCCGCTAAGAATCAATATCATGGATATTGTCATGCCAAGTACCAGCAGTGCGCAGACAATACATACCGCAAGGAAATAACCGAAGGATATCGGCTTCTTTTCCTGTTCTTGCGATAAGTCTCTGGTAATCACAACTCCTGTATGCTCTTTTTCAGATGCCACCGCTTCCGACGCGCTCTTAAGCGCTTCTTGTTGCGCTAATTCTGCCGCAATTTCTTCCGCTGTTTTATAATCCATGGACGGCAGAGAAATCATATTGCTTGTCGTATACAAATCATAGCCGTTATATCCGTTCACTACAATCTGCGGCACAATATGCGGCGGAACCTGCATCGTAAACTCAAAGGTATCCACGGATTTATCCGGCCATCTCTGTAAAGGTGAAAAATTTAGTCCGTTATCGTAACTGTAAGTATAATAGAGCATACCGCTGTCATAATCGGCGGCAGACACCTGTACTCTCACTTCACCATTTGTCATATCCTGTTCAAGTACCTCAATCATACAGACATCCGGTTCCGTTTGATCCGGCGAAACTACGCTCACGGGTACGTCCACATACACATTCGGATAACCGCTGTAGTCTACGTCCAGTTCCTCCGAGCTAAGCTGGAAATACTTGGCCACGGCGGTTGCATCCAGTCTTCCGAATTCTATCAGTTTTTCGTTATGGTCATAGAATGGCTGATCATTTTCTTGGTCCAAATGACAATGCTCTATCAGCACACAAGGGATATTTCGTTCCGTAGACTGACGGATAATCCCGTAATAATCAGTTCCCTTATCATTCAGCCTTGTCTTAATACCTCTGGAGTAAAGACCAAGTTCCTCCAGCATATCCATCTCGGCGCTGGCAAAACTATATCCCTTGCTGTAGTTTTCTCCGAATGCGGACACCCAGCATTCCGCACCGAACAACGTATGGTATTTCGACATATTGAAATGCAGGCAAAACAGAAAATCAGCATTCACGCTCTCAGCATATTCACACCGCTCCTTTAGGGAAAGCTCCTGATCCCCGTTTCTGGTCAGATAAACCTTAATGCCTTCGTATTTCTCCAGTTCTTCTTTCATGGCATTCGCCACAACCATGGTCATCTCTTTCTCTGTATAATCCTCATACTCTCCGCCAAGATTTTCTCCACCGTGACCGGGATCAATGACCACTACAACCTGTTCAGATTCTGTTTCATCCTCAATTATTCCCGCCATCTCTTCTTCCTGTATTCCACTCTCCTGTGCGTTTACATATTCTGCATTCATGCCAAACAATCCGCTAAAAATCACAGCGGAAAACCACACAACACCGATATGGCGACATATAAACTTATGATACATTAACATGTTGATTTTTTTATTATTTTTCAATTCACCCTCGTCACTCATCAGAATAAACAAGCCGGCTTCTTAAGGAAACCGGCTCATAACGCTTTCAGTTTATTATAATCCATATACCTCTATGTAATACACTACATCAAATCCAATTCCGCCGGTTCCGAGTCGCCCTCTGCTTCCTTCAGCATCTGCTCCACTTGCGCCGGCCGCAGTTCCGCGCGGTTCGCTTTGACAGTTTCATTATAACTGTTGATGGTGCTGAAGAAACTTTGATAATGCTCGGTTGTCGTCGCCAGCGTCGCTGTCATAGCGCTCTCAAGGTTTGCCAGCATATCATCCAGATAC
>VSOA01000213.1 GCA_009774585.1 Lachnospiraceae bacterium
CCATGGTACAAATGATTTAGATATCACATTAATATTTTGTTCTTTAGAAAACAACATATATACTATGGCTATAAGAAGACATCTTACGAATCTTATAATTTTCGTTCCACAGTCCTGTGACTCAAATTTGATTTCAAAGAAGCGTCTGCATATAAAAAACAGCATTAAGGCAATTATTGTTGTATAATAATACAGATTTTCATTTTGGCAAGCCCACGACGCTAATATCGTAAATGAAAATAGAAGAAACAATACAATAAATACCATTACATCACTAATATTCTTATATACTTTCTTTTTTTTCGCCAAGTACTTTTGCATATGCAAAATACATATCAGCACACCAGAAACACCTAATATTAACATATAAATGTGTACTACCGCAAGCTGGGAAAGAATAACTACTATTCCAAGCACTGCTATCATGAAAATACACGGCACCAACAAGACATACGCATTAGCCAAGAACCTGATAGCATCTCGCAGCATGTTGCCCTTTCTATCGCTTCTATAAGAATGAACAATTATATAGTCTGTTCCCTTTTTATCCTGCCAGCTTATGTGTTCGCAAAATTTTTTTATAATGAAATATGGCACTTTTACCAAAGTAATAATGATGGTTGCCAAAATCGAAGTGCACACACCAACTAAATTATTACTCAACCATTCTCTTATTACAATTATTAAGTTACCAATTTCCATCTCATTTCCCCCATATTGTTTTCAGCATCTTTTGCATTGCTTTTATAGTTTATTTCTACTCACTTACATTAAAATGAATATATCTTTACATATAAATCGATACCGTTATCCAAACCCGGATTTTTACACAAATTTGCCCCCACGGAATAGTCTTATGAACCTCTTTAAATTCGTCCGTCAAATTAGCTACGTTATTAACTTATCACAGTACTCTATCATGTGAATAAGGATTCTGTAACCTCTATTGTTCATATAATACTATCCACTTCTAATCACTTTAAAGAAATCATCTCGAAAACATTTCACGGAACTCAAATCGGCTTTTTCCCATAGTAAGCCCGCGGATTTCCTCAAATGTTTACTATCATTCACAAAAACAGCTTCAACACAATTTCTTCGTCATTCATCTCACCGTTTTCCCGGAACCCGAACTGATGATACAGTGCTAACGCCGTGCTGTTTTCCTCTTTCGTAGACAACGTAATCTGGTCGGCGCCGTTCTCTCTGAAATACCTGATGATTTCGCTAAGCGCTGCCTTGCCGTATCCTCTTCCCTGCCAAGATTCATCAATCATAAACCGCCAGAGCCAGTACTTATCATCCTCGTCCTCATTGTTTTCATCAAATGCGAACATCGTAAATCCGACCATCCTTCCATCGGCATATATTACAAACGGTCTGGCAACCTCAGCGTTCTCTCCACATTTTACTTATCTACCAGTATATCTTGTCCGTCCTGCACTTTCAAGAATTTGAAACTCTGCTGATATATATTTCACAAATCGTAAATTCTTAATTTATTAAATTTCTGTTTGACAAGTAATAGGTAATATATTACCTTATATATGTAATACATTACCTATTGTACAGAAAAGGTGAGCACAATGAATATAAGAAACGTTATGCAATACGAAAATATAGATTTTAGCGGTATTGAAACGTCTCATTTCCTGCTGGGATTATTGAGCGCATTTGACAACCGTTTTCAGGCTATGGCAGATAGAAACATGAAGGAAATCAGTTGGAAACAGTTTTTTGCCATCATCTGCATTAACTTATGTAAGAAGCCCCCTGCCATTAAAGAACTTGCCGAAATTATGGGAAGTTCTCATCAGAACGTCAAGCAAATCTTACTTAAATTGGAGAACAAAGGATTTGTGACAATTACCGTCGACCCAAGCGACAGACGCAGACAGAAGGTTGAACTGACTAAGTATTGCACGGAGTTTTGCAATAAAAACGCTGATATGAGTGACGCAATCCTTGGAAAAATGTTTCAGGGTATCTCAGACGAACAGCTTAAAATAACGATTCAGACCATCATTCAGATAGAAGATAACCTAAAAACATTATAAGGAGCAGACATTTCCCAGATAAAAAAGCTGCATTTTAAGGATGAACTAGGCGGTGTGCCGCTGGTATATTGCCGCGGTGCATGGGATGAGGACGCAATGACATTTAGAGATAGAACCCTATGCCGGATGCTGCAAAAAGCCGTTGCAAAAAAAGACCCCTCAACATATGAGCCGTGGGAAAAAGCCCTCATGTGCGCCGTTGGACAAAAATGTGACTGGACAAACAAAAAATATCTGGAACCGGTTCTGGCTTACTTACGACAAAATTAATACGTGAACATGTCTGAGCAACATGCGCAGTGCGAAACTTTCTGCTTTAATAGTAATTCGGCATCGGGTCGTCCGGATATTTTCCCCTCATATTAAGCACATAAGGCCACTTGCCGTCGTCTTCGATAATAAATCCGTATATCACGCCCATATGACGATGCCAGTGCCTGAACTGCCCCAGTATCAGCCGAAATCTGCTCATATCACAGTTTTCCGGTTTTTCAGACAGTTCGCGATCAGAAAGGAGGGATACATAATTTTGTATCTTATTCCGGATTTGACCAAAATAGCGCTCCATTTGTTCACGGCTTAAGCACTCATCCTTCGGTATCACATTCAAATCCGCCAAGGTATCCATATGAAAAGGCGGGTTCTGATAGGTTTCGTCGTATGGGTTTATGTACCATCTGTCCATGGAGTATAATGTATGATACAGAAACTTCCACATAGGAATCCCGTCATAACGCTTGATCCACAATTCGTCAGGGATGCATTTCATAAGATTTTCCGTCTCCCACAATGCCCTTTCGGTTAGAAACCTGATATCATCGCATAACACGTTACCACTTTCCTGCATTCTCTTTGCGGTCTGTTTTGTTTCTGTCGGAGATAACGCGCTTTTCTTCTCCTTATGCGCTGTGATAATTGTATAACTATACGCGTTTACCGTAATCACACATTTTTCAACATTCACATACCAGTTTTTCCCGTTTCTTGTAATAACGGCGGCTTCAGAACTGATTTTGTTTTTGCACCACTCAATCACGTCATCCGTTTCCAGAGACAGGTTCCTTTTAATTCGTTCTATCCCTAATTCTGTTGTATGTAATTGCTCCAAATTGTTCAGCAGTTCATTCATGAAACGTTACTTCCTTCTTGATTTTTTCTTGTACTGTCTTGTTAAGCGCTGACCATTCTTTATTCATTTTCTGCTCACTTTTCCCCCTCTGTCTCATCTCATAATGTGTCCGATGTATTTCACTGTACTTCTCCGCTCCGCCTGCCTTGCGAAAAACTTATTCCTGCTGCTGTATCAACATCATATAAGCTTCAGGATAGAAAGAAGTTACTGCAATCTGTATTGTGGTTGCAATGTTCAAAATCCAATGTCCCGTCATAATATAAGAAACCGAACTCCCTTTGGCATATCGGAAGCATATCCATATCGTTAGCGGAAGAAAAGACAAGAAACGATAGATCATAAATTGCACATCCAATATAGTGGGAATAAAACTATGCTGCAAAGCATAGAAAAATGCAGGGAGCAAAACTGCCGCCCATTTAGGAGTGAAACTGTTCACCCCATATCCCAAATATATTCCGTCCTCTGCAAGCGTTGTTGTCAGCGGCAAGATAAAAATATTTAAGACCGCTAGATAAGGCGGAATCGGCGCTATCATCATCGGTGCAAGATAGGGAAACTCGCCATAGCAAATCCATCCTGCGAAATACATCCCTCCTATACCGACAAACAGCATGAGGATCATAACAAGAAATCTTTTGAAAATACTCTTCTGCCCCTTGTCGTAACGTATCATTTCCCGGTATGTCGTGTTGTTATGTTTGCAAATCGTCCATAAAACAACGATTGTAATAATGTTGATTAACGATGCAAGCATTGTCCACCAATGCGTAATATCTATTAGTCTCCTCCGGGTAAAGATACTGCATAAAGAAAACGCCGCAAGAAACATCAGGCAACGCATCGGTAAAAGGAACCATATCTTCTGATTACATTTCATCTGCCGCTTCCTCCCCACGCTTCGTTCCGTGCAAGAGCATTCCGACCGTATCGGAAATGAATAAATCCCGTTCGACTTTGGAATATAAATCATATCCCAAAATATCTTTTGCAATATCTTTTGCGAGAAAAGCCGTCTGCATGGCGGATACAAGAATAAAGGTAAGTAATTTCCCGGACTCTTCATACTGCCCGCTTCTCATTGCATAAGCAAACCCTTTTTGCGTATAAACAGAATTGCTGTCCGCCAAATAATTTTGCATATCGCTTAAAATTGATATATTGGAAATCGCCTGATTGTCAAAAAGAAAATCAAAAGTCTGCCTTGCCCAAGATATTAAGCGGGTTTCATCAGTCAGTCCGTCATCTTCGCCAAAATCGGCAATCTCCGGTGCAAATCCCATCAACATCTTATTTATGCTTCTTTGTACGCATTCTGCTATCAACTTTTCTTTGCTTCCAAAAAAGTAATTGACGGATCCTAATCCGATGCCAGCCCTTTCTGCAATTAAACGCGAAGTGATTTTAGCCGTATCGCCGTTATGCTCTCTCAGCAATTCCGTAGTGATTTCGATAATATGTTCCTTACTCTTTTCGTTATCACTCATATCCTTTCCTCTCTGAACAGTGTTCACATATATTATCATTGTAGTGAACACTGTTCAGAAAGTCAATAGCATTTCACATCTTTTTACTGTAGTACCAAACCAAAATGAAATAGACAAAGACGCTCACCGCAATCAGGCACATGAAAGTAATCATCACAGCCGCATTCGCATAGCCCATGAAACAAAGCAGAAAAAGCGCGCTGCACAAAAGAACCGTCTGGATAACGAATGCCGGATTTCCCGCCATTCCCGAAATCATCTTTGCCCTTTCGTCATTTTCTTCAATCATAGCATTTTTATCTCCTGCCATACAATATGTGGCAACGGCGATTATCACAAATATAGCCCCGACAACCAGAAATCCGATATATGCAATATCCGCCCTCGGCATCTGTGGCATATCGCCCCGCATAATGAACATCACCCCGGCCCCGGCAAAAAAGAGCGCCCCAAATATCGCCCAAATAACAGAAACTGCTTTATACTTACTTTCCATGGATACTTTCATTCATTTTCCTCCTGATAGATAAATATTTCCTCAATTGACAGATTAAAATATTGCGCCAGCTTAAATGCCAGCGTAAGCGACGGATTATATCTTCCGTTTTCCAGCGAGCCGATGGTCTGCCTTGAAACTGCCATTGCTGCCGCCAATTCTTCCTGCTTGATCCCCTTTTCCCTGCGCAGTTCTTCTAAACGGTTTTTCACGTTGTCCTCCTTTCACGTAAAGTTTCCTTTCCATGAGTGAAATATAGCATATCTGAGATGAATGTTAAGGAAACTTTCCATATATGTGCAAAAAAATACAGACCCGACAAAGTCTGTATTGACAATTATTTGCTTCCGTAACAAAACAAAGACAACACTATTTTTCTGTATCATCTTCTGACAGTATTCCTGATAAAGCTTCTAACAAGTTTTGTGCCATTACTTTGCCCATAACAAGATTAATCACCTCTTCAATTCGCACATTCTCCGTCTTTCCGTCATCGCCAATCTCTGGTATCTGCTGAATAAAATTTATCATCAGTTCTTCTTTTTGTTGATCCATTGCGCACGAAAATCCATTCGTAAATTGTAACATCATAATCTCCTCCTTACATCTCTATTCTTTCATAGAAATTATAAACTTTGCATCTATTTATGTCTTGCGCCATTTTTGCGCTGGATTTATAATCAATTACTTGGCAAGGTTTACCAACAAACTCTTTCTGTTCAGACATCACATATAAAACATCCGTGTCCAACATTCGCCGCACCTGTACGGCACTTGAGCACGGGCATAGGCTTACATCTAATTCTAACCCCAGCTTTTCCGCAACATCGGCAAGTGTTTTGATCGAAAAATTATAATCTCCACCTTCCCATCTTGATACCATTCCCTGACTGACATCCATGTAAGAGGCAAACTCATTTTGTGTCATACCAAGCTCGATCCTTTTTTTCACTATGGAAGCTGAAATTTGCCCCAAAAGATTCGAAGCCGTTATATTTGAGGCGGTAAGATTATCCTCAAACAAATTCAACAAATCATTAAGCTGTAAAGTTCCCTTTTTAGAATAACCCTTCATACTCATCACCTCTAATCTCTACATTTGACTATATCTTTTATCCAATATTTTTTTCCATTGAGTATAATCGGAAATCCTTTTGCCCGCACGTTCGTAAAAAGCTGCCAGAAATATAGGATTATTTTCTGCATCAAATGTCATCAGCAAACGCAAATTAAAGTTTTTTCCAGTCAAATGCAATGAATAATACTCTTTATCCAAATATTTTATTATTTCATTTCCATCTGCATTATATACTTGTCTGCCCAGATTTTTTACGAAAGACAGCTGCTTGACCAAAAGTGAAAAAATTTCTTTTTCGTGCACTTGCGCATCATAGAGCAAATTTTTAAACTCTTCCATGAACGCGTAATGAAACCGGAAACCTTGATGCAAATATTCTTCTAGATTTTTTA
>VSOA01000214.1 GCA_009774585.1 Lachnospiraceae bacterium
CCCCGGCACCACAGCCCACAACACCGTATAGAGATTCTCCAGCCGCAGTACTTTCAAGAGAAGCCCCTTCATCATACCAATCGCCTGTAAGGTCGAAAACTCCTCCTTGCGTTCGGCGATGCCACTGACCGTACTGTTTAAGAAATTCACCAGCGCCATCACGCCCACCAGAACCGCCAGACCGTTACCAATCAAGCTGATCTCCATAGCGAATTGGTCCAAACCCTCTTTATAAGTGCTTCTGGAACGGATCGATACGACGTCCTCCCCGCCCATTCTCTTAAGACACGCCCGCACTTCCGGCTCCACCCGTGCAAGCGTGTCCGTATCTGGCGCATCCATCGTCACCATGAATAACTCCGGCTGTTCCCAGAAGCTGTCCATAAGCTGCGTGGGGAGAATATATTCAAATCCGCTCGTATGCGCGTCTCCCCATGACATCCGGTTATGATAGGTGTCGCTGACCACCGCCAGCACCGTATATTCCTTCATGGGTAGGGAATCATATAATATATATCTTCCGTTCCCGTCCTGCGTCTTGTCCAGTTTCTCCGGGAACTCCTCATACAGCCTCACCACATCCCCTGCGTGATAGCATGTGTTCCCATAGCCGTCCATCGCCACTGCCAGCACATACTCTCCCGACTCATATTTCTCCTTGTCAATCTCACCCTCAAAGACTTCAAAGTCTGCAATCTGTTCATAATCGTAAAAGCGGTAACTCTGCTGTACCAGTATAGGCGTTCCTTTCTCCCTGTATGCCTTGGCACGGGGCATGAGCATTTCACGCGCGGTACTGTCTTCTTCCAAGCCTTCCTGATAATCGGCATTGTCCAGCATAATCTCGCAGTACTTTTCCGCATCTTCATCATATAAGAAAGAATATGCATCCAGATTGTAGTGATAGACTGCCTCCATGCCACCCGATACTTTCTCCAGTTCCATGCGAAGCTCCCTCGGGATTGCCTGCACATTTTCTGTCCCGCTAGTATCCATGAACCGCAGCATCTGGTCTGTTGCTATCTCTATATCCGCAAAGAGATTGAACTGTGCGATAAAAGCGTCTACATTCATGCTATGTATGATATTCATGGTCATCACAAAAATCAGCATTACGATGCTCACAGATATGACTACAAGCGTTGTCTTTTTTCTGCGTTTCCTGATATTCTTTCTGGCAAAGCGTCCCGGCGTAAATCGCACACTGTGCACCCTGCCGGCTTTCTCCTTGCGGCTGTCCGTGAATCCCACCGTATGGACCGGCGGCGTCTGTGACAGGACACGCACAGGCTTATTTGTACCCACATAAACCACGATGAAGGACAGTGCCGCCGCATACAGGAAATATGCAGGCTTTAACATAAGTGACTGCTTCCCACCAAGCCCCGCATAGGACGCCAGCACCGGCATTAGCACATAACCAAATAGAACCCCGGTCAGACATCCTATAGGAAGTCCGGTTGCGTACTGCCTGATAGCATGACGGCGCACGATGCGTCGAATCTGTCTCTCCGTCACACCGATTAACTTGAGCTGCCCGTACTGCACTACATTTTTGACACTGGAAATATAGTAGATCGTATAGACCATCAGTCCTGCGCAGATTACGGTGATTGATACCAGTCCGCCCAGCAGGACCACCGCTCCCACACTCAGCTTATCGCCTGCCGCCGGATTGATTACAGTAAACGGCTCCCACTTCATAAATTCCAGTCCGCGCGCCTCGTACTCCCGCGCCAATGCCTCATTCAAAATGTTCGCCAAATCCTCACTGGTATACTTCCCATTCTCAAAACGACAGTAAGTTATCAGATTGTTGCCGCTAGGATGATTCCTAAAAAATTCTTCTGATACATATATCCTTGCTTCATTCAGTTCATCGTTGGCTGCGCAGATTCCGCTGACTACCGCATCCTGTTCCATTTCCTCCGTCGCTGTTGTCAGCCTGATATGGATCACATCGCCCACACGGACATCGCCGCCGTGGTTTTCGATAAAATGTCCATCTACTGCAATCTCCCCGTCCTTCTGCGGCCAGCTTCCTTCAATTATCTCGTTGAAATTCCATTCGGCAGTCTTTTCATCGGTATATATAAGGCAGTTTCCGGTCTCTGGTGACATGTCCGTCTCATAAGTCCCCATATACACCGCATATGTCACCTCATCAAAACAGCCGCTATCCTGTAACAGTTCCTGCCAGTATATGTTTGGACAATACATGTAAACGGCTTCCGCCTGCGAGCCGAACAACATCTGCTGGCTGCGCCTCGTCAGCGTCGTGATGGATATGATTGTGGAAAACACCATCACAACCATCATCGCCGATAATGCGATTGCCACGATGGCGGTGATGTTCCGCCGCCTGTCTGCATGATACAGCTTGGATGCAATGTTCCTAATCATTCTGTCGGACACTTTCCGCTCTTGTATCCGGCTAGTCTTACTATCCTTGTTCATTGTAGCTTCCTTTCGCGCCCGCCTGTCCGCCAAATGCACATAACAGTTCCCGGCATACAGTATTCGCGCACATTTGATATTCCCCTTTTTCTACCATTATACTCGCATGATATCCTATTGTACAAACTAAAATATCAGTATTACTCAAAGCTTCTTTGTCATTCATTTATGTTCCTCGCTCTTTGCTCAAAGCACAAATCAATCTGCCTATACGTCTATAGGTTGCGAGAGTGCTCTTTGCACTATATAATAAGCAATTAAGACAACGCGATAAATAATAAATACTCACACCGGAGGAACCATGAGCAAAGTAATCTTCTTAGATATTGACGGCGTATTAAACTCCAATTTCTGGAATCATACCCACCAGTTTGAAATCAGTGACGGCACCTTGATTGACCGCGATAAAATAAAAATGTTAGCCGAACTGGTCCGTCGTACCGGCGCCGAAATTATACTGCATTCCGGCTGGAAATACTGGTTTGATGACGGGTTAAACCCACTTCGTTCAGAATCCGAAAAGTTGCAAACTCTACTATTAGAGGAGGGTTTGCGAATCTCTTCCGTCACCCCGGACCACGCCACGGAAGAGATAAAAAGAGCCAAAAAATTCAGTCTGGTTAAGGCAGATGAAATCCTTGCTTATGTTAAGGCTCATCAGGATGTGGAAGAATGGGTTGTCATTGACGACCTCGACTTGCACAATGCTGAAGTGGAACGACATCAGTTACGGACGGATGCGCAGGTCGGTCTGACTGCGGAAGATATAACGGTAATTGAGAAACTGTTAAGTCATATATCGGATGAATCCAAATGAGTATTATAGAAATTGACACCGACAGACAAACAAAAAATATGAATATGTTAGCAAGGATATTGATACATACATTATTAGTGGCGATGATATAGATTTGTCTCACGAAGGCTTTATCGTGAAACAGAAAAATTATCATGACGGCATTATTTAAGAAAAGATGTAAGTTCATCAAAAAAGAGGATGCTATGCGGCATTATCATGATTGGAATGAAACACACACGAAATAAATGAACGAACAAGAAAGAAAACCATTAATCATCAAATATCTTATTAACAAATTTGGTAACGGTTGTTTTACAATTGATGATTTCGGAGAGTTCAGCGCTTTGCTCTTCGGAAGTTACGAGTATAGGTTTGAGGATAGGTCACAGCGTTATTACAGTTCAGTCTGTAATTAGCATTAAAATTTTGAAAGCATCAACAGTTGCAAAAAGTTATTGACACTAAGAGTACAATCTGTTATCTTCTTATTAAGATTACAGACTGTACTCTTTATTTTAAATACTAAGGCAGGACAAAACTAACACAGAAAAGGAGTAAATTATGCAGCAAATATCAGACTATGAATTGGAACTTATGAAGGTCATCTGGGCTAATGGCGATACGGCACTCTACGCAGAGATTGTCGCAGCGCTGTCCGAAAAGGGAATGGACTGGACAAAGAACACTATCATCACCCTGCTCTCCCGTTTGATTGATAAGGGGCTTCTCAAGACAAATAAGATCGGTCATCGTAACAAGTATACGGCAATCGTATCCGAAGACGAATACCAGTCATCGCAGACCGAAACTTTTCTCCACAAAGTCTACGAAGGTAATGCCAAAGGTCTCGTCTCCGCATTGATTCAGAAGGATTTACTATCCGCCGCAGACTATGAAGATTTGAAGAAATATTGGGAAGATGTTAAGGAAGGAGTGAGCACACAGTGAACGAATTATTTAAAATAATTTTATCTCTGTCGCTATCAGGAACCATACTGATTTTTCTTCTGCTGCTTCTTCGTCCGTTATACAAAGAACGGCTGAGTAAGCGCTGGCAATACTATATCTGGCTTTTGGTCATTGTACGTTTTCTTTTGCCTTTAACGCCGGAGACAAGCGTTGTCGGAAACCTTTTCCGACAGACGGAGCAACGTATCGAGCAAAATACAATGAATAGCACTCGCCTGCCTTCCGCCGACTCACCCGGCTCGCTTCGAACTGAACGTGCGCCTTCAACCGAGCTTGTCGATATCGGCTCACCCAGCTCTGCCGCCATAGAAGCAGGCGGCGACAGTTATACTCCGCCCGTCGCAAATACGGCAAATAACAAATTACGCATCGTCATATCAGAAAACATACTGTTTTCGCTTGGCGCACTCTGGTTGGTCGTTGCTCTGCTTTTGTTCGTCCGCAAGATTACCATCTACCAGAGCTTTGTAAAATATGTTAACGCCGGAAGCGTACCCGTCGAAGATATGAACTTATTGGAACGTTTCGGACGAATACTGGCTGATAATCATGTGCATGGTACAATTGACCTTCGTGCCAACAGCCTTGTGGCATCGCCGCTTTTAATCGGATTTATGCATGCCCGTATTATTCTTCCGACAACAGATTTATCGGAAGAGGATTTCTATTACACGATACTACATGAGCTGACTCATTACAAGCGAAAGGATATGTTCTACAAATGGCTGGTACAGCTCACAATCTGCCTGCACTGGTTCAATCCTTTTGTCTATTTAATGGGACGTGAAACAAACCGGCTTTGCGAACTCTCCTGTGATGAGGGAGTCATTGCATCTTTTCCGGAACACTCACGCAAATCATACGGTGACACTCTGTTACACGCCATCAGTACAGGCGGTTCTTACAAAGATGCCATCGACTCCGATACCTTAATCGAGAGCAAAGATTTATTGAAAGGAAGGTTAGATGCCATTATGAAATACAAAAAAATCCCTAAAACGATACAAACCGCTGCCATATTTATTACCGGCATATTGATTGGCGGAGCAGTCGTTCTCGGTGCATACGCTGCCCCCAATGCAAAATCATCCTCACAAACCGATGAAATTTCGGAGAGCGGCAAGACAGAGAGCTCTTCTCTTCCGGACTACACGATACAATATGAAGATGGTGTCTATTATATTATGGTTGGCGACGCTACAGAAGACGATAAGCCTATATCAAGCGTTACCAACGGCTATAAAAAGCTCGTTTTGGTCCGCGAAGACTATTATGCCACATTCGGGACTTTTGACGACCACGATATGACCTCGCTTGTCAATTATATAACCGAGCAATGCAATACTAGGCTTGATAACAATGAAATTACACAAGAAAATGCAAATATCGTCATACAGGCTGCCGAGGAGATTCAGCATTCTTACTCCTATCGCGCGTTGGAAGACGACGACGTGATCTTATACAACTATACACAATCGGGGTATTACCAACATCCCTACCTTATCTGGATTGGTTATAATCTGCCCGCTAATGCCCAGAGTAAATACAATGGTACACTGCTTACCTTGTCAGATCAGAGCACGATGCCAGTCTGGTTTAATGAAGAATCCAAGAAGTTCATGTCCGACGAGAACGCCGTTTCGGCTGTGACCACTCTCATCGAGCGCATGAAATCGCAGAAAGCTGATTCCTCCCGTCCAGTTGAGGCACCAATTATTACCAGCATAGAATATGTCGGTGATACGGATATAAATACTTTGGCAGAAAAATATTATACCGAAGATGAGCTGACACATTTCAGCGCTATTTTCCCTGAGCTAGACAGTAGGACACAGCAGGAATATCTTGACCACATGTTTGAAAATGACAGAATCTCATTCTTTTCCTGCTGCATAGGTGAGCTGGAAGATACCAATATTCAAAAAGATGCTGTGGAGCGATATACGCTCAAAGCATACGAAGAGGACAAAATCAACTTTTTCGCCGTTCTATCCGGAATGTTGGATGAATCATCACAGCGCAATTGGCTGGAAAAATGTAAAAAGGATGGCAAAACCAACTTCTCTATCCTGCTTGAAGAAGATGATTATTCCTTTGATGATTTCTTAGACAAGAATTTCCCGGATGCTGACTTATCTGGCAGCGTCTTTACGGATGATGATTTCTTTAATAGTGATTTTACAGACGATGATTTTCCGGACAATGATTTCCTAGACGAATGGAATGATTTTCAAAAGGGATGGGAGGAACATGAGCAGCAACAAAAGGAGATTACTAACCTCATAGAGTTAAACCGCCTTACAAAACAGGAACTATCAACTGAATTACAGACTTTTCTGGATTCCTGTGACGACCGGAAATGGTAT
>VSOA01000215.1 GCA_009774585.1 Lachnospiraceae bacterium
AAGCGGCAGCCGGTACGAAAACTGATAAAAGAAAATGCTAAGAAAATTGTAAAATCCCTTGCATTTGCCGATATAATATGCTAAATTATTAATGTTGCGATAAAGATGGTCCTCTGTTACAGAATGTATTAAGAACATCCATATATTTAGGAGGCAGATTATGAACGAGATTATCAGAGAAATTGAAACGGCACAGTTAAAAGAAAACGTAGGTGATTTTCGCGCCGGTGATACTGTTAAAGTATACGGCAAGATTAAAGAGGGTAACCGTGAGAGAATACAGGTTTTTGAAGGGACTGTATTAAAGATACAGGGCGGAAGCAACCGCGCTACCTTCACTGTAAGAAAAGTGTCTAACGGTGTCGGCGTTGAGAAGACATGGCCTATGCACTCTCCGAACGTAGAGAAAGTAGAAGTAGTCAGAAGAGGTAAAGTAAGACGTGCTAAACTGAATTACTTAAGAGACCGTGTCGGCAAGAAAGCGAAAGTAAAAGAGCTGGTTAGATAATCTGAAGATTATGAAGCAGATACCTTGAAGCGATTTAAGGTATCTGTTTTTTTGATACAAGATTGCTTTTGAGGTCTGATATTGGTATAATACGAAGATGGAGGATTAATCGGTGGCAAGAAGAAAAGGATTAACTTTTTATCAAAAAAAGAAAAGATTGAATCCGAAAGTCATCAAAGACATTTTTGAATTGATTGTAGGAGGATTTATTGCAATTTTTCTTGCGTTTGTGATTGTATTTTCGGTAGGCATGAGGACGAGTGTGATTGGTGATTCCATGGAGCCGGTGCTGTACAATGGACAGGAAATATTGATGAACAAAGTGCTGTACAGGTTATCGATGCCAAAGAGAGGCGATGTAATCGTATTTCTGCCAAACGGTAACCAGAACTCGCATTATTACGTTAAAAGAGTGGTCGGGCTTCCGGGAGAAACGATTCAGATTAAAGACGGGAGCGTATACATAGACGGTGTCCTATTAGAGGAAGACGATTCGTTTGATAAGATGGCGGAAGCGGGAATTGCAGAGAATGAATTGCTGCTTGCGTCAGATGAATTCTTCGTACTTGGTGATAACCGCAATAGCAGTGAAGACAGCCGTTCCGGCAATGTCGGTGCAGTCAAAAGGGATAATATCATCGGGAAAGCATGGTTTCACATGGCAGTGGAAGAAGAGACAATGGGACTCATTAAATAGTATAGCGGAAGGATTAAGAGACAGATGAATTATCAATGGTATCCGGGACATATGACAAAAGCGAAGCGGATGATGCAGGAGAATATAGGACTGATCGATCTGGTGATTGAATTGGTTGACGCACGAATTCCTTTGAGCAGTCGTAATCCGGATATAGATGAACTTGGCAGGAATAAATCGAGACTAATCCTCCTTAACAAATCAGATTTGGCGGATGCGGGCGCAAACAAGCTATGGATGGAATACTTTAGAAACAAGGGGTTTCACGTACTGGAAATCAATGCCAAAAGCGGGCAGGGACTTAAGTCGATCCAAGGGATTGTGAGAGAAGCCTGTAAGGAGAAAATAGAGCGGGATAAGAAGCGCGGAATCAAGAACAGACCGATCAGAGCGATTGTGGTGGGAATTCCGAATGTGGGCAAATCGACGTTTATTAATTCTTTTGCGGGAAAGGCATGCACAAAAACAGGCAATAAACCGGGTGTCACCAAAGGTAAACAGTGGATCAGAATGAATAAAGAATTGGAACTTTTGGACACCCCGGGAATACTGTGGCCGAAATTTGAAAGTGATGAAGTGGGAAGGAATCTGGCTTTAATCGGTTCCATGAACGATGAGATATTACAGATGACAGAACTTGCGGCAGACTTGATTACATATTTGCTGAAATATTATGAGGATAAACTCTTTGTGCGGTACCAGATGGAGGAACCGGATGACACGGTTACGCCGCTCAAAGTACTTACGCACATTTGTGAAAATCGTAAGTGTTATAAGAAAGGACAGGAGCCGGATTACGAGAAGGCTTCATCTATCGTAATGGATGATTTCAGAAGCGGCAGAATCGGCAGGATTACATTAGAGTTTCCCGGGAATGAAGACTGAAAGCATATATGGGTCCAAACTCAAACTTTTAAGGAAGTGACGGAATGAAGAGAGTTTTAAAAGAGATACTTAGTACCAGCTTATATATCTTATTTGTTTTGTGCGCAGTTTATCTGGTCATTCATTTTGTTGGACAGAGAACGCAGGTGTTAGGCAGTTCCATGGAACCGAAACTCAGCAATGAAGACAATCTGATTGTCGATAAGATTAGTTATCGCTTTCATGAACCGGAACGCTATGATATAATTGTGTTTCCTTTTCGTTATGAAGACAATACATTCTATATCAAGAGGATTATAGGGCTGCCGGGCGAGACCGTACAGATTGACGAGGAGGGGAATATCCTGATAGACGGCGAGGTTTTGCCGGAGGGATATGGTAAAGAGGTGATTCAGAGTCAGGGAAGAGCTTATGAGCCGATCACCTTGGAGGACGACGAATATTTTGTGATGGGAGATAACCGGAATAACAGTACGGACAGCAGAGATCCATCGGTAGGAAATATTACCCGCGAGGAGATTGTCGGCAGGGCTTGGCTGCGCATATGGCCGCTTGACAAGTTCGGTCTGATTAAACATCGGTAAAGGGAAAGGTGGCATCATATGATGACAGAATCGATTGGAATGATAAAAGAAAAATTTCAGGCAGCTGCAATTGAGGAGCTGCCTGCTTTATTTCAACAGTATGGGAGGGATGAGAGAGCCGGTGTACAGGCGGCTGTGGAGAAGGGAAGAAAGAGGATTGCAGCCTATGAAAGAGAAATTGCACGATGCGAGGAACTTAAGAGATATGAGCGTGAATATTCCGCATATGCATATATATGCGGGATTGATGAAGTGGGAAGAGGGCCGCTTGCGGGACCGGTTGTGGCCGGCGCAGTTATTCTTCCTAAAGATTGTGACATTTTATATATCAACGATTCCAAGAAACTGTCCGAAAAAAAAAGAGAGGAACTTTATGATATTATTATGGAACGGGCGGTAGCGGTAGGACTCGGGTACAGTACGCCGGAGAGGATTGACGAAATCAATATTCTGCAGGCGACTTACGAGGCGATGCGCGAGGCAGTTTCAAAGCTTGAACAGGTTCCTGATTTGCTGTTAAATGATGCGGTTACAATACCGCAGGTGGATATCCGACAGATACCGATTATTAAGGGAGACGCCAAGAGTATTTCTATCGGAGCGGCAAGCATTATTGCGAAGGTAACAAGGGACCGCCTTATGGTGCAGTATGATGAAGTGTATCCAGAGTACGGATTTGCGTCCAATAAAGGATACGGCGCGCAGGCGCATATTGATACCCTGCGGCAATATGGCCCTTGTCCGATTCATAGACGGTCATTTATTACACATTTTATTTAAAGGGACTGACAGAAGGAAGAGGCGATAAATTGAATCTGGGGAATATATTTAAACGTGACAGTCAAAGTGTCAGAGTGAATGACAATGTGAAGACAGCGGAATCCATGTCCAAGGGTGAGCGGACATACCGCGTACAGAGCGAAATCAGGAATCTTGCGCCGGGGCAGACGATACAGGGAACGGTAGTAAGCAGGGACGGAACTTCTGCTCAAATTGCACTCAGACAGGATATGATGATCAGTGCGAGGATAGATCAGAGTATTAATCTGGTTCTGGGACAGAATATGAGTTTTGAGGTGAAAGCGAACAGCGGATCGGTTCTGTCGTTATCTCCGCTCTATGCCAATATGGCAAATGAGGCGACAATTATGCGGGCGCTGAATGCGGCCGGTCTGCCGGAGACAGCCAACAATATTGAGATGGTGGCGGTTATGATGGAGGAAGGTATGCCGATCGATAAAGAATCTCTCGGCAATATCAGCAGACTTCTGATGGAATTTCCGACGCAGAACCCGGCATCTTTAATACAGATGACCAGACTGGGAATACCGGTTACCGAGAGCAATATTGAGCAGTTTGAGATATATCAGAATGCCAATCATCAACTGTTGGGAAGCGCAGAGACGATAATGAGTGAACTCCCAAATATTTTTCATGAACTTCTGGGTGAAGGAAAAGTCAGTCAGGCATATGCTTTTTATGAGAATGTATTGGATATCTTTACGGGTGGTGGGGCAGAAGGGGAGCTTCTGCAAAAAGGCGATGGAAATGCGGCTCTGTCCGGGGGGATAATTGAGACAGCCGATGGATCCGTGGTGGTTAAGGACGCACAGGCGGCAGCAGCAGAAATCAAGAACGCTTCGGGGGAAGCAGTGCTCGATATGGTGGGGGCGTCAAAGAATGAGGGCGTGGCCGGAGCAAATAGTGAACAGACTCCGGTGCTCACTGATAAGCAGTGGAATGCGCTGGGCAATATGTTAAAGGAACTGGGAATTGACGAGAATACGGCGGAACAGATTAAGAACGGAGAGATGACATCCAAGGAAGCGCTCGCTCTCATACGCGGATTGATTCCTAAAGCCGGCGCGAGCGAACAGCATGCCCGTATGATGGAGAGAATTCTGGACGGCAAAGAATTTGAGAGTCTTTTGAAGTCGGAGATAGGGAAGCAATGGCTGATTGAGCCTAAGAACGTAGCGGATCCGCACAAAGTGGAACAACTGTACGAGAGGATCAGGGAACAGAGTGCCAGACTGCAGGAGGCGTTACAAACTTCGGGCAAAGGGGACGTTCCGTTGGCAAAAAGTGTTCAGAACATACAGAGTAACGTGGATTTCATGAATCAGATGAATCATATGTTCACATATGTCCAATTGCCGCTTAAGATGATTGGAAATAATGCGCACGGCGATTTGTATGTCTACACGAATAAGAAGAATCTGGCGGCGAAAGACGGCAATGTAAGCGCTTTGCTGCATCTTGATATGGAGCATTTGGGAGCGCTTGACGTCTATGTGACAATGCAGCAGAATAAAGTCAATACCAATTTTACTTTGCAGGATGAGAGTGCGCTTGACCTGATAGAACAGCATATCTCGCTGCTGGATGAGAGACTCGCCAAGAGAGGATATAATTTAAAAGCGCAGTTTTATGTCAAAGAAGAGGAGCAGGATGACAGTATCATGAATATAATTTTGAAGCATGAGAAGAATATTTCCGTGCTGAGCAGAACTTCTTTTGACATGAGGGCGTAGGAGGATCAGCAATGGGGAAAGAGGAGAAAAAGAAACCAAAACAGGCGATTGCCTTGGAATACGATCCGTCTGAAGACGCGCCCCGCGTCATCGCATCCGGCAGGGGCGAACTTGCAGAACGTATTATAGAGAAAGCGAAAGAAGCCGATGTGCCGGTCCATCGAGATGATAAGCTGGCAGATACGTTGTCACGTCTGGAGATTGGAGATATGATTCCGCCGGAGTTATATGAGGTGGTTGCCGAGATTCTTATATTTGTGGATTCCATGGATAAGATCAGGGCAAAACTTGCGAAGTAGCAAAGGCTATATATGCGTGCATACAGTGGGAACAATAGGGAAACGAGGCACAGATGAATACAAGAAAAATAGGGGCACAGAGGGAAGAACAAGTCTGTGCCTATTTACTGTCCGCGGGAGTGAACATTCGGGAACGTAATTTCAGATGCCGTCAGGGCGAGGTGGATATCATCGGATATGACGGAGAATACCTCGTATTCTTTGAAGTAAAATATCGAAGCAGTTCCCGCAAGGGGAGTGCAGCCGAGGCAGTAGGATTTGCAAAACAGAAGAAAATATGCCGGGTGTCGGATTATTACCGGATGATACACCAATGTAGAGAAGATACGCCGATTCGCTTTGACGTGGTTGCGATTGACGCAGAGAAAATCACATGGATTAAGAATGCGTTTTATTATGTGTTGGGATAATGAAGAGAAAGGTAAGACTTGCAGATGGAACTACACAGACATGAGAGTAAAATGCGAATGAAACAGAATAAGACGGGACAAGTAGAATATCTGACATTTCCGCTGATAGAACAGACCGGTTTGGTAAGACATCTTTTTACCACCAGACTCGGAGGAGTCAGCAAAGATATTTATGGTACGATGAATTTAAGTTATACAAGGGGAGACGATAAAGACGCTGTGGATGAGAATTTCAGGCGGATTACAAGAGTACTTAAATGTGAACTTGGCGATATTGTCTGTTCTGATCAGACGCATACGGTTAATCTGAGAGTGGCAGCCCGCAAAGACGGCGGCAAGGGAATCGTGATACCGCGGGATTATACGGATATAGACGGTTTGCTGACGGATGAACCGGGGCTTGTACTGGCAACGTTTTATGCGGACTGCGTTCCTCTTTATTTTGTGGATGTGAAAAAACGTGCGATTGCACTGGCTCATTCCGGATGGAGAGGTACGGTGGCGCGGATGGGCAGATGCGTGACAGACAAAATGAAAGAAGTATACGGAACCGATCCGGCGGACATTGTTGCGGCAGTAGGTCCATCCATTTGTCAGGAGTGCTATGAAGTGAGCGAGGATGTAGCAGATGCTTTCGCACAGGA
>VSOA01000216.1 GCA_009774585.1 Lachnospiraceae bacterium
TGTTTGGTCAATATGTAATTTGAAAATATATTGTTACAAGGAAGGGCATTGGAAAGGAACGGAATTATGAGATCAGATAGAGATTTAAAAAACATTTTGGAACGGATAGACCATAGAGGATATCCGGCATATAAGGACACAAGGGGAGAGTACCAGTTTGGCGGTTATATTTTAGACATAGAGCATGTGCAGGGAGACCCTTTTGCATCACCGTCGCAGCTCCGAATTGTTGTGAGTGGAAAGAGTGCAGGGATTCCATCGAAATATTATGATAAGAAACATAAAAGAATAGCAGCACAGGATTACCTGTTGAGGAAAATTGGTTCTGAGATAATAAAAAATTCAAAACAACGTGGGTCTGGTAAAAGTGGAATGATACACATTAGCAGGTGCGGACAGCAGATACTGGACCGGACGGCATGTCAAATCAATGATAAAAACGGGGAGGTGACGATCAGGCTGGAGGTTGGTTTTCCGGCAAATGGAAGGACAATCAATGCAGGTGAGCTGGAAGTGATATTATTTCGCATATTGCCTGATGTAGTCAACAAAACAGTCCCCTTTAAAAATATCAATGTTACTGAATTAGACGGTGTAATGCGTCTGACAGAAAATCAGTTTTTTATCAGGAATGAGATGAAGCATAGGGGGCTAACTGCATTTATTGCAGATAACTCCATTCTGCCAAGGAAGTCAGGAATTTCACAGGAACCTTTGAAAGATGCAGTTCGATTTAGATCACCTGAGTCAATGAAAATAGAAATGATCCTGCCAGATGGAACAAAAATATGTGGTATGGGGATTCCCAAAGGGGTTACGCTGATCGTGGGCGGAGGATATCATGGCAAGTCTACCTTGCTAGAGGCACTTCAGATGGGGGTGTATGACCATATAGCGGGAGATGGAAGGGAGTATGTGTTTTCAGACACTTCCTCCGTGAAAATCAGGGCAGAGGACGGCAGAAGTATATCACAGACGGATATATCCATGTTCATCAATAATTTGCCCAATAAAATGAATACAAAGTGTTTTAGCACACAGAATGCCAGTGGGAGTACATCACAGGCTGCAAATGTTGTTGAGGCTGTCGAGACAGGCTGCAGGGTGCTTCTGATAGATGAAGATACAAGTGCTACGAATTTTATGATCCGGGATGAATTGATGCAGCTGGTGGTGACGAAAGATAAGGAACCAATAACTCCTTATATTGACAGGGTACGGGAATTGTATGAATCTCATGGCGTGTCAACAATCCTTGTTGCAGGAAGTTCTGGGGAATATTTCAATAAAGCGGACAAGATTATCCAGATGGATGAGTATCATACATATGATATTACAGAATATGCTAAGGATATTGCGCAGAAAAATGGTTATCATGCAAAGACAGGTGATGAAAGAACTGCAGCGCTGTCAGATTTCAACCGAAATGCCCATGCGAACAGGGATTGGATAGGAGACCGTGTAAAGATTAAGGTGAATGGAAGAGACATGGTATGCATTAATCGGGATGGGATTGATACGAGGTATCTGGAGCAGCTTGTAGACGAGGAGCAGCTGAGAATGATCGGATATTTATTTGTGTATATGAATCATTCTATTTTTGGAAGAAACATGACTTTGCAGGGTTCTGTCGAAAAATTGTTCCAGCTGCTGGAAAAGAATGGTTTAAAAGAAATTTTTCAAAACCAGAGAATACCTTGCAACCTGGCAATGCCAAGACAGCAGGAATTATATATGTGTATGAATCGGTTTAGAAAATTAATATAATGACTAAAACAGTCAATATTTGTGCGCTGAACAGTGGAATAATCATAATTGACCAGAATGGGTAATATGTAATTACGATAAAGAACTCGACTTAACAAGTCAAAAGGAATAGTCTTAGTATGAAAACAAATAGATATATACTTGGTATTCTAGCACATGTAGATTCCGGAAAAACAACATTGGCGGAAAGTATTTTATACACTAGTGGGAGTATAAGGAAGCTGGGAAGGGTAGATCATAAAGATGCTTTTTTGGATAATTATGATGTGGAACGGAAAAGAGGAATCACTGTTTTTTCGAAACAGGCACAGTTTTGTGTAGGAGAAAAAGAAATCTGTCTGCTTGATACGCCGGGACATGTTGATTTTTCTGCGGAGATGGAGAGAACGCTGCAGGTACTTGATTATGCCATTCTGGTCATCAGTAGTACAGATGGTGTACAGGGGCATACATTGACGCTGTGGCATTTGTTGAAGAGACATCATATTCCGGTTTTTTTGTTTGTCAATAAAATGGACCAGCCAAGAACGAACCGGAATCGTGTTCTTGATGAAATACAAAAGCAACTTGACACTTCCTGTGTGGATTTTGGAAGCAGTATAAACCCGGATCCGGAATTTTATGACAGTGTGGCAATGTGTGACGAGCAGCTCATGGAAGAATTTCTTGCGTCAGAAAGAATAGAAGCATGTCATATTAGAGATGCTATTATGCAGCGCAAGATTTTTCCATGCCTTTTTGGTTCTGCATTGAAGCAGGAAGGGGTGGATGAACTCTTAAAAGTTCTGGATTGTTTTATGCAGGATAAAGATTATCCGGAAGAATTTGGGGCGAGGATATTTAAAATAGCACATGATGAACAGAACAATCGTCTTACATTCATGAAGATTACCGGAGGTATTCTGAGGGTAAAATCAGTCTTGTCGAACGGAGCGTGGAGTGAGAAGGCAGATCAGTTACGAATTTATTCTGGAAATCAGTATAAGGCTGTCGATGAAGTGTGTGCCGGAATGATCTGTGCGGTTACGGGATTGAAAAGTACTTTTTCCGGAGAAGGGATTGGAATTGAGGATAAAATCGAAATACCTGTTCTAGAGCCTGTATTGAATTACAAACTGATATTGCCTCCCGAATACAATATACATGAATTTTACAAAAAGCTTTGCATTCTAGGCGAGGAAGATCCCCAGCTGCATGTTGCATGGAATGAACAACTGAATGAAATTCATATGCAGATTATGGGGGAAGTTCAGATTGAAGTGCTGAAAAATCTCATTGCAGAAAGATTTCATGTTGTAATTGATTTTGGTGCTGGAAATATCATCTATAAAGAAACGATTGCAGAGCCCATTGTTGGGATTGGTCATTTTGAACCGCTCCGGCATTACGCCGAGGTGCATCTTCTTATGGAGCCATTGGAGCGAGGGAGCGGGCTTGAATTTGTAACCAGGTGCAGTGATGACATGTTGGATAAAAACTGGCAAAGGCTGATTTTGACTCATCTGGAAGAGAAAAAACATATCGGGGTTTTGATGGGTGCCGAAATCACGGATATGAGGATATCCCTGATTTCAGGAAGGGCACATCAGAAACATACCGAAGGAGGGGATTTTAGACAGGCAACCTATCGGGCGGTCAGAAATGGGATGAAAAAATCCAAAAGTATATTGTTGGAGCCAGTTTATGCATTTCGGATCGAAGTGCCACAGGAATTGATCGGGCGTGTCATGTCTGATATTCAACAGAGAAATGGAAAATTTGAATCACCTAGTATTGAAAATGGGATGGCGGTACTTCAGGGAAGTGCACCAGTGACTTGCATGAGGGACTATCAGTTGGAGATTAACTCGTTCAGTCATGGAAAGGGAAAAATTTTTTGTTCAATGAACGGCTATGACTTATGTCACAATGCAGAAAACGTGATATTGGAAAGTGGATATAATTCAGAAAATGATGCAGAAAATCCGACAGGATCCATCTTTTGTTCCCATGGAGCAGGATATTATGTAGATTGGAATAAAGTGGCAGATTTTGCGCATGTTAAAGATAAATTGACCAATATGGATAACGATGAAAATAACACAGACTCATCAAGTCAAGAATATTCCGGAAAAAGGTCTGATTTTGAGGACATGTTTATTGAGCAGGAGGAAATTGACGAGATATTTGAAAGGACATTTGGGCGCACGAAGCAAAAAAGGCGGGGATGGGGTAAAACAATTGTATCACCGACAGTAAAACAGGGCAGTTATCAGGGCGTTGAAAATTCATATGAAAATGAAAGAAAAGATTCATATTTGCTTGTAGATGGTTACAATATTATTTTTGCATGGGAGGAATTGAACGAACTGGCAAAGATCAATATTGACAGTGCAAGGAATCTGTTAATGGACATTCTGTGTAATTATCAGGGATATAAAAATGTAAATCTGATACTTGTTTTTGACGCATATAAGGTTCATGGTGGTCAGGGGGAAATTCTGCAATATCATAATATCCATGTGGTGTATACAAAGGAAGCAGAGACAGCCGATCAATATATCGAAAAAGTGACAAACGAGTTAGGGAAAAAAAATAATGTTACTGTTGCTACTTCTGACCGACTGGAACAGATGATTGTATGGGGACAGGGGGCAAGGCGTCTTTCGGCAAAAGGACTCAGGGAGGATATTGAGCATATTAATAAGGAAATAAAAGAGAAGGGTGAAATCCTGGATAAACAATCGAACAGTAATTTTTTAATGGATTATCTTTCTGAGGAGGTCATGAAGGCGATTGAAAATATGGAATGATTTTCTAAGGAAACATTAATACTGGGAGATGTTATAGAAATACCATTCCTTTGACAGGATCGATGGGGGCTGTTCCTAAAGGTATCGTATATTCCAGCATGAAATGAACCAAATAGCCATGCAAGCATAGCTATTTTGCATAAAACATTGTGTTAGCATTGCCTAATATATTGGTTAGTATGATGAAGCTGCGGTTAGCAATTAAATTTACGTTGACAATTTATTTGTCATATTATACTATATAGTTAGTGCTCACTAACTCTCGTTTTGTATATTGAGTTAGTTAAGCTAATTTATATTCCAGAGAAATTGACAGATTGGTGATGGAACGTCACAGATTCGTGCCATCAAGGATGTTATTGTGAATGCAGAGCAGAATCAAGAGTTAAAATGCAGATTTTTTGTGTTTTGCGCATAGCCTAATTTGCGACCCTCAACATAAAACGTTTCGGAATGAAGGAATACATGGTGTCGCTTACATTTGCATAAGCAGGAGAAGAAAACATTATTAGGAAAAACAGGGGAAATAGGAAGTCAGGGCACATTTGTAGAATCTCGGTTTTGGTGTGGGAGGGATAGTCACGGTAGTCAGTGCCATTGGGGTATGTTATCGTGAATGTGAAGTATTCTCACATCGCGGTCAGCAAAGAGATGGTACAGAAATTTTTGTCTGAGCAATATATTAAGAAACTCCATGGCAGTAAAACGCAGGCATTTTTTGTATAATAGTATGAAATGAGGAAGACATGTTGAAAAATGATAATTTCAACCAGGAAAGATGTTAATGACAGGAGGGATTAGATGCTTACATGGTTTATTGAAAATATGGCAACAATCATCATCAGTATTGTTTTGGTTATCGTGGTGGCGGCTGTCATTGTTGGTATGGTACGTGGCAAGAGAAAAGGAAAATTATCCTGTGGCTGCAGTTGTTCGGTCTGTGCTATGAAGGGTGCCTGCCATCCAACAAAACCAGAAATCTTGTAAAAAAAGTTAGAAAAGAGTCTCGGGTATGATGTGGCAAGTATGAACCGGATGCCATTTGAGAAAAATGGTCTGTTTTCGAAAAGACAGGGGAGCAAATGAATCTAGCGGTTTTACAACTGAGACTGTGATTATGATGGTAGTATTCGGATTTATGGTGTTTGGCATGCTGTTACTATAAATTGTTCTTTTAAATATTAGGTACTTTATCATTTTAGAACACATGATTCAAAATGTGAAGGTACCTAATGCTTTTGATACGCGATTCCATGTCATACATCAGTGCATAAAGTTTTTGGGCTGAGTCGCGGGTGTACATTGAAGTTTACAGAGTATCATGAACTGGACATGATGGGGAAACTGATTTGGAATTTCCGCAATATCAGTCATATTCTGCGGAGAATGTCAGGCAGAAGGGGAAGCCAGAAAACGGTATTGTTAAAAAGCGGGTGAGTGACACAGACGGCATTGACAAAGTATTTGGGGGTACGGTCGAGATCAGCGAGCGAGGCGGTATCAAAAATGGAGGCTGTCGGTTTGATTGTCTGGCAGGAGAATGAAGATGACCGCCGCACTGTTAATATAGAATTGACCGAAACAGGAAGGAAAAAAGCTGTTCTTGCTACGGAGGAACGCAGACGCGGGTACAAGGAACTGCTTTCCCTCTTTTCCTGCCGGTGGAAGCGATGGCAGATCTTTTTCAGCCCACATTTATGTACATGATTGTGGACAGGGAAATCCAAAATGCTGATGTAAATTAAATCCGTTTTATGGCACGTGTATGCTGGATATTACCATGACAGGGGGCGCAGTCTGTGCCGTGATGCGGAACTGCTATGCAAGCCGTGTTTACCGAGAGTATGAAAAAAATTCTGTAAAAACTGAATCGAAGTATTCTGAAAAGGTCTTCTATGATAAACTGAACCACTACCGGCTAAAGCCGGTAGGTTCGGTATGCTGCTAAAGCAGCCTAAAGCGTGCACGCTAAAGGTT
>VSOA01000217.1 GCA_009774585.1 Lachnospiraceae bacterium
GCACAATAGCTGCCGATGCAAGAATGGGATCAATTCCGTCATCCGGGTGCGCGCCATGACAGCCTGTTCCTCTTACGATAATTACGAAACGGTCCACCGCCGCCGTCACATATCCTTCCCGGACGCCGATCACACCCACCGCATTGGTCGGATCAGCATGAAATCCCCATATCTGCTCCACATCGTCCATCACATCCGTCTCAAGAATCTTCAACGCGCCGTGAGATTCCTCTTCCGCCGGCTGAAAGATGAATTTAACCGTTCCGCACAATTCTTCCCTGCACTTTTGGAGCAGAATCGCCGCACCGATTCCCGCCGTAATATGAAAATCATGCCCACAGGCATGCATCCTTCCTTCATGTTCCGAACGGTACGGCACATCTGCTTCCTCCCTGATCGGAAGCGCGTCAATATCACAGCGAAGCGCTATCGTACGGCTTCCCATCTTTGTACCGCGCACCACAGCCACCAAGCCTGTAGCAAGCGGATACGGTAATATCTCTATCCCTGCCGCCGTGAGCAGTTCACGTATTTTCTCCGTAGTCTTCACTTCCTCATAAGGCAGCTCCGGATGCCTGTGAAACCACTCAAAATTCTCTATTATATACCGTTCTAACTGTTTATCATCTTTCAAATCCATTGCCGTTTACCTTCTACTGTTAGGGTCCAGCGCATCTCTCAATGCGTCTCCGATAAAATTAATTGCCATCACAATCACAACAATCAACAATCCCGGCGGAATCCAAAGCCACGGCTGCGTCGTGAGTACCGTCAGGGACTGCGCGCCGTTTAACATATTTCCGAGACTCGCCTCCGGCGGTTGCACTCCTTGTCCGAGGAAGCTGAGCGCCGCCTCGTCAAGAATAGATAACGCCAGTACCGACGTCGCGTAAACCAGAATTGGCGCTACCGTATTCGGTAAGATTTCCGAGAATAGAATATGTCGGAGCGGCATGCCCGCCACAATATTTCCCTTAACAAAGTTTGTCTCCCGCAAGTTCAGTACGTTTCCCCGCACCAGCCTTGCAATACCGGGCCAGTCTACAAACCCGAGAATTAAGATGATATTCCATAATCTCGGCTTAAAAATCGCCGCCACCACCAGCACCAGCAATATATAGGGGAACGACATCACCATATCGGTAAACCGCATGATAACCATGTCTGCCACACCGCCGAAATATCCCGCAATCAATCCGAGAACTACGCCGATCACCGTAGAAATGACCGTCGCCAGCACACCGACTAACAGCGAAATTCTCGTCGCGTAGAGCAGCCTGCTCAACACATCCCTGCCTATCTGGTCTGTTCCGAGCAGGAACTCTTTCGAGGGCGCTCCCCCAAAAGGACCTGCAATCTCATTCGGGTCATAGGGCGCGATCACCGGCGCCAAAAGCGACGCAAGGACGATCACTCCCAATATGATCAGACTGACAGCCGCAAGATGATGTCTTTTAAACCGTCTGAGAACCGTCTGTAAGTAGTTTTCACTGGCTATCTTTTGTTTTGCCGCCTCGTTTTGGGCGTCATGTCCCGAAATCACCTCAATAGACATCGCCGCTTTCCGCCGAAACCTCTTCTCCAGATTCATATATTTTTCATCCCTATCATTTGATCTCATCTGCAAGCCCTCCTAATCGAGCTGAATGGTAGGGTCTACCAATGCATACATAATGTCCGTGACCAGATTGGCAATGAGCACCACAATTGCCGACAGAAGACATACCCCCATGATCACCGGATAGTCTCTGTTACTGATAGCGCTCATAGTCATAAGCCCCAGACCGGGCCATGAGAAGATCTGCTCTATGATCACCGCACCGCCGAAAAGCACGGGAATCTCCATACCGATTACTGTAATAATCGGCACAAGCGCGTTGCGCAGCGCATGTTTGTTGATTACTTTGAAATGCCCGATACCTTTCGCTTTCGCTGTACGCAGATAATCCTGCTGCAAAATTTCTAACATTGCGCTCCTGATATAACGGATATTACTTCCCGCCATGGAAAAAGCAAGTACAATCACGGGCATCACCATATGTTTTGCCACATCGGCAGCGCCGCCCTCGGTTCCAAGCGTCGTCATACCGCCGGACGGCAGCCATCCAAGACGCACCGTAAATAAGTAAATCAAAAGCAGCGACAGAAAAAATCCCGGCACACTGCTCCCCAGAAAAGAAGCCGTAACCACCGTATAGTCACCCTTGGAATACTGATGAATCGCACTGTATATTCCCGCCGGAATCGCCAAAATAAGACTTACAATCAAAGATACCCCCATCAGAAGAAGCGTCGGTCCTATGTGACTCCCAATCATGGAACTCACGGATTGATAAGACTTAATGGAATACCCGAGATTACCGTGCAAAAGTTGTTCCAGCCAGACAAAATACTGCACATAGACAGGCCGGTCTAACCCAAGCGCAATTTTCTTAGCCTCTACAGCTGCTTCCGATACGCGCGGACCCTGCAGCATCTCCAACGGACTGCCGGCAAGACACATAATCGCATAATCAATAATTGTAATACCAATCAGTACAGGAATCGCAATCAGAACACGTTTCAATATATATTTACCCATGACTCGCCACCTCCGTATCCGACAAGACTATCGGACATGCCGCCATATGAATTTCTGCCTCTGTCACCTCGCATAATGCCGGTGTTTCAGTTCTGCACTGTTTGACCGCATACGGACAACGCGGATGAAATCTACACCCTTCGGGCGGATTTATACTGCTGCCGACTTCTCCCTGCAAAAGCTTGCGTCCACGCATCTTCTCCTTCGGATCCGGCACGGGAACCGCTTCCAGCAGCGCCCTTGTATACGGATGCTTTGGTCTGTTAAAAATTTCCTTTGCCTCGCCGTACTCGACAATCTTCCCTAAATACATCACCGCTATCTTATCGCTGACATAGTTGACTGCTCCGAGTCCGTGCCCCACGAACAGAAGCGTAAGTTCCAGCTCTTTTTGCAAATCTTTTAATAAATTGAGTATCTGCGCCTGTATAGATACGTCCAAAGCACTAACCGGCTCATCACAGACAATAAATTCCGGATTGAGAGACAGTGCCTTAGCAATACCAATTCGCTGTCTTTGTCCTCCCGAAAACTCATACGGATATCTGCCAAGCACTGTCCGGGACAGTCCCACCATATCTAAAATCTTTATCATATCCTGTTCCACGGTATCTTTCGTGGAAATATGATGATACAGCATGGGCTGTGCCAGTATCTCATAAATATGTTTTCTCGGATTTAACGAAGAATATGGGTCTTGGAATACCATCTGCAGCTTTGTTCTGATACGCTCCATCTCCTTCTTATTCTTACGTATCGCCGCTAAATCACATCCGTCATAATATATCCTGCCTTCCGTCGGCGTCTCCAATCCCACCAGTTGTCTCCCGATCGTAGATTTACCACACCCCGATTCGCCCACGAGCCCAAGCGTCTCTCCCCGCATAATTGAGAAACTGACTCCGTCCACCGCTTTGACATGCCCGGTCGTATGCGTAATGATACCGCCTTTCACCGGATAATATTTCTTCATATCCTCCACTTGAATCAGTGGCATTTTGTTTTCATCCAACATGATCGACTCCATTTCTGTGCTGTTCCGGTCTTAATATCACTTAAGACTGCGCATGAGGCGGGTTAGTGCTCTCCCTTTTCGCCACAATACATCTGGCTGTATGTCCTTCACCGAACGAATATGCTTCCTGCGGCTTGTCACACTCTTCACACCGGTACGGACACCGCTGTGCAAAACGGCATCCTGTAATGTCATCATAGTTTTCCGGCACCATACCGGGTATCGCCTGCAGCCGTCTGTTTCCGTCGTCCCGAATGGTCGGCACAGTACAAAGAAGCGCCTGCGTATACGGATGCTTCGGATTATTAAATAACTCTTCCGTGGGCGCCTCTTCTATAATCTGCCCTGCATACATGACAAGCACCCTGTCCGCAGTATTGGCAACCAAACCGATATCATGCGTAATCAATATCATGGACATATTTTTTTCCTGCTGAAGTTCCTTTAGCAGTTTCATAATCTGCGCCTGAATCGTCACGTCCAATGCAGTAGTCGGCTCGTCCGCAATCAATAATTTCGGATTGCATGAAAGCGCCATTGCAATCATGACTCTCTGTCGCATTCCTCCGGAAAGCGTATGCGGATATTTTCTCATCATCGTCTCCGCCTCCGGCATTCCCACCTGCGCAAGCAGCTCTACAGCCCTTTCTCTTGCCTCTTCTTTGGATAAACGCATATGTGTCCGAATACTCTCCACAATCTGACTGCCCACGTTAAATACAGGATTTAATGATGTAAGCGGATCCTGAAAAATCATGGTCAGCTCATCTCCCCTGATTCGGTCCAGTTCTTTCTCGCCCATGGAAAGAAGGTTCTTACCGTCAAAGAAGACAGAGCCGTCTGTGACAGCTCCGTCCCTTCTTAATAATCCCATAATAGACAATGACGTAACACTTTTCCCGCAGCCGGACTCGCCCACAATGCAGACTACTTCCCCATGGTCTACGTGAAAACTGATATGATCGACACTGATATTTTGTCCGTAATCTCCTGCAAAGACTGTCGTTAAGTCCCGCACCTCCAACAAATGTGACATAGTATACCCTCCCTGCCCACACGATACCCATTCGTATCATACCGCAAAACACTACATCATTTCAAATAATCTGTTTGTTATTCCGTAACATCCCAGTTGTGTACGTCATTAAAGAATCCGTACACACTCGGTTCCGCGCCTGATACACGATTGCTGACCGCTCCCTGCGCGCTGATGACGTATACGGAAAACATCGCTGCGTCTTCCTGCATCTTCCTGTTCACAACAGAATAGAAATCCTTAATTTCAGACACATTACTGGTCTGCTGCGTCCCGTCTAACGCCGCCGCCACTTCATCATTATAGTATCCTGTCCAGCTTCCCTCACCGCCTAGCAACCAAGACACATCAGGATACGGGTCTACCGGTGCATAAGTATACTGTACCGCCATAATATCATAATCCGTTGTCCCTGCCACAGTCATAAGCGTTGCCAGATCTACGGTAGTAATCTCCGCATTGATACCAACCGCCGCCCACTGCGCCGCAATAACCTGCGCACCGTTAACAAAAGTGTTGTCACCGGAATTTACATAGAAACGAAGTGTCTGGGAACCATCCCAGCCTGCTTCCGCCAGAAGTTCTTTCGCCTTCTCCGGATTATACTCCATAGGTTCTACCGATGCATCAAAGAACGGACTGGCCGAAGAGAGAAAACCGTCCACCACTTCACCGTGTCCTTTTAACAGCTGATCTACCAATTGCTGTCTGTCAATCGCATAGACAAGCGCCTGCCGTACTCTCGCATCCGGAATATTCGCCGTCTGAATAAACGCCGATTGGTTCGTCACCGGCGAACCGTATACAACTTTTACGTTGTTTAACGCCTCAATACTCTCATAGTCTTCCTGCGGAATCGCCGTCATCGTATGCTGTGTAATATCTATCTCGCCGGACTGTAGACCTGCATAAATCTGGCTGCCGTCTACTATCCTGATATTCAGTTTATCAATCTTCGGCGCACCCTTCCAATAATTGGTATTAGCCGAATAAGATATATAATGATCCGCATCATATCCCGTCATGAAATACGGCCCGTTTATGACATCCGGATGATTAAACCAGTCGTTTGACGCCAATTCACTCTCGCTGAATTTCTCAATGATATGTTTCGGCAGCACATGCAGATATCTTGCATAGCTGTTCTGGAATGTGGTAAGCGCCATCGGATATTTAGACGTAAACTGTATCGTCTTGTCATCTAACACAGTAAGTCCCGCCATAGAATCCGCGCCTTCCTCCAGAAATCCGGTTTCATCGTCGGTTCCTTCAAACGCATACAATAGAAGCGTTGTGTTTGCCACGATCGGGCTGGCATAGCGCATTACCGAATATTCTACATCATATGCCGTAACCGGCGTTCCATCGGACCATGTCGCTTTGTCATCCACATGCACGATAAAATTGATATTATCCTCCGTAGTGATACTGTCCGCCAGCATCCCCTGAAAATTCAGATCTTTGTCAAGTTCCATCAAAGGTAAAAACATCAAATCAAGCGCATACTTATTAATCTCCGTCTGGTCGATTGCAAAAGGATTCACTCCGCCGAGGCTGTCCGTCACGCCGATGTTAATAATCTTCTCGCCTTCTGCAGCCGTCGCAGGACCAGCGGATTCACCACTTTGCTCTGTTCCTTCCGCTCCCACATCACCGCTTTGATCAGTTCCTTCCGTACCCGTACCGTTATCTGCCGCCGTTTCACCGCTGCCTCCGCAAGCCGTAACAGCCAACATCATAACGATTGCCAACAAAAGGATCGCTAACCTCTTTGTCAGTTGTTTCATAATTTCTCCTCCATCACTAATATATTTCTGTTACATAATTTACTATATTTTTCTGTCATGCCAAAAGATGTAACCTTTATTTTCCAATTGACTTAGTATAGCAT
>VSOA01000218.1 GCA_009774585.1 Lachnospiraceae bacterium
CTCTCAAGCATTAGAATACCAAAATCAAATGGTTCTCAAGCGATAAAACAGTGGCTCCGAAGCGTTAGAATATTCATCTTTGAAGAAAAGCCGCCAGATACCGGTTATGATCATTCTGTTTGAAGTTCTGACAGTATGGATGCTGGCGTCTGGAATTGAGAAGAAGCATTTCTATTTTGACAGCCGATTTCCGCTTCCGGTGCATATTATGTTCTGGGGCAATATTCTGATGCCGGCGGCTACCTTGTTGTGGTCCGCGATGTGGCTTATCAGGAGAAAAGTGCGAAAAAGACAGAAAAAGACCGTCGCGTCTGTAAAGACAGAAGGAAGGGATGATATACGTCCAGCTGACAGGCAGTGGGACATACTGCTGATCGGGCTTCTTCTATGCGCATTCATTCAAACGGTACCTACGGCGAGTGTGCCTTCCGTGCAGAATCAATATTATCTTTCAATGGGAACAGGCACGAACAATCAGTATATGATGTTTGTTCTTGGCAATCTGCTGTTTGTTATTTGTGCGGTCATTTATCTTGCCAATACCGTGCTCGTGGCATGGAAGGAACGGTCGCCGGAACACAGATACCGAAATCAGAATCTGTTTTTCTACGGGCAGATCACCACGAAGCTGTCTACCACGAATAAGACCATGACCTTAATCTGTGCAACGCTTGCGGCGGCAATATTTATGCTGATGGCGGCGCCTGTTTTAATCGGATGGGCGTTCGGTTTTCTGGAGATACGCTCGAAGTACGACGTACAGATTTCGACCGGATATACGAGCGTCTATGAGGAAGAGGAACTTCCGCGCGATGATTATGAATTTGTGACGGAGTATCTGGAAGAACAAGGGATTGAGACAGTTTACGATCTTACCTTTAATTTGTATCTGCCAAAGAGAGAAGACTTTCGCAACCGAATTAAACTGGATTTTCCGGTGGTGGCTATTTCACTGCATGATTATAACAGTATCAGGGAGATGATGGGCTATGAGAAGATTTCTTTGAAAGAAAACGAATTTACGACTCAGTGGCAGTCAATCGCCACGCAAGAAGAGCGGAATGCGTTCTTAAGAACGCATAAGGAAATCATGACGGATACAGGCAGCTTGAAGCTTGCTGAAACAGACTGCTATACGGAGGCGGTAGGAGAGACGCTCTATAATCCATATACAGATGTACTATTGGTGTTTCCGGACAGTGTTTGTGAGAACCTGCTTGCGGTCATGCGCGATAGGTACATTACGACAACAGACAAGATTCCTTATGCGCAGGCGCGTGAACTGGAAGAACTTTTCCTATCGGTATATCCGGAGAATGTGGATGACGGAGTAGACTATTATATCCGTATGCGTACGCTGCAGGTGAATGAGACAAAGGCAAATATGTTTGTCTTGCAGGCGGTCATGCTTTATGGGGCGGTGGTGTTGATGGTGATTTGTTTTACGGTTCTTTCCCTGCAGCAGCTTCTCGACTCCGCGCACTATAAATATCGTTTTGCAGTATTACGCAAGCTCGGGGTGGAAGAGAAGGATATCGGACGACTCGTACTGCGGCAGCTTGGCGTATGGTTCGGGTTGCCGGTAGCGGTAGCGGTTTGTGTCGCAGCGGTCATCGTGGTGTGTTATGTGCAGTCGGTGTCGGCGCAGGTTGCGGCATACATCGGATTTAGGGCGCTGCTTGCGCAGATGTCCTTAACGGGTATCATTCTCCTATTGTTGCTGCTTAGCTATTTTATCAGCACATGGATACTTTTTAAAAACTCCGTGGACACATGACTGTGACATGGCGTGCATCCTGAAGCCGCCGGATTTTGAAGCAGTTTTATGCTCGGCAAAGATGCTTTTCCAGCTTATAGAGATGGCAGCCAGTGACATCACGCCGGAGAGGGTGTCCGAAAGCGGTCCGGCCCATAGAATGCCTTCCACGCCAAACAGTGCACCGAGAACCAGCATAGCGGGAATAAGAAAGATGATCTGTCTGGACAGGGACAGAATCATGGAGGGCATGGGTTTGCCTATTGCCTGATAAAAGATACCGATGACCATGCTGGAAGGAATCATGAAACATGCCATTAGGTAAATTCGGAAGCATTTAACGGCAAATTCCATATATAGTTCGGATTCCTGTCCAAATAGATTGATGATTGTTTCCGGGAACAACTGAAATATAAACAACGCTGCGATCATGATAGCGGTGCAGGAAATCAGTGAGAGTTTAAAAGTCTGTTTGACTCTTGCGTACTGTCTGCTTCCGTAATTGTATCCGAGAATCGGCTGCACACCGGAAACAATCCCTAAGGCAATACTCGTGATGAGCTGGCTGGTCTTCATCGTGATGCCAAGCGCTGCCATAGGAATATCCGCGCCGTAAACAGAGTCTGCACCATACTTGACTAACAGATTGTTTTGCAGTGCAATGACGACAGTTCCGGCAATCTGCGTGAAGAAGGAAGACATGCCGAGTGAGATGATTTTGCCGGTAATGCTTTTGTCCGGAATAAAATCATGTTTTACAGGATGTACTGTCTTAAGACGGAACAGGCAGAAAGCATAATAAGCGGCATTGAGAAGCTGACCGATAATGGTAGCCCATGCTGCGCCTTTGACGCCCCAATGGAATACGAAGATAAAAAGGGGATCCAAAATGATGTTGGTAACACAGCCGATGAGCATCCCTGCCATGCTCGCTTTCGGGCGTCCGTCGGCGCGAATGACATTGCCGAAACCGACGCCAATGACGAAGACCGGAAAACCGAGCACGATGATTCTGCCATAGTCCATCGCATAGGACATGACTTCACCTCTTGCACCAAACAGCCAGCACAGTGGTTCTAGGAAGATTTCGAACAGAACGAGGAAGAAAATGCCCGCCCCAATGGTCAATGTTATCATATTTCCTACACCGTGTGCCGCCTGCACAGGTTCCTTCTTACCAAGCTGAAGGCTCATAAACGACGAGGCGCCGTTGCCGAACATCATGGCAATTGCCATCAGAATCAAGGTCATCGGCATGATAACGTTGGTTGCCGCATTTCCGAGATACCCTACACCCTGCCCGATAAATATCTGATCGACCATGTTGTATAGGGAATTGACAACGAGGGAGATGACGCTTGGTACGGCGTAGCGGACGGTTAGTTTTATTACACTTTCTGTACCGAGCGGATTTGCGGTCGGTACAGAGTTCGGGTTTGTTGCTGCTTTATTCATAAATCGGATACCTCCTATATGTTTTTTCTTGTTTCATTATTGCTTTCGTTTTTCATTGTATCGGTATTACTCTTGTCTGGGAATTAAGATTTTGTTATAATCAATAAGAAAAACTTATTAATCAAAAATAGGAGTCGAAATATGACGACAATGCAATTAGAATGTTTTCTGGCTGTGGCGGAAACTTTGAATTTTGCAAAAGCGGCGGGACAGCTTAATGTGACCCAGCCGGCAGTCACACAACAGATACACTCCTTGGAGGAAGAGTTGAATGTGCAGCTTTTCAGGCGCACGACGCGGATGGTACAGATGACGCCGGAGGCGTACGCTTTTCTGGATGACGCACGGCATATTCTCCATTTGATTCATTTTACGAAGCGACGCTTTCGTGAGCAGGGCAGTGAGGGAAGGCTGCCTTTTAACATCGGCAGCCATGCACACAATGACTTGGATTTGTTGACGGACGTACTACGGAGTATGGCAGAGATCTATCCGGAGATGCTTCCGGTTTTTCAGGTGGTTCCTTTTCAACATTTGTATAAGCTTCTGGCGGAAGAAATGGTAGATGTTGTCGTGGCTTTTCAGACCAAGGATGAAAAAGAAAGTTATGGGAAATACAAAGAGCTTATAAAGGTTCCTTTGGCGGGAGTTGTACCTGTAGAGCATCCTTTGTCTGAGTACGGCTGCCTGACGGCAGAAGATTTGGAAAGGCAGAGGCTTGTGTTTATCGCACCTAACAAATGTCCGGGCGGTTTGCGTGCGTTCCAACATGATTTGATCAAGGACAGAGCACCTGCGGATATGATGTTTTGTGAAGACCCCGGTGCAGCCTTATTGCTGGCAAAATCCGGATTTGGTATTGCCATGCTTCCGAAATTTCCGGGGCAAAACGATGCAAAGCTTAAGTATATTCCGTTATCGGGGGTTGAACCGCTCTCTTTCGGTGCGTATTATAAAAGTACGTCCGGCAGACCCATGCTCAGAGAGTTTCTGCGGCTGTGCCGGGAATATTTGAGTGAAGAATTAGAAGAAAGTAGGAGTCTGTAATGATACAACATCCGATTGCGCCCGTCTATGACGCGGAATCCAAGATTTTAATATTGGGAAGCTTTCCCTCCGTAAAGTCGCGCGAACAGCAGTTTTTCTACGGACATAAACAGAACCGTTTCTGGAAGGTCTGTGCACAGGTGCTCGGTTGTGCTGTGCCGGAGAGCACAGAAGAGAAACGGAATATGCTTTTGACGCATCACATTGCGGTCTGGGACGTGATTGCGAGCTGTGAGATTACGGGTTCTTCCGATGCCAGCATACGGAATGCGGTGCCGAACGACCTGTCGTGTATTTTGTCCCATGCAGACATTCGGACAATCTATACGAATGGTTCCAAGGCGCATCAATTGTATCAGAAATATATTTTCCCGGTGAACGGAAGAGAAGCGTATCTGCTGCCGTCTACCAGCCCGGCGAACGCGGGATACTCGCTTGAACGGCTGGCAGAAGCTTGGAAGGTGATCAGGGAAAGCCTTTAGTGTATCATTTTCACTTCCCTATCGAGGCTTTCCAAGGTCGGTCGTTTCCAAGCCAGCCTTGCTTTGCCCAGTAGTTTCCGTCTAAACATTCGGGGTCTTTTTCATGCGATGATTTCTGCATCATACGGCAGATAAGAAATTTTATTCTTGTAAGTGCATTGACCCTTGCAGGTTTTTCGTAATGAATATCAGAAAGCTTCTCTGACAAGCGGTTCAGCTTTCGTGTAAGTTCGTGACGTTTCTTGTCGCTGAGTTTTTCCCAGACGATATCTTCCATAAGTTTCCCGGTGAATATTTTGATTTCTGAGATACCCCACCATGAGAGACTGTGCCTGATGTCCTTTGCGGTAGATTTTGCACCTGCGCCGGCACACTGTGTGATGATAACAGCACGTTTACCAAACATTTCGGGTGCAGGGCGGTGCGGCATCCAAAGGTAAGCAAAATGGTCAAGAAGCGTTTTCATGGCGCCGGTGGTGTGCATCACGTAAGCGGGAGACGTCATGACGACCAAATCAGATTCTAACAGGGACGCCGCTATTCTTTGTATGTACCCGTCGTCCTTGCATGTATGTTCGCCTCTGAAGATACAATTTGTACAGCCACAGCAGAAAGAGGGGCAGTCACCGGGCAGATAAAATTCGGTGATTTCTGTTTTCTCATGAAAGCGTTCCAGAAATATTTCTTTCAGACGATAGGTTATGCCGTGCTTCTCAGTTCCATTTATTACGGTAATTTTCATGATTCGTCATTCTCCAAAATGTCATGTAATATGGTTTCGTGGAATCTTTTCCGTTCTTTTGCATTCGTCAAATCGATGCCGTAGAGCTGTCCGATGACTTTATGCCGCAGAAATGACTGCTGCATGACCGTAATCAGATAGAAGGTTTTTCGCTTAAGCGTCTCCTCATCCCAATCCGGGCGGCAGGCGGACACAAGCGGAAGATAAGCAAGATATGTTCGGTGTGTATTGTCATCGTCTTTCGGCATACGCATATCCGAAAGAATGGAAGTTCTCGACACCGCGTAATGCTCAAACAAAAAAGAGAACGTCATGTTGCCGAGACAGGCAAGCTTATCAAAAGCAGAGAGGTTTTCTGTTTGTTCCCGAATGGTATGGAAGGCGTCAACAATGCCGTTTACGATGCGCTCAACGCATAGTTCTATCAGCTTGTCTTTGCTTTCAAAGTAATAATTAATCAGTCCTAATCCCACATTTGCTCTCTGGGCGATCTCACGGACCGTAATGCCGTCCATCTGCTCGCCTTTTTCGTGAATGAGGTCTATTGTTGATTGAATGATTGCTTCTTTGGTGTCCATTTGCTCCCCTCCTTGAACAATGTTCAAACTGTGTTACACTTATTGTATTGAACAATGTTCAAAAAGTCAACAAAAAAGTTTTATTATGAATTACCTATTATGAATTGCCATATTATAATTAAAATTGTAGAATTACAGTTAAGGTATTGAATTTTGCCCCACAATCATAATTTGTTTGCGATAATATTATTAAAATAAAATATTGTGTGCTCTATTTTAAAATTAAGAAATGAAAGTAGTTGCAGGTATTACTTATAAGTAATATAATATAAGGACTAAAAGAAATGAATAAAAAAGAAGCTTTATCAGCGTTAATAAAAAATCTAGAAGAATATTTGCATCAAGGTTTCCGGTTTCATTACGCGTTCATGGAAGAGTTTAAAAATTTGCTATATGATGAGCAAGTGAACGAAAAAGAAATTTTTGCACTTTTGGTCAAGCAGA
>VSOA01000219.1 GCA_009774585.1 Lachnospiraceae bacterium
AGATAGTATGTTATGAATCTGTTATACTAAAATAAAATTTATATTATGTTACGGGAGGTATCAATCTGGCAAATAACAAAGAACTTATGGAATATATCATGGAACAGCTTTCGGCGCTGGGGGACGTCCGCAATATTTCGATGATTGGAGGTGAGATGTTTGCCGAACTGCCGGAGCGCAAGCCGAAGAAGCGGCTTAGAGATAAATTAGAGGAAAAATAGAGATATACTAGAGATTGGTTAGAGCGATCTTAGAGATTACTTTGATATGATAAGCCCGTACATTAAGAAAATCAGGAGGGATTTATCATGAAAATCAAAGGAAAGAAAATTGTTGCGGTATTGTGCGCTGTTTGCGCGCTTAATTTTATGGCAGTAGGATGCGGTAATGATTCTGCAGCAGGAGAAACGAGCGAAGCAGACGTAACGGGAGAGGCGGACGCGACAAGCGAAGCAGACGTAACGGGAGAGGCAGACGTGACGAGCGAAGCAGACGTAACGGGAGAGGCGGATGTAACAAGAGAGACGGATGTGACAGAAGAAGCAGAAGTAACAGACGTGACAGAGACGGAACAAGGGGATACGACGGAGTCGAATGTTGAGGGAAGATGGCATGTTCTTGCACCGGATATTGCGGCAATCGTGGATGCGGATTTCGAAGGATCAGTTATGAAAATAGACGCAGACTTCTTCTATATCGCGGAAACTCAGACAGAAATTATGGAGGATGGCAGTCTGCTCGCAGTCGATGCTTCTACGGAAGCACAGCTTCCGGATTCGGATTTGATACAAGTGGTTTTTGAAGAAGATGCGCGTTTTTATATTCGTACCATCTATGAAAACGGTGCGCGATATGAAGATTCGGAAGCGGAATTTAAAGATTTGGAACAAAATATGTCGGTTAGTTTAAAGGGAGAATTTGCAGGGGACGTATTTCATGCGAAAGAGATACGAATGAATAAAACAGAATGATGAAAACAGAAAAATAAAGATTGCGTTGGAGCCTGTCTTTTAATGAGGGTATATATGATCTGTTTTTATTTCACACGGATATAGGAATTTCAATCTGAACAATGTAGTCTTCAATCCGGTCGATCACCGTCTCATTGATTCCTTTTTCATAGGAAAAACCGGACAGAGTCAGTCCGTGACTGTCGGCATAATTGAAAATAGCTTGATAACGGCAGGGTATTCCACTCCAGTCACCTTTGTGGAATGCCCTGATATATTTTCCTCCGGGCTGTATGTGCAGTCCGTTTTGATAAGATATGATATCTTCTGTTTGACCGGAACCGTTAAGAGGAGTTTTTAACGGAGCGGAGCCCGGCTTCAGAAAAGGTATTTCAATGAACAGATTGGTGTAATCATTGAAATGGCTTTTCTGTAGATTTTCGACGGGTATCATAGAGCCGTACGAAGCGTCATGAAGGCGCCCGAGATGGTACTCCGTAGTCTTACTTACAATCATTTCGACTTCCTGTTCGAAGGAGGTATTTTCGTCGATATCTACTGTTACCAGATATCTTTCTTCTTTTTCCACAATATTGATCTCGGATAAGTTCATAGTAAGCAGTGTGACCATGTCCTGATGGTGGTTGTACAGTGTTTGGCGGACTGCCTGCAGGTGCATGATGCTGCGATCCAAATCAGTGATTTTTTCATCCAGAAGACATTTGAGTGCAGCGGCTGAACGGTTTTGCATAAAGGTTTGTATTTCACTGACAGAGACGTCCAATTCCCGAAGAAGCAGGATTGTTTCAAGGACGGGGCTTTGGTGATAGTCGTAACAGCGGTAACCATTCTCAGGATTGATGGAAGAAGGTTTAAAAAGACCGATTTCGTCATACCACATAAGTGTTTTTTTGTTAATGCCGTGCAGCGCGGCAAATTGTCCGATTGTGAGCAGTTTTCCGTCTTTGTTCATTGTTCTTATTTCTCCTTATAGATTTTTTTGTATTAATTTGTTCAATCTATATTGACCGTACAGTTACTGTACGGTATATGATACCCCATACAGAGAATAAATACAAGGAAAAGCACAGAAAAATACGTTGTAATGTTGCGTGGATGTGCAGAAGACGGAGGAAGCTATGGATAAAGAAAATGTATATTTGAAACCGGTCACGCTAAGGAATATTTTGAAATTTGCAGTGCCAACGATTGCAATGACTGTTTTTATGTCTTTTTATACAATGGTGGACGGGTTTTTTGTGTCGAACCTGATTGGAACAGACGCATTGTCGGCAATTAATCTGACGGCGCCCGTCATCCAGTTTGTCACCGCTATTTCTACGATGCTTGCCACCGGAGGCAGCGCGGTTATTATGAAGAAGATGGGGGAATTAAAGAGCGAAGAGGCAAAAGAAGATTTTACATTTCTGATTGTGGTCAACGTATTTGTCGGAATCTTTATGTGTATCTTGGGGTATTCGGTAATGGATCACGTTTTTGCCGGAATGAATCTTTCTGCAGATGTGGAAGGATATTGTGTGGAATATCTGAGCCGGTATCTGATTTTTACGGTGCCGATTCTGTTGATGAACAACTTTACCTTATATATGATTGCCAGCGGGAAAGCAACGCTTTCATTGATTTGTTCCGTGACGGGCGGAGTACTCAACATGATACTTGATTATGTTTTTATTGCAGGATTGGGTATGGGTATCAGTGGGGCGGCGATTGCTACCGGATTGGGGTACTCCGTTACCACGGTCGTTGGCTTGTTTGTATTTGCGGGAAAGAGGAGTCTTCTTCATTTCAAGAAGCCGGCAGTCCGGTTTAAAGTTCTTGTAAGCGCAGCGGCTAATGGCTGCTCGGAGATGGCAACGGCACTTGTCACCGGAATCATTACGATGATGTTCAACTGGACGATGCTTCATTATGTGGGAGAGGACGGCGTGGCGGCCGTCACGATTATTATGTATGTGCTTATGTTTGCAAGTTCATTATACACAGGCTATTCTTACGGTGTAGCTCCGATGCTCAGCTTCTATTACGGTGAACAGAATCATGAGAAACTGCACAGACTGGTTACAATGAGTCTGAAAGTGATTACATTCATTTCGGTCGTGACAGTAGCATTGTCATTTGCCTTGACAAGACCATTAGTGTCTGTATTTGCACATCCGGATAACCCGGTACATGACCTTGCGGTAACCGGAAACAGAATCTGTACGATCGCGCTGTTTTTTATCGGTTTCAATATTTTTGCAAGCGGAATGTTCACGGCATTGTCCAACGGCGTCGTTTCAGCGGTACTGGCATTCTCAAGATCTTTTGTATTTATGCTGATTACCATGATTGTATTACCGCTCATACTGGGTGTAACCGGTATCTGGCTGGCGACGCCTGCAGCAGAATTAATGGCGCTTATTTTGGCTGTATTCATGTTCCTAAAGTACAGAAGAAGATATGGGTATTAAGGCAGGATTCCCCCCCGCAGAAAAAATTTACCAACTTGTGGCAACAACTATATTCATAATCTGAAATATATGGTATAATATACACAAGTTTCGGCTGAATATTAAGTTTATAAGAAGAAAGATATTCGGTACAATAAGGGGGTAATGGAAATGCTTAAGAAGTTAAACAAAATATATGAAAGATTGAACAGATACCGGATCAAAGAACGTCTGCTCAGAGGATTTGTGATTGCATCAGGGGTCCCGGCGCTGGTGGCGGCGATCGTACTGATCGTATTGATTGTCATAGCTAAGATTTATGCGGGTGCCTTGCAGGATTACGGCTTCGCACAAGGAGATGTGGGCAAGGCGATGACGTATTTTGCCGAGACGAGGTCTACACTGCGCGGATGTATCGGCTATGAAGAGGAAAGCGCCGTTGCGGAAATGAAATCGGCTCACAGTGAGAGTATAGAGAACTTTACGCAGAGCTTTGAAGCATTAGAGAAGTTTATGGTGTCCGATGCGAATAAAGCGGTGTACAATGATATTTCAAGCAAACTGCCGCAGTATTGGGAACTGGATAATCAGATTCTGGAGGTCGGAGCAAATGCCGATCCGGAACTTTCGAGGGCGGCACAGGACAAGGCGATGAGCGATTTGATGCCGTTATACGACGACATTAATGATCAGTTGGTTTCCATCATGGATATTAAGGTTGACCGGGGAAACAGTATTTCCTCGGTAATGACGATCGTATCAACGATATTGGTTATTGTGATTGCGGTGGTTATTGTCATAGCGATTGCGACGTCTATCCGTCTTGGAAATTACATAGCTTTGAATATATCAGTACCGCTTGTTAAATTGAAGGAGCGTCTGGCGGAGTTTGCGGAGGGTGATCTTACCAGTCCGTTTCCGGAAGTGGAAGCCAATGATGAGGTTGCCGACATTATCAGTTCGGCGAATGATATGGCGGGAACGCTTAATTTCATTATTTATGATATGGATTATATCTTAGGGGAGATGGCGGGCGCTAATTATGCGGTCAGATCCAAGGATGGTTCGAAGTATACGGGAGAGTTCAGACAGATATTTGAGTCTCTGAAGCAGCTTAGAGACACTATGACTGAAACAATACGTTGCATTGAGGAATCTTCCGTACAGGTTTCGGCAGGATCGGGAAATCTGGCGGAAAGTTCGCAGAGTCTTGCGGAAGGCGCGACGGAGCAGGCGGGGGCAGTCGAGGAACTGCAGGCGACGATTACAACAATTTCCGATGCATCGAAGAGCGCTGCCGCTTCTGCCGAAGAAGCTTATAAACAGTCGCAGAAGTATGCCGATGTGGCGAACCGCAGCAGCGATGATATGAGAGAAATGCTTGAAGCGATGGGGCGCATTAATGAGACGTCTCAGAAGATTGGCAATATTATTTCCGAGATTGAGAGTATTGCATCCCAGACAAATCTGTTATCCCTGAACGCCTCTATTGAGGCGGCAAGAGCCGGTGAGGCGGGACGCGGTTTTGCAGTTGTAGCGGATCAGATCAGACAACTTGCGGAGCAGAGCAGCAAGTCGGCGGTAGATACCAGAACGCTCATTGAAGGCGCTATGCAGGAGATTGAGAACGGTAATAAGGTCGCGGACCGTGCGGTGACATCTATTGAGACGGTAGTGGACGGCATTAGAAAGGTTGCGGATTCTTCCAAAGAACTGAGTGCGATTTCCTCCAGTCAGGCGGCGACGATGCAGGAGGCGGAGGCTGGTGTAAACCAGATTTCGGATGTGGTTCAGACGAATGCCGCGGTTGCGGAGCAGTCTTCGGCGACGAGTCAGCAGTTGTCTGCGCAGGCAGCAGCTTTGGACGGCCTGATCGCGAAATTTAATCTGCCTAAGTAAGAAGCGTATAAGATTGATAACAAATCAGAACTGTCGGTTTGACCGGCGGTTCTGATTTTCTTTGCAAAAATGGGATTATGTGCTAGAATTAGGAAAGTGTGGGAAATGAATCGGGAGAAAAAACATGTCTTTAAGAATAGATGATATTATGCAAAAAGAAACAAGAAATAAAGTAGTGTGTTTGCTGTTAGCCGTTTGTTCCGTGGCGGCAATCGGCATCAATTTTGAAAACATACCAGAAATGAAAGGTTTGTATGCGGTACTCGCTTCTTTACACGGCTGGGGACTCGGACAAGCGGTCCTTGTGCTTTGTCTTGCCTGTCTGTATCATTACATACGGCGCAGTTTTCCGGTGCAGAAAGACATAGCGGTATTTTCGCTGTTGCTGTCCGGGTTTGTACTCCTAGGATTATGTTACAAGAATGCGACGGGGATTGCACTTTGCATGTTGAATGCTGCGCAGGTGATGAAGACAATGCTTGTTCTTATAGGATACGGAACGATGATTTATTGTCTGGTCCTCATACTGTATCAATGGATGATCAATTTGACGAAAAGGCACGTCGGGAGTCGTCAGGCTGTAGGAAGCGCGAATGACAAATACAAATTAAAGACGGGAATTTTCTTATTTGTCTGCTGGCTGCCGTATTTGATTTCTTTTTATCCGGGAAGTGCGCTTTATGATGCGGGGACTATGCTGGAACAGTGGTATGGCTATGAGCCGTTGACGAATCATCATCCGTATTTTCAAATATTATTCTTGGTATTTTTTGTAAAAATAGGAGTTGCGCTTGGTTCTGCCGCCGCAGGAATGTTTCTCTATGTCTTGGTGCAGGTGGCGGCCTTTATCATGGTCTTATCTTATATGGCGGATTTTCTGAGAAAATTGGGCATAAATGTGCGCGTGCTTCGAGGATTAATCTGTCTGTATGCATTTTTGCCGATATTCCCGGTATATGCTATTTCGGTGGGCAAAAATATCAACTTCGCTATCGTCTCGCTTCTGGTAATCATTTTTATGTTTGAGACGGCGCTTTCACCGGATGAATTTGCGCATAATCGGACCAAGATGACCTTGCTTCCGGTTCTTTTGATTCTTTTATGTCTGTTTAGGAATGAAGGATTAGCTATTACCGTTAGCTGTATTCCGTGTTTTCTTATTCTGGCAAAGAAGCATTGGAA
>VSOA01000220.1 GCA_009774585.1 Lachnospiraceae bacterium
GAATAGGACAGAATTATTATCAGAACAATGTATCAACGAATAAGTACAACAAGAGCAAGGTCGGACAGTTTTACCCGCAGGAACGGGCGGCAGAGGCATCCGAGCCCACAGGCACAAGGCAGAATGCTAATGTGCAGGACATATACGGAGCACTTAAATCGACAAACCCGTTAATGGGGCAGGAAGAAAACGCCATATCAAACGATAGTGGTCTGACAGTATGGTATGGTGATAAGACCTTGGAAGAATGGTCGGCAACAGACCCCAAATATACGGATAAAGAAACAGGTTTTTCATGGTATGTCAGAGATGGAAAACATCCTTATATGACGGGGGAGGATGCTGAGAAGTTTAAGGAAATGTGCAGGGAGACGGGAGAGTCGTGGCTGAAAAAGTTTGCGGAAATGACAGGAACAATTCAGCACCTTGATGACAACACGACTGTATTTGTGGGAACACACGGTACCGTTATTAAATCAAAGTACGGGAAGGAACTGGAGATTGACACGTCATCCATGACTTATGACATGATCATGAATATGTTCAAGAATCTGTCCCAAAGCGGGAACTACTTTGACCGCTCATATTGGCAGATGAATATTCAGAAAGCCATGTTTTCTGCCGGACAATGATAGTTTACATATAGGAAAGGAATATAGTCATGAAAATACTGGTCATTGGCGGAACACGCTTTTTTGGCATACCTATGGTTCGGGAACTGCTGCTAAAAGGGCATCAGGTAACGATTGCGACACGTGGAAAAACTCAGGATATTTTTGGGGACAGTGTAAAGAGAATTACTCTGGAGCGCACAGAGCCTGAAAGTATGCGGAATGCTTTGGCAGATAAAGTATATGATGTCGTAATAGATAAAATAGCATACTGTTCTATTGATATCAAATCTGCGCTTGATGTTATCGACTGTCAAAAATATATCTATATGTCTACTACCGCGGTCTATCATCCGAAACATATCAATACAAAAGAAGAGGAATTTGACGGTGTGTCAGAGGAGTTGATTTGGTGCAATAGATCGGAGTTTTCTTATGATAAAGTGAAAAGACAGGCGGAGTGTGCTCTATGTCAGGTATATGGTGACAGAAACTGGATTGCTGTCAGATATCCTTTTGTAATTGGAAAGGATGATTATACAAATCGTCTGCGCTTTTATGTGGAGCATGTGATAAATTCTGCTCCGATGTATATTGATAACCTGAATTGCCAGATGGGTTTTATCCGTTCTGATGAAGCTGGGAGATTTCTTGCTTTTCTGGCAGACAGAGAAAATGTTACGGATAATATAAGTGCGATTAACGGCAGCAGTATGGGAACGATTTCTTTAAAGGAAATTCTTGATTACGTGGAAAAAAGAACTGGCAAAAAAGCAATTTTGGATCCGGCGGGAGAAGCGGCTCCTTATAACGGGGAAACAGAATATAGTATTAATACCGAGAGGGCGCAGAAGATGGGATTTCAATTTTCTAATCTGTATGACTGGATATACGATCTCTTGGATTATTACATAGATATGTAAAATTTTACTTTTTTATTATGTTTGTGAAACTTTTAATGGCGTCTGCAGACTGCAAATCTGTGCGTAGGATTACGGAGAATAACGAAGGATGAAAGTATTGATTGGAACAACGAATACGTCCAAAGCAAAACAGTTCGAGGAACTGCTCGATGGACATGACTTGAAATTTTATACATTAAAAGATTTGGGGATAGAAGCTGAGCCGGAAGAAAAGGGAAAAACTCCGGAGGAGAACGCCAATATTAAAGCGAGATTTTATGGACAGTATTTTGAGCGTGTTATCTGTAACGATTCAGGGTTGTATTTTGACGGACTGCCGTTGGAAGACGACAGACAGCCGGGGCTTAATATCAGAACGCCCGGTGGATGTGATAGGCTGGAGGATGAAGAGATGCTTACATATTATACCAAATTAATTGGGACATTGGGCGGAAAGGTGTCAGCTTATTATTTGGATGGATTTGCCGTATATAACAAAGGGAAAGTTTACTCATATATGGAGAGTGATGAGGCAGCACGGATGAGTGCTTTTTATATGGTTGACCAGCCGTCCGGGGATAGACATCCCGGCTGGCCGCTTGATTCAATCAGCCTGAACCGGAACACACTGACATATTTTGTGGAAGATGGAAATAAAAAGTACGATACCGAGGAAGAGAATGTAATGATTGGAGAGTTCCGGAAGCGTCTGGTGAGATTTCTGGAGGAAGCTTTGGAACTTTGACGATAGAAATATACAAGGAAAAACAAGGTGGAAGGCAATGCAGAAAAAGCCGTTCGTGGAAGTTCTCATTCAATTCCCATAAGGGGTAATAAGGCGCTTACAACATCACTTTTTTTTGAAAAAGCATTGCAGCGTTTTTTTTTGCTGACATATCTGATAACGCATTGTCCGGATGATTACAGCATATAGAACCTTCACTGATTGCAAATTTCAATGTTTTACAGTACAATCTAATCATGTATAAGTTGCAATTCCGGGAAGCAGATTGTGGAATGCGGGTGAGAATAGGACAGAAGGGACGGATATGTTTCAGGTCATCTCGGAGAATTTCTTTGTGCCGTTGGCGTCGCCGAATAAAATGATATATTGGGAGTGTCTTGTGAAGCTGTTTTCGGTCATGAATTATCAGCTTTCTTTTGGTGTGGAAAGAGATGTTCTGGTACAGGAACTGCAGTACTATTTTGAGCAGGAGCAGGCAGTTTCTATTGAAGAAGAGGGATTTGACGGAAAGAACAGCCGTGATAAGGCTAATTGGATGCTGCGAAGACTGGAGTATTACGGTTGGATTGAAATTGAAACGGATAAAAGTTATGTGCAGCGTGCCAGCCTTAAGGAGTATGCCGTTAAGGTTATCAAGACACTCTTGGAGATTGAAGAGGGCAGACAGATTGAATATCAGGGATATATATATACAATCTATAGTCTGGTACGGAGCAGCACTGACAATCCGGGAATTGTGCTGCTGTCTATTTTGGAGAATACGGACATGCTGATCACCGGTTTGAAAAATTTAAATTCCGGGATCAAGCATTATATTGACGAACTTACCAAATATAAAACGCCGGCAGAGATCATGGATGTTTTATTTAATGACTATATTGAAAATATCGTGGATAAAGCATATCACCGGCTCCTGACATCAGATAATGTATCCAAATTCCGGCCGGAAATCGTGGAGCGTCTGGAGAGTAAAAGCCGCAGTAAATCATACATAGAAAAAGCGAGTGCAGAGATTGCCGGTATCCGTGAGATTACGACCGAACAGGCAGAAGAACTAGTGTATCAATATATTCATGAAATCATAGACGCGTTTCAGAATATGGATGATATTCTGGCTGAGATCAATCAGAAGAATACCCAGTATCAGAAGGCAGCAATCAACAGGGCTAAATTCTATCTCATCGGCGGGGAAGACGTCAGAGGGCAGCTGAAAGAAATTCTGTCAGAGATCAATGAGAGAATCAACGCAGAGAACATGGAACTCGGCGGAATCTATAGAATTACATTTTTAGACGAATTGATTAAGCTATACAGTTCCGGTGTGTTGGATGAAAGATCGCTGTATGTGCCTATTGAAGGGAAGAAAGAATTCAAACCTGTGGAGTTGTCAGATGATCTGCCGGATCAGGCGTTACGGCAGGCAAAATTAAAGAAGATGATGGAGAAGATGGAGCGGGTACTTAATCCACAGAAGATTGATCTGTATGTACTGAATTGTATGAAAGACAGAAAAGAGATGATGGCGTCGGAATTACCGCTTCAGACGACAGAGGATTTTGTACACATGATCTATGTCCGGCTGTATGGGCAGAGAAAAAATATGAAGTATAAAATAGAGACGGGGGAAGAGACGGCAGTGAATGGATATCGGTTTAAGGATTATATAATCCGTAAAAAGGAGATTTGGTAAGATGGATTTTTTGGAAGGTATGCTGCAGAGGGATAGAGATGAATTTACCAGAATTTGTAACCGCCTGTTTAGTAATTGTTTTATCTGCAAAAGAAATGAGGCAGCAAGGGCTGATTATTATTTTATCCAGAAGCATCGGGAAAAGTTTGTACGGTATTTGTCGGTGTCGGGATACCGGTTGGAGATAAATGAAGAGTATGGCGTGGTTCAGCTGACGAATCCGCAGAACTATAACCGCTATAACATGAAACTGTTTGAGTCAATTCTTCTGTTGATTTTGCGGATTCTCTATGATGAGAAAAAGCGGGAGCTGTCTGTCAGTGACGAAGTGATTGTGAATATGGGAGATATTCACGAGAAATTCTTAAGTCTCAAAATCCGTGAAAAGATGATGGATAAAACTACCCTGCGAAATGCGGTCAGTACTATGCGGAGATTTCAGCTGGTGGAAGTTCTGGACAAGGAATTGTCAAATGAAGATTCCCGCATTATTATTTATGATTCTATACTGATGGCAGTGCGGGTGGAAGATATTAAGCAGGTATATGAGAAATTAGACCATTACCGGAAGGGCGGAAAAGCGAATGAAGAAGCTGACGAGGGTGAAGCTGATCAACTGGCATAGATTTACGAATACAATGATTGATCTTGAGAATTCTGTCCTGATTTCAGGTGAAAACGGTGCAGGAAAATCGACGCTGCTTGATGCGGTACAGTTTGTGGTGACTTGTTCTGCCAATTACTTTAACAAGGCAGCCCATGAGAACGGGAAAAGAAAATTAACCGGATATATTCGCTGTAAAACCGGACGGGAAAACAAACCCTATGAGCGGACAGGGGAAATCAGCGCCCATGTGGCATTGGAATTCTATGAGGAACAGCGGCAGAAATATTTTATTGTCGGGGCGGTAGTGGACTCTGCATCGGAAGGGCAGGAGAAGACAATCAGATATTTGATGGATGGGGAGCGTCTGGATGATGCATTATTTTTTCAAGGGAAGATTCCAAAATCCATTTCACAGTTCCGGACAAGTAACGGGAAGAAAATAAAGATATGGTGCACTACGGAAAAAGATGCGAAACAGATGATCAAAAACCGATTCGGCAGGCTGGAAGATAAATTCTTTAAGCTGATCCCGAAAGCGATGGCATTCAGACCGATAGATGACATCAAAGATTTTGTGTATTCCTATGTGCTGGATGAAAAAGAGGTCAATATCGATATTCTCCGGGAGAATGTAAGGACTTATCAGGATTTGCAGCATACTTTGGACAACATAAAACTGAGGATGGGAAGGTTAGAAAAGATTGAAGGATTTCACAGGCAGGTGGAAGAAGGGACGCAGAAGGACCAGATGTATGAGTACTTCCTTGACCGGATAGAAGCCGATATCCTGACAGAAGAAATAAAGCAGTTAGAAAGTGCGATTGTCCATGATAATTATAGACTGGAAGGCTGGCATCAGGAAATCATGGCTGTGCGGAAGGAGAAATCAGAAAGACAGACAATTAGGGACAATCTGTATACAGAGCTTGCAAGTGACAAAGATTTTATTGCAAGGGATGAGCAGACGAAGAAACTGCAGATGTTAGAAGAAAAGCAGATACAATTGTTCAAGGAGCGGGAACAGCTGATGGAAAGCGTAGGAAGGGCGAAAGCGGAAGTCAACCGACTGCTGAAAGTACCAGACGCCGATGACTGTATCAGAGATTATTCCGTGCAGCTGGGACAATTGGAAAAATCTGTACAGGTCAGCGAGTTTAAAGACACGCTGTTAAAAGTGATTTCTTACAAGAACCAGATGAGCAGGAAAGTGTATCAAAGACGTGCCGAGTTGGATTTGATTATCCGTGAGTTAGCCGGCGAGAAAAAAGAATGGGATTTAAAGATTGAGAATCTGATGAAAAAGAAGTTATCCTATCCGGAAGACGTGACACGCGTAATTGAGGCTGTCAGGGAAGAATTTGTCAGGATCGGAAGGACTCCAGAGCCGCGGGTACTGTGTGAAATGCTGGAAATTACGGATGATGCATGGCGTAATGCGGTGGAAGGCTATCTGAATACGCAGCGGTTTTATATTCTCGTGGAGCCGGATAACTTTGACATTGCATTGGGTACTTACGACAGGCTGCGCAGAGAAAAACGGACTTACGGGGTCGGGCTGATCAATACGCAAAACTTAGACAAATACGACACCGCACCGGAAGGCTCGCTGGCTACGGTAGTCACTTCCGGCAACAGATATGCCAAGCGCTACATCAATATGGTGCTTGGCAAGGTTATGATGTGCGATCATTACAGCCATCTGAAGAATTATAAGACGGCAATTACAAAGGAATGTATGCGGTATCAGAACCATGTGGCAAATGCAATCAAACCGGCTATCTTTGAGACACCTTATATCGTGTAACGCGGCACTTTGTAGTAGACGGAAAAAGCATTTTATTTTCGACAGTATAAACACCATTACGGCACCCTCTT
>VSOA01000022.1 GCA_009774585.1 Lachnospiraceae bacterium
AAAAAGTGGGTGATTTTTTGAAGCAAGGGTCTGAAAGCCTTATAAAGTAAGGGCTGAAGATTCCGAGAAGTTATTATTATGAAAGGGAGGATTTTAGAATGAAAAGAAAATTACTTGGCGTTTTACTGAGCGCGGCAATGGCAGCATCATTGTTAGCCGGATGTGGTTCTGGCGGCGATGCTGCGGCAACAACGACAGACGGTGCGGCGGATGCGGCAACAGAGGCGCCCGCGCAGACTGAAGACGAAGCAGAACCGGCTGAGGATGCGGCAGTGGAGACACCGGCAGATACGGCTTCCACAGGGGGAAAGATTGGTATTTCCATGCCGACGCAGTCTCTGGAGCGCTGGAACAGAGACGGTGCATATCTTGACGAGCAGTTTAAGGCAGCAGGTTTTGAGACAATCCTTACATTTTCCGATAATGATTCCGGAAGACAGGTAAACGACATCCAGAATATGCTCGCAGACGAAGTTGACTTATTGATTGTTGCAGCAATCGATGGCGAGGCGTTGAATACTGCCATGAACGAAGCGGCGGATGCAGGGGTTCCGGTTATTTCCTATGACCGCCTGATCTTGAACGATGCGGTTTCTTACTATGTATCTTTCGATAACTACACAGTCGGAAAGTTACAGGGTGAATTTATCGAGAAGGAACTTGACCTCGCTAATGCAGGAGATAAGGTATATAATCTTGAGATTACGGCAGGTGATCCAGCAGATAATAACGCAGGTTATTTTTATAACGGCGCGGTAGATGTCCTGAAACCTTACATTGATGCAGGTACATTGAACATCGTATCCGGTCAGATGGATTTTGATACGGTTGCCACCGCACAGTGGAATACCGACACGGCTCTTGAGAGAGCACAGAACGTTCTTTCTTCCTACTATGCAGATGGCACGCAGCTTGATGTATGGCTTTGTTCTAATGACTCGACCGCTTTAGGCGTTGCGCAGGCAATCACATCTGATTATGCAGGTTCCAATTCCGTATTGATTACAGGTCAGGACGGTGACGAAGCGAACTTGAAAAACATCGTTGACGGCGTTCAGACTATGACGGTATACAAGAATGTAAGCAATGAATCAATCGTTACATTAGGGCTTGCCAAAGCAATGTTGTCGGGAGAGACGATTGATGAATCCCTGATTCCGTCCTTTGGCATCGAGTGTGCATTCGATACGGAGTCTTATGAGACTTCCGCAGGAAACAAATGTCCTTCTTTCCTGCTTGTGCCGAATGTAATTACCAAAGACAATCTGCAGGATCTGGTAGATACGGGTCTGTATACAATGGGTGATGACGGCTATCTGTCCGCTAACCAGTAAAAAAGAAATATGTAATGAACCTGAAAGGGGGCGGGCGTCTGTCCCGCCTTTCTTTTTCGGGTTATAAACGAGGGATGAAGAAGGAGAGGAGGAAATCTTTTGGGTGATACGATATTGGAAATGAAATCCATTACCAAGGAATTTCCGGGAGTAAAAGCGCTGGATAATGTGAATCTGGTGGTAGAGCACGGAGAAATCCATGCATTGATCGGAGAGAACGGCGCCGGCAAATCCACGCTGATGAATGTATTGTCCGGAACATACCCTGTGGGCAGCTATTCGGGGGAAATCTATTATAACGGGGAACTTTGCCAGTTTAAGACGTTAAAAGACAGCGAGGCAAAAGGAATTGTCATTATTCATCAGGAGTTAGCATTGATTCCGCTTCTTACCATTGGTGAGAATATGTTTCTGGGGAATGAAAAAAGGAATAAGTTCGGGTACATTGACTGGGATCTTACCTACAATGAGGCAGAAAAACACATGCGTCAGGTTGGGTTAAATGAATCTGCCCAGACGCTGATCAAAGATATCGGAACAGGTAAACAGCAGCTTGTAGAGATTGCCAAAGCATTTTCCAAGAATGTGAAACTGCTCATCTTAGATGAGCCCACGTCTTCGCTAAATGATGAGGACGCGAAGATGCTCTTAGATCTTTTGATAGAATTTAAGAAAAACGGATTGACATCAATCATTATTACACATAAATTAAACGAAATCATTTACTGTGCGGATAAAGCGACGATCATCCGCGACGGTTCTACGATTGAAACTCTGGTCAAAGGAGTGGATGAGTTCAACGAAGACCGCATTATCAAAGGAATGGTCGGACGTCCGTTAAATGACCGTTACCCGGTGCGTGAACATAAGGTGCGAAGCGAGGTCGGACTGGAGGTAAAGGATTGGACGGTCCATCATCCGCTCTATCACGAGAAGGTGGTGGATAATCATATATCCTTCAAGGTACATAAAGGCGAAGTAATCGGATTTTCAGGTCTTCAGGGTGCGGGCCGTACAGAACTTGCAATGTCTATTTTCGGCAAGAGTTATGGCACGAATATCAGCGGAGAGTTGTATCTGAACGGAACAAAAGTTGATTTGAAGAATCCGGAGCAGGCGATTAGCCATAAGCTTGCCTATGTGACGGAGGACAGAAAAGTTAACGGACTGATTTTGGGTGAATCCGTTCGTTTCAATACGACGCTTGCGCGTCTGGATAAGGTATGCTCTAGGGGAATTATCGATATGACCGATGAAAAGAACGTGGCGGAGGAAATGACGGAAGCTATGGGAACGAAGACGCCGTCAATTGAGCAGAAGGTAGGTAACCTGTCCGGCGGTAACCAGCAGAAAGCGCTGCTCGGCAAATGGATGTTTACGGAACCGGATGTTCTGATTCTGGATGAGCCGACACGCGGTATTGATGTAGGAGCCAAGTATGATATTTATTGTCTGATCAATCAGATGGTGGAAGAGGGTAAGTCGGTGATCATGATTTCTTCGGAAATGCCGGAGTTAATTGGTATGTGCGACCGCATTTACGTGATGAATGAAGGGGAACTTCGCGGAGAATTGGATGCAAAGGAAGCTACGCAGGAAAAAATCATGGGCTACATTATCAGTGCCAAGGCATAATGCGAAAGGAGAGTAGTAATCATGTCAACAAAAAAAGAAAATGCGGGCAGTCAGTTTAGCTTAGGAGCCTTTCTGACTAAGAACAGTATGGTAATCGCCCTCATCATAGTATTTATATTGTTTTACTTCTTAACAGACGGACGTCTGCTGTATGCGCAGAACATGTCCAACCTGCTTCTGCAGAATGGTTATGTGTTCGTTATGGCGTGCGGTATGCTGCTGTGCATCCTGACCGGTGGTAATATTGACCTTTCCGTAGGTTCCGTAATCTGTATGGTAGGCGGCATGGCGGCAGTTTTACTTACCAATCATGGCGTCAGCGTATATGTGACAATTCCGGTATGTATTTTGATAGGTCTGGCAGCGGGTATCTGGCAGGGCTATTGGATTGGTTATGTAAGGATTCCGCCCTTTATCACTACATTAGGCGGTATGTTCATCTTCCGAGGATTCGGGCGTCTGATACTGGATAGTAAGACGGTAGCCGTTCAGGATGAGACATTTTTAAATATTTTTACGGCATATATTAAGATTCCGGGGCTTGATACGGAGGCTCATGTTTGGTCACCGCTTTTGATCGGTGCGCTGGCAGTTGCATTTATTATCTACAGCACAATTTCTTCCAGAGCAAACAAGGCAAAGAAAGGTTATCGGCAAAATAGCGCCGTCTCAGATTTTGGTCGTGCAATCATAGTTTCTGTGGTATTGCTGTTTTACTGCTACCTGCTCACTCAATATAAAGGGATTTCGGTTATGCTCGTGTGGGTGGTTATAATTTGCCTGATTTATCATTTCATTACATCAAAAACTGCATTCGGACGCTATTTCTATGCGGTGGGCGGCAATGAGAAGGCAACGCAGCTTTCCGGCATCAATACGAATAAAGTATACTTTATTGCATATGCGAATATGGGACTATTAGCAGGTCTGTGCGGACTGCTTTGTCTGGCGCGTGTAGGTTCCGTCAACGGCTCCACGGGTACATCATTCGAGATGGACGCCATTGGTTCCTGCTTCATCGGCGGAGCTTCGGCATACGGCGGAAGCGGTACGATTCCGGGCGTTATCATTGGTGCGCTCCTGCTTGGCGTCATTAACATGGGCATGTCAATCATGGGTATCGGCGATTCATGGCAGTATGTTGTAAAGGGCGGAGTGCTTCTTCTGGCGGTTATCTTTGATGTGGTTTCTAATCGGAAGAGCGGGAAGTAACATTGCTGAAACAGGCATAAAAATTTATGGAGTTTGCAGGATAAAAACATCTGCTGCACATCGGTTTTTGGGTGTGGCGGGTGTTTTTGATTATAAATAGACTTTATATACTATAAATATTTGCAATGAAATATTTGAAGGAAATGTTTACCGGGTGATTTGCAGAATGATTTAAATGGATTTAAAACGGTATCTATGATATGCTTAATTATTAGATAAGCGGACAAGAATATAGTTGTTTCATCGGAAAATCATAGAGGAGGATTGACATATGGGGAACAAATACGCGATTGACTGGGATGCGTATGCAGCAAAAGCAAGGCAGGCCGCGGCGGAAGGAGCAGTTCTTCTTAAGAATGATAATAATGCGCTTCCGGTCAAAGAGGGTGAGAAAATTTCGGTGTTCGGGCGGATTCAGTTCGACTATTACAAGAGCGGAACGGGTTCCGGCGGGATGATTAATACCCGGTATGTGGTAGGAATTTTGGATGCACTAAAAGAGGAAAATCTTGAGTTAAACCATGAACTGGAGCAGATTTATAAGGAATGGCTTGCGGAGCATCCTTTTGATATGGGAAAAGGGTGGGCGCAGGAACCGTGGAGCCAGCAGGAGATGCCTTTAAGTCGTGAAATAGTTGAAAAATCTGCCAAAGAGAGCGATGCGGCGATCATCGTGATCGGGCGCACCGCCGGAGAAGACCGCGACGCCACAAATGAAAGGGGCAGCTACTATCTCTCTGAGGGAGAGGAGCAGATGCTTGAAAGCGTATGCCAAGCGTTCAGGCGGGTGATTGTGGTGCTCAATGTGGGAAATATCATTGACATGAAATGGGTGGAGGTCTACAAACCGCAGGCGGTACTCTACGCATGGCAGGGTGGAATGGAAGGCGGACATGCGGTGGCGGATATTCTGATGGGTAGGGTGAGCCCCTGCGGCAGGCTGGCGGACACCATAGCCCTTTCGGTGGAGGATTATCCGTCAGATGCGAATTTCGGCGGTGATGACGGAAACCGTTACACGGAAGATATCTATGTGGGATATCGATATTTTGAAACTTTTGAAAAGGCAAAAGAGAAAGTGTTGTATCCGTTTGGGTTCGGGTTATCTTATACGACATTTGGGATACAAAGCGGTATGGAGACGACGGTTGACGGATGTATGTTCCGTATAAGAGTCAGGAATACAGGGGCTTTTGCGGCAAAAGAGGTTGTGCAGGTATATGTGGGTGCGCCGCAGGGACAGCTTGGGCAGCCGTCACGTGCTCTGGCGGCATTTGCCAAGACGAGATGTCTTGAGCCGGGAGAAGAACAGGAACTTGTAATCGAGATGAAGGCGGATATGCTTGCGTCCTATGACGACAGCGGTGTGACGGGGCACAAATCCTGCTATGTTCTGGAGGCTGGAAGTTACCGATTCTATGTAGGAACAGACGTCAGAAGCGCAGAGTTTGCAGGCAGCATAGAAGTCAAAGAAACGAAAGTGATAGGGCAGTGCACGGAAGCGTTAGCGCCGGTGGAAGCGTATGAGCGGATGAAACCGTTAGAGGAACAGGGAGGGAAATTCTCTGTTTCATGGGAGCAGACGCCCCTTCGCACTTATAGCATGACCAAAAGGAGCATGGAAGAGCAAAAGAAGGAAATTCCGTATACCGGAAATAAGGGATTTAAGCTGGGGGATGTTTATGACAAAAAGGTGTCGATGGAAGAATTCATCGGACAGCTTAGCGACGAAGATCTGTGTTGTATCGTCCGTGGTGAGGGGATGTGCTCGCCGAAAGTAACGCCGGGAACGGCAGCGGCGTTCGGCGGCGTTACAGAGTCGCTTGTCGGTTATGGGATTCCTTGCGGATGCTGTGCGGACGGTCCGTCCGGTATCCGTATGGACTGTGGGACCTATGCCTTCTGCCTGCCGAACGGGACTTGTCTGGCATGTAGTTTTAATGAAGAATTGATTGAACAGCTTTATGAGATGGAAGGAGCGGAACTCAGGAAGAACCGTATTGACATACTATTAGGACCGGGAATGAACATTCACAGACATCCGTTAAACGGGCGTAACTTTGAGTACTTTTCTGAGGATCCTCTGCTCACCGGCAAGATGGCGGCGGCGCAGATTAGAGGAATGGGATCCTATCAGGTAACAGGCGCGCTCAAGCATTTTGCATGTAATAATCAGGAATATCACCGCAGAAAATATAATTCCGTCGTTTCGGAGCGCGCTTTGCGGGAAATTTATCTGAAAGGTTATGAGATTGCAGTCAAAGAGGGCGGAGCCTATGCGATTATGAGTACTTACGGCGGTATCAACGGTCTTTGGACGGCAGGCAATTATGACCTTCTGACAACAATTCTTCGGAATGAATGGCATTATGAAGGTCTTGTGATGACAGACTGGTGGGCGGAAATCAACGACGAAGGGGAAAGTCCGGCCATGCAGAATGTGGCGGCCATGGTTCGCAGCCAGAACGACGTCTACATGGTGGTACAGGATTCGGCGAAGAATTCCAATGGAGATAATTTGGAAGAATGTCTTGAGAACGGGACGCTGCAGCGTGCCGACCTGCAAAGATGCGCCGGAAATATCTTAAATGTTCTGATGCGTTCTGCCGTTATGGACAGGAGCCTTAACAGATTTGATAAAGAGGAACTGGAAGCGGCGGAGACGATGGCGGAGGACGACAAGGTTGACTTTGATATCGTGTGGTATGCGTTTGGCGAAAAACTGGAATTGGATGGTAAGGATATTGATACGGGAAAGGGAAAATCTTTTGTGTGCGGCTTTCAGACAGAGGGCAGGTACGTGCATAAACTTCGTTTCCGGGCCAAGGTCGATGCTTCTAAGCTGGCGCAGGTGTCTATGTCCGTGTTTATAAACGGAACGTTGAAGAGGACGTTTACATTGAACGGAACGGATGGAGAATATGTTGAGATGGAACAGACATTGGACGTTTTCTTTAATCCGAATAACTATTTCAAGCTTTATTTTGCCGAGAGCGGAATGCAGATTGATAAGATCTGGATTGAGCGGGGGGAAGCGTTGGCGGATATTGCAGAGCGGATGGAACTTGTGTAAAGGCGATCTCCGTAAAATATCTTGGTATGTAAAGTTATAGAACGATAAAGAGATAGATAATTAGCCTCTCTTGTGGTATCATGGTAACAGTACCGCAAGAGAGGACAAATAAGTGTCACTTCAATTTTATTTCGGGGCTTCCGGCTCCGGCAAGAGTCAGAAACTTCATGAAGATATCATACAGGAGGCACAGTCAGATCCGCAGACGAATTATCTGTTGATTGTGCCCGATCAGTTCACCATGCAGACACAGATGGATCTGGTGGTGGAACATCCACGACATATTATCATGAATATAGATGTTCTAAGCTTCGGCAGGCTGACCCATCGTATCTTGGAGGAGGTTGGGTATGAAGACGTACCGGTTCTTGACGATACCGGCAAGAGTCTTGTGCTTCGTAATGTGGCGGGACAGTGTACGGACCGGCTTCGGGTGATGGGCGCGCATCTGCATAAGATAGGCTATATCCATGAGGTGAAGTCCGCCATTTCGGAATTTATGCAGTACGGCATCGGATTGCAGGAGATGGAGAAACTGACTGAATATGCGCGGCCACGGGGGGCGCTTTATTATAAATTACAGGACATCGGTGTGTTGTATCAGGCTTTTTTAGACTATATCCATGATAAATTTATCACGACTGAGGAGACGCTCGACAGACTTAGGGAAGCGTTGCCGAAATCCGAACTGATTAGAAACAGCGTAGTGGTATTCGATGGGTTTACCGGATTTACGCCGATTCAGAACCGTGTGATTCAGGAATTGATTAGATTGACCAAGAAAGTCATTGTGACCGTGACCGTTGATGACAGAGAGAATCCCTATCAGCCGGACGGCGAACACAGACTTTTCCATTTGAGTAAAAAGACGGTGGCAGATTTAAAGAAGCTGGCGGCAGAGATAGAGGTGCCGGAAATAAAGCCGGTGTGGTGCAGGGAGAGAATATGCGGCAGGCTGCCGCGATTTGCGGAGAATGAGGAATTGTCTCATCTGGAACGCAACTTGTTTCGCTATTCGTCGCAGGTTTATGAAGAGCCGGTTAACAATGTACATATTTATGAGGCGTCCACGCCTAAAGAGGAAATCAGACAGACATGTGTCGCAATCCGGAAATTGTTGATGCAACAGGAAAGAACAGCTGATTCGGCGCCTGATGCGAAAGGTGACGAAGGAGAATGGAACAGAGATTTACATAACTCAAATAGATTATACTATCGCGATTTTGCAGTAGTGACGGGCGACATGGAGGTTTACGGCAGTCTGGCGGAGGAAGAGTTTGCCAAGTTCGGCATTCCTATTTATTTGGACCATACGCGGGGGATTCTGCGCAATCCATTTGTGGAGTATATCAGAAGCGCATTGCAAATCGTGCTTCAGGATTTTAGCTTTGCGTCAGTTTTCCATTATCTGCGTACCGGATTGACCGGATTTGACATAGAAGAGGTGGACCGTCTGGAAAATTATGTGCGCAGGTTCGGTATTTGCGGACAGAAGCGATGGAGCGCTATTTTCGTTTATAAAGAAGAAAATAGAGAGGGCGAGGAAGAGGCATTACAGCAGCTTCAAGGCTACAATGCCATGAGAGAGAGATTGATGGATATTCTTTCACCACTGCTTATGCCGGTTCGCACAGTGGGAGAGATGGTGCGTGCGCTTTATGCTTTCATTACGAAGAGTGAATTACAGCAAAAGCTGTCGCATTATGAACGAAGATTTAAGGAACAGGGAGACTTGGCGCGCGCCAAGGAATATGGACAGATTTATGCGATGGTCATAGACCTTTTAGACCAGATTTATGGACTGCTTGCAGAAGAAGAAATGGAACGCAGAGAATTTGCGGACATTCTTGATTCAGGACTGACGGAAATCAGTGTTGGAACGATTCCGCAGAATGTAGACCGGGTATTGGTCGGAGATATCGAGAGAACGCGCTTAAAACAAGTGAAAGTGCTCTTTTTCTTGGGAGTAAACGATGGAAATATTCCGAAAGGAGCCGGAGGAGGCGGAATTATTTCGGATATTGACAGAGAGTTTCTGAGAGAGTCTGAGTTAGAACTCGCTCCTTCACCCAGACAACAGATGTATATCCAGCGGCTGTATTTGTATCTGAATATGACCAAACCGTCGGAACAACTGTATTTGTCTTATGCCAAAATCGGAAATGACGGACATAGTCTTCGCCCGGCATATCTGATTGATCTGGTAAAGAAAATGTACCCGCTTCTTCATGTGGAAGCGCCGGAGAACGATTCGATAGAAGAACAGCTTGTATGCGGTGCGGACGGTATCGGGATGCTGGCGGATATGCTGCGGGAGTATGCGGGCGGCAGGCTTTCTGAGGAATTGAGAGGCAGGATGTATACGCTTTATCATAGTTATCATAGAAAGACGCAGTATCAGGATACGGTGGATCGTCTGATTGACGCGGCGTTCTACCGTTACAGCGATACGCCTTTATCGAAGATGGTAACCCGGGCGCTTTACGGAAGAATGCTGCTAAACAGTGTCAGTCGTCTGGAGAAATATGCGGCTTGCGCTTATGGGCATTTTCTGCAATACGGTCTGGCGCTTCGGGAGCGCGGCGATTACAGCTTTGAGGACGTGGACATGGGAAATGTTTTTCACGGTGTACTGGAATTATTTGCGCAGAGACTATCCGCGAACGGATATACTTGGTTTGATTTTCCGGAAAAAGAAGCAAGGCGGATGATTGAGGAAGCAGTCGAGGCGTATGCGGCAGAGTATGAGGAGACGATTCTGTACAGCAGTGCCCGCAACAGACATCTGCTTGGAAGGATGACCAGAATATTGACTCGTACCGTATTGACTTTGCAGACGCAGCTTAAGAAAGGTTCTTTCGTGCCGGAGCAGTTTGAAATGTCTTTTTCTATGATTGAAGACTTAGATGCGTTAAACATAGCCTTAAATGAGCAGGACAAGATGCGTCTTCGCGGACGGATTGACAGAGTAGATACATGTGAGGCAGAAGATAAAGTCTACGTGAAAGTGATTGACTATAAGTCAGGTACGCGCAAGTTTGATCTGGCGGCTCTTTACTATGGACTGCAATTACAGCTTGTAGTCTACATGAATGCTGCTGTCGAGATGGAGCAGAAGAGACATCCGGACAAAAAGATTGTTCCGGCGGCGATGCTGTATTATCATATCGACGATCCAATGGTGGAAGACGGCGATACTTTGACGCCGGAACAGATTAATGATAAATTATTGCAGGAACTAAGGATGACCGGATTGGTCAATGAAAGTGACGAAGCTGTCAGACTGCTTGATGCAGAGTTCACGGATAAGTCACAAGTTCTGCCTATAGAGCGGAAAAAAGACGGTTCTTTCTCTGCATACTCGAGTGTCATAAGTGAGGAAGATATGCAAGCGGTTTCGGATTATGTAAACCAGAAAATCAAACAGATCGGAAGCGGAATTCTGGATGGGACTATATCGGTCAATCCGTATGAGCAGGGTGCAAATCAGGCATGTACTTACTGCGCATACAGAAATGTGTGCGGATATGACAGCAGAGTGGAAGGCTACGAAATGCGCAGGCTGCCAAAACTCAGTGCAGACGACGCACTGTGTAAGATGCGGGAAGAATTGGGCGGCAAGTGAGGTACCACATGGGAATTGCATTTACCGAAAAACAACAGAGAGTAATTGATGCACGGGGGCGGAATCTATTAGTGTCTGCGGCCGCGGGATCGGGTAAGACGGCGGTGTTAGTGGAGCGTATCGTTAAGATGGTCAGCGACGGCAGGAATCCCGGGGATATCGACAACCAGCTGGTAGTGACATTCACCAATGCGGCGGCAGCGGAGATGCGGGAACGAATCAGCCGCGCGTTGTCCGACAGACTGGCGGCGGACCCGGAGAACGAACATTTGCAGAGGCAGACTACGCTTCTGCATAATGCGCGCATTACAACGATTGACAGTTTCTGCTTATTCGTGCTTCGCAATCAGTTTCATACCATCGGCTTGGATCCCGGATTCCGCATTGCTGAGGAAGGAGAAGGAAGACTGATGCGGCAGGAGGCGCTGGCGGAGACGTTGGAGTCATGCTATGCCGGGGAAGAGCCGGGCTTTCTAAACTGTATGGAATATTTCAGTCTGGGCAGCAGAGACACGGCGGTGGAAGAGATTGTGTTAAAACTGTACGACTTTGCCATGAGCACTCCGTTTCCGGAGAAATGGCTGGAAGAGCGGAAGCGGGACTATCGTACATCTGCGGATTTCGGGGCGCTTCCTTGGGTGGCGGACATGATGCGGCGGACAAGGCTGGTTTTGCAGGGGTGTATCGACAAATTATCGGAGGCGGTCCGGCTGAGCAGCGAGCCGGACGGTCCGTATATGTACGGGGAATTGCTGGAACGTGAGCTGGAAATGGCAGAGAGCCTGATTCAGCGCTGCGAAGACTATGACAGTCTCCATACAGCCTTTGACGTACTGCGCTTCGACAGACTCCCGTCCAAAAAGGACGAGACAGTTTCGTCTGTCAAGCGGGAGATGGCGAAGAATCTTCGCACGCAGGTAAAAGAACAGCTTGGAGAGTTACAGAAGAAATACTTCTTTCGGACGAAAGAACAGATACTTGAGCAGATGAAAGCCTGTTGCACTGCCGTAGAGGCGCTGGTGGATTTAACGCTTTCGTTTAAGCAGACTTTTGACGCCATGAAAAGGGATAAAAATATTCTGGATTTTGACGATATAGAACATTTTGCATTGTCTATTTTGGTCAAAGCTGAGGAAGACGGCAGATGTGTGCCGACGGAGACGGCGCTTGAATATCGTAGTTATTTTCATGAGATACTCATAGACGAATATCAGGACAGCAACTTGGTGCAGGAATATATTCTGTCATGTATTTCGGGCGAGGATGAGGGAAGATATAATCGTTTCATGGTAGGCGATGTGAAACAGAGCATCTACAAATTCCGGCTGGCAAGACCGGAGTTATTCTTGGAAAAATATGAAGCGTACGCGGATGCGGTGCATGACAATATTGAAATCACAGCTGAGAAAATCGATCTGCATCAGAACTTCCGGAGCCGCAAAGAAGTGCTGAACAGCACGAATAAGGTCTTTGAACAGATTATGGGCAAGGATGTAGGCGGTATTGTCTATGACGATCTGGCTGCGCTTCATGAGGGAGCGGTATACCCGGTGAGGGCGATGAGCGGTGTAGAAGGAGAATCCGATGAGCGGGCGGCAGCTGTGAGTGTTGATCAGACAGACAATCCGAATGATACGGAGCTGCTGCTCTATCAGACGGGTGAAAAACCCGAGGACGTTTCAAATAAAGAGCAGGAGGCTTACGGCGTTGCGCTCAAGATCAAAGAACTGATGCGTACGTTTCAGGTGACGGATAGGGAAAGCGGAGCGTTCCGGAAGCTTGCCTACAGCGATATTGTGATTCTGCTGCGAACGGTTTCCGGATGGGATGAGGTGTTCAAACGGGTATTGGAAGAGGAAGGGATTCCGGTGCATATGACTTCACGTACCGGATATTTCGCGGCGAGCGAGGTGCAGGAACTTCTTCATTTTCTGAGGGTTCTTGATAATCCGTTACAGGACATTCCGCTGTACGGCGTGATGCATTCTTATTTGGGGGGATTCAGCGAGGAGGAGATTGCCCGTATTCGGGCGGCTTATCCAAAGAAAAAGTATCTGTTTGACGCATTGGAGATGTATGCGCTCCATGGGGAAAATGGTCAAAGTCAAGAGAATGCCGAGACAAGTGAAGAAATGAAAGCGGATGGGACAGAAGCGGATGGGAAAGAAGCGGTACCAAAGGAAGAACTAACGGAAAGCATGGCCGGACTGGCAGAAAAGATACGGAATTTTCTTGAAACCGTCAACCGTTACCGTGAGTTGTCCGCATATCTTTCCGTACAGGAACTGTTGCAGGTCATTCTGCGGGAGTCCGGCTATTCGGATTACGTGGCAGTCAAACCTGAGGGGAATAAACGCCGCGCCAATGTGGAGATGCTGCTTGTCAAGGCGGCTGATTACGAGAAAACAAGTTATTTCGGACTGAATCATTTTCTGAGATATATGGAGCAGTTAGAGAAGTATGAAGTGGATTACGGGGAAGCAGGGCTTATGGATGAAAATGCCGACGTCGTGCGTATCATGAGTATCCATAAGAGTAAAGGACTGGAATTCCCGGTCTGCTTTGTATCGGGACTTGCCAAAGGTTTTCAAACCAGAGATGCAAACGGACCGCTGGTACTCGACATAGATGCGGGAATCGGCATAGATTACGTGAATCCGGCAATGCGTGTCAGAGGAAAGGATTTACGCAGAAATGTGATTGCCGAGAAGATAAAGGCGGATAATCTGGCGGAAGAGATGCGTATCCTGTATGTGGCGATGACCAGAGCCAAAGAGAAACTGATTCTGACCGGCGCCGTGAAGGATGTGAATAAGACGATGACGTCTCTTATGCCGCTGCGACAGAAGAAGGAGACGCTTCTTCCTTACGATGTGATTCTTGGCAGCGGCAGTTTCTTGGATTTGCTGCTGTATGCGCTTGCCAGAAATCGGTGTATGGATGAATTATATAGAGAATGCGGTCTGGAAGCGGGGGACGGTGAGGAACAGGGAATGAATATCTGCGTTGTCCTTTCCGGATGGGAAGATACCGTGGAGGAGAAACTGGTGGAAACTGTGCGCATGGAAGATGCAAAACGCCGCCTTCTGCTATCCGATGCGGCAAAAGATGCAGATGACAAGCTTATGACATATATGTCAGAAAGCTTTAATTATCAGTATCCGCATGAGAATCTGAGAAATCTCTATACGAAGACAACGGTTTCAGAGCTGAAAATGGCCGGAATGCATGAAGACAACGATTTTTCTTTTAAAATGTATGAGGAGGAACCCGTGGTGCCCTATCTGCCCGGTTTTTTGGAAAAAGACGAGCATGTCAGCGGTTCCACGAGGGGAAGTGCATTTCATAAAGTAATGGAATTGTTTGATTTCACAAAATTAACTAAAGAAGTCAACTCTGATAAAGCAGAGGCATTCAAGATGCTCCAGAGCCAGATTCAGGAGATGAGAAGTGACGGAAGACTTACGGAAGAATATGATACCGTGGTGTCAAAGTCTAAGATTACACAATTTCTGATGACAGATACGGCGCTCCGTATGGGGGAAGCGGCGAGGGCCGGAAGGCTGTATAAGGAGCAGCCCTTTGTGATGGGGCTTCCGGCAAATCGGTTGAGCAGTGATTTCCCGGAGGAAGAGACGATTTTGATTCAGGGAATCATCGACGTTTTCTTTGAAGAGAACGGGAAATATGTTCTTCTGGATTATAAGACGGACGCAGTGGAGACGGCGGAGGAGCTTGTGAAGCGCTACAAGATGCAGCTTGACTATTATGCAGAGGCATTAGAGCAGTCTTCGGGATACCGGGATACGGAGCGGATATTGTATTCCTTTAAGCTGGGGGAAGAAATCCATCTGTAGAGCCTGCAATATAGTAATAAGGCATATGGCAGAGGCAAGGCTATATCAGTTCGGAGCAAATAGGTTGATTATAAGGTAATATGGATAGGCAGGGATAGCAGAATGAAGATTAAAAAAAACAAAAAATTATCTTCCTCACAAATTATTATGTTAGGGTTTTTAGGTGTGATTGCCGTAGGAACTATATTGCTGATGCTTCCGTGGTCCAAGGCGGGTGCAGGAGGAGCACCCTTTTTGGATGCGTTGTTTACGGCGACTTCAGCTGTCTGCGTGACGGGACTTGTCACGAATGACACGGCGACATACTGGTCGGCTTTCGGACATGCGGTAATTCTGTGTTTGATTCAGATTGGCGGACTTGGCGTGATTACGATAGCGGTGTTTATCACTAGGCTGTCAGGGAGAAAAATCGGACTGATGCAGAGGAGCACGATGCAGGAAGCGATTGCGATGCCGCAGATGGGCGGCATCGTACGGATGACAGGATTTATCTTGAAAATGGTGGCAATGATTGAATTGTTGGGAGCTATCGCATTTCTCCCGGTTATGATTCCGGAGTTTGGCGTCGGCAAAGGAATCTGGTATGCCGTTTTCCATTCGATATCTTCTTTTTGTAATGCCGGATTTGATTTAATGGGCGTTAAAGAGCAATATTCATCGCTGACTTCTTACACCGGAAATGTGCTGGTGAATGTGGTGGTAATGTTGTTAATCGTGGTGGGCGGCATCGGTTTTCTGACATGGGATGATATTAAGCGTAACGGCATACACCTGCGGCGCTACCGTATGCAGAGCAAAGTAGTGCTTTCCGTCACATGTATTCTGCTTTTATTTCCGGCAGTGTACTTCTATTTTAGTGAGTTTGGCTCGCCTATTTGGGAGGGTATGAGTACGGGTGAAAAGGTGCTGGCGGCGTTGTTTCAGTCAGTGACAACCCGTACGGCAGGATATAACACGGTTGATTTGACAAAACTTACGGAGTCGGGGCAGATGATTATGGTGATACTGATGTTGATCGGCGGTTCTCCCGGTTCCACGGCAGGAGGTATGAAAGTGACCACTTTTGCCGTGCTGTATGCAACTGCAATTGCGGTGTTTAAGCGCAGACCAAACGCCCATATCTTCGGCAGGAGAATTCCGAATGATACGGCGCATTATGCGGCGACGGTATTGATTTTATATTTGAGTCTGTTCCTTGCGGGAGGAATTTTTATAGGCAGTATGGAGCATATACCTATTATACAGGCGCTTTTCGAGGCGGCGTCGGCAATAGGAACAGTAGGAATTACCTTGGGAATTACGCCGGAGCTTTGCGCGGCGTCCAAAGCGGTATTGATTATATTGATGTTCCTCGGACGCGTGGGTGGTATGACGATTGTGTATGCGGCGCTGGCAAGGAAGCATTCTTATGTTTCCGAGTTCCCGCAAGAGAAGATTATGGTTGGATAACAATACGAGAAGAAGTTCTAAAGGCGTTCCGCCAGTGGGCGAAACGCCAAGACTTCTACGGTTTGCAGCGCGAACCTTTCTCGTATGAGGGAATGCCCTGAGATACGGGCATTCTCTGCATATGTGTGGTTCTGACAAGAAAGATTAAGGATAATAGGAGGAAAGAAAGTTATGAAATCAGTTTTATTAGTGGGGTTAGGACGTTTTGGCAGACGCGTTGCGGAGAAATTGTATGAGATGAACCATCAGGTGATGGCAATTGACCGGAAGGAAGAGCGGGTGGATGCCATTCTGCCTTTTGTCACCAATGCGCAGATTGGAGACAGTACGAATCCGGATTTCCTAATGGCGCTCGGAATCCGCAATTTCGATTTCTGTATTGTGGCGATTGGAGATAATTTCCAGAGCTCATTAGAGACGACATCGTTGCTAAAGGAATTAGGTGCTGGCTTGGTCGTATCGAGGGCGGCAAGCGACGTACATGCTAAGTTTTTATTAAAAAATGGGGCGGATGAGATTGTATACCCGGAGAGGCAGCTTGCGGAATGGACGGCGATACGTTACAGTGCAGACCATATTCTAGACTATATCGAGTTGGATGACGAGCATGCAATTTTTGAGGTTCATGTGCCGGGGGAATGGATTGGTAAGACGGTTGGTGAACTGGACGTCCGCAAGAAATACAGTCTTAATATTCTGGCAGTGAAGGAGGACGGTATTTTAAATCTGGCGATTGCGCCGGAAACGGCGATCACTGCCAGCCAGACAATGCTCGTGCTGGGGACGATGAAGCAGCTGCAAAAGGTGTTCCATATCTGATCAGGTTATGGAATTTGCTATTTTTGCGTGTCGCCATATAAAGTAAGCAAATCCGAACGGACATAATATTCTTTGGATGAAACACTGTGGCGCAATGTTTTCTGGTCGATCCGATACCAGGTCAGATGTTCTTCAGTTTCCACCATTCCCAATACGATGACCACTTCATCCTGCGATAACGTGGCGACAACATCAAACTCGTATCCGGGACCGGACCGGACTTTACATAGTTGTGCGGCGGCTTGCATTTTCTGCGGATATTCTCCTGAAACTTGGAAGTTATAAATCAAAAATATGGCGAATATAGCAAGCAGCGATGCCGCCGCAATATAACGAGAACTTCTATGCATGTATTTTCCTCCGTCTTTTCGGGTTCGCGGAGCGAATCTCGCAAACGAGCTTGCTCATTTTATTAACGTGCTCCCTTATCATAAATCTCTCCAAGCGCTTTAGGAGAATGATTTTTCTTGCTAAAGAAAATCAACATGAGCAGCGTAAGCACATAGGGCAGTACCATTACCAAGTCCTGATAACTGCTGGGCATCTCCAAGACTTTGACGAGTTCATAGCCGCCGGAACGGGCGAAGCCGAACAGCAGGCACGCGCCAAGGGTAGGAAGAATCTTCCAGTTACCGAAGATTAGTGCGGCGATAGCGAGATAACCGTAGCCGGAATAGATATTTGATGAAAAGTTTGCTGAAATCGAGTAGGCGAAACAGATACCGCCCAGTCCGGACAACGCGCCGGACGCCATGACGGCAATCAGCCGCACGCGGCTCACTTCAATACCGGCGGCGTCTACTGCGTGAGGATTATCGCCGCAGGCACGCAGATGTAAGCCGAACCTTGTCTTGTACAGCACATACCATGCTGCAACGGCAATCGCTGCAATGACAATCTCAAACGGATACAGATTCGTGAATACCGCGCCCAATACGGGAATCTGTGACAACACCGGCACCGTGATGCGGGCGGACACGCCAAGCACAAATTTATTGGAGGCAGCGCCGAAGATGCTGGCGTTAATCTGCTTAGTCATAAACTCTGTGAGCGCCATGGCAAGGATATTAATTACTACACCGCTGATGACCTGATTTGCCTTGAATTTAATACACAGCATGGCATGCAGCAGGGAGAAGAGCATACCGCCGAGGAAGGCGAACAGCATCGCCAGATAGAAGGGAACCGGCGAGTTGCCTGCAAAATATTGTGCGACACAGACTGCAAAGAGTGCGCCGCAGAATGCGCCGAAGCCCTGCAATCCTTCGATGGCAAGGTTAGTGATGCCGCTGCGCTCGCAGTAGATGCCACCGATTGCCATAATAAATAATGGAAGCGCGAAGGATAAACCGTCGATGATAATCGTATTCATTTAGTTGTCCTCCTTCCATCTGCCTGCTTTGTATTTCACGTAAGCGCCGCATGCGCTGAATAACAATATAATGCCCGTTATGGCGGAGGCTATCTCGGCCTGCACGCCGGAGGCAGAATTCATATAAGTGCTTCCCTTCGAGATGACTGTGATCAGAAAGGAAGAGAAGATGATGCCGATGGGGGAACTGTTACCCAGAAGCGCCACCGCAATGGCATCGTACCCCGTGCTGACAAGCACTTTGGGTTGGATGGAAGCGAAGTATCCCATATAGTAGGTGACGCCTGCCAGTCCTGCAAATCCGCCGGAGAGCATCATGGCGAGCACTCTTGTGCGACCGACCCGGATTCCGGCATATTCCGCCGCACGAATACTGCTTCCCACGGCTTTAATCTCAAAGCCCAAGATTGTTTTATTCATGAGAAAAGCGGTCACTGCGATTCCTACGGCGGCTAAGAGTATTCCCAGCGGGATATCCATTTTGTAATCCCCGACGACCACATCTACCAGCGTCAGCCTGCCCGATGCGCCTACATTCTTGGACTGCCGTGATACGGGATCTACATAGAAAGTGTTGATCAGGAAACTGACAATATATTGAAAAATATAGTTAAACATAATCGTGGACACGACTTCGTTAATGTTGAAGCGGTGTTTTAAGAAGCCGACCAGAGCGCCGGCTAACGCGCCGATAATAAAACCGATGAACACCACAAGCGGTTTGGCAGCTACCGCAGGAAGGCCGGAATATCCGATTAAGATAGTAGCGGTAAAACCGGCGGCTAACATCTGTCCCGACACGCCGATATTGAAAAGCCCGGCTTTCAGGGCAATCAGCACGGCCAGCGCGGCAAACAGCATTGGGGTCAGCGCGTTCAAGAAGCTGGTAAAATCCGTGATAATGCCCTTGTGTCCTGCGTAGGAGGCCTTGGGGGCAAGCCCCGAACCTTGCAGGAGATTATAGTACGCCTTGAACGGATTGCTGCCGAGCAGCGCGATGATAATCGCACCGAAAATCAGACTGAGCACGATCGTAAAAATCGGAATCATGTACGGCTGGCGTTTCTCGTGCCCGATTGTCTGTAAAATCAGTTTATGTATGATGCCGTTTCTATTCTTTTTCATGTCGCCCTCCTACTCCCATCATAAATTCGCCGACTTCGGTTGGTGTAAGTTCTCTGGCATCGGCAATTTTCTGGATTTCGCCGTTGTAGATGACGCCAATGGTATCAGCCAGATTCATGACTTCATCCAGTTCCAGTGAAATTAAGAGGATTGCTTTGCCTTTGCTTCGTTCACCTATAATCTGTTTATGAATGTTTTCAATGGCGCCGATATCCAATCCGCGGGTGGGCTGAACGAAAATAGTCAGGGAAGAACCAAGTTCAATCTCTCTGGCAATAATGGCTTTCTGTTGGTTGCCGCCGCTCATGGAACGGACAATCGTGTCGTTACCCTGACTGCTTCTGATATCGAATTTGTCAATCAGTTTGTCGCCGTATGATGTAAATTCCTCGTTGCGGATGACGCCTTTATGGGAAAAAGGTTCTTCAAAATAATTCTTGAGCGCCAGATTGTCTGCAAGGGTAAAATCCATCACCAGACCTACATTGTGACGGTCTTCCGGGATATAGGATATCCCTGCCAGATTACGTTTTCTGATAGAGTAGGAAGTGATATCAGAGCCGTCCAGCGTAACTTTACCACCGGAAGGTTTTATAAGTCCTGCAATGGCGTCTGCAAGTTCAATCTGCCCGTTGCCGGAGACGCCGGCAATGACAAAGATTTCTCCTTCTCTGACGGAAAAGGAAACATCCTTTACGACTTCGTATTTATCTTCATTGCGTACGGTCAGATGTTCTACCCGCAGCACTTCCTTGCCGTATTTTGGTGCAGGCTTGTCCACGGTGAAACTGACTTCACGTCCCACCATCAGATTAGCCATCGTCTTGGTATCCGTGGCGGCAACATCCAGTACGTCAATCAGCTTACCGCGGCAGAGGATTGCGCAGCGGTCGGCAATTTTCTTGATTTCTTCTAATTTATGCGTTATCAGGATGATGGTCTTGCCGTCGTCCCGAAGACTTCTGATAATCTCTAACAAAAATTCGATTTCCTGCGGAGTAAGCACGGCAGTCGGTTCATCAAAAATCAGGATTTCCGCTTCGCGGTAGAGCATTTTGAGAATCTCCACGCGCTGCTGCATGGAGACGTTTACCTGATCGATCACTTTGACTGGGTCTACCTCCAGACCGAATTTACGTGATAAGGCAAGGATGTCCTTATTCGCCTTCTTTAAATCCACGGTTTTAAAAAGCCCCAATGTTTTTTTGACGGGTTCCATCCCCATAATGATATTTTCGGCAATTGTATAATTACTTACCAGTTTGAAGTGCTGGTGTACCATACCTATATTCAGTTTGGTTGCATGGTTTGGGGATTGAATCTTGACTTTCTCTCCACGAATGATGATTTCGCCCTCATCCGGCTCATACATTCCGAAAAGCATACTCATCAGAGTGGACTTACCAGCGCCGTTTTCGCCGAGAAGCGCATAGATTTCGCCTTTTTTTACTTGAATAGATACGTCGTCATTTGCCACGATGCCGGGGAAACGCTTCGTGATATGATTCATTTCAATAATGTAATCTGACATGCGTTGACCTCGCTTTGCTGAAAGAGTGTTGTATAAATATAGAGTTGTTGTTAGTACAATTATATATGAACGTCCGCTTAGAGGAAAGATAATATCTATATCGCCTCGCTTTCGCTCAGCCTCAAGCGTAGCAGTACTAAGCTCATGAAAAACTTCGCTAAGTGCCGACGCTCTCCCATGGGCGCCTTAAGATATTATCGTTCCTCCAAGCTGGGCTTTGAATGATTAATGAATAGTATGTAACTCTATATTTATAGAATACGGCAAAATAAAAAAGGCTGCAAGGGAAATTTCCCTTGCAGCCTGATATATGCAAATAACCAGTCTGGACAGAAATGAAATACTCAAGGAGACCCTAGAACAGCGCCAGCACTTAGCGAGGTCGTGAGTTGCGAAGCAACTCGTCGAGCTTAGTGTCTGTTGCGCTGTGAAAGGAGCGAAAGCGGGTCGACGGAGAATTTTATGTCTGTGCAGATGTTACTTATTTTTTACCATGCGAAATCGTCCGGTGTTACGCCGTTGAAATTAGCGGCAGGAACGATAGAGCCGGATTTTACCAATGCGTAAGCAGCGTCAATCTTGGAGATCGTGTCTGCGGACAACTGGCATCGGCCGTCTGCACTTACATAACCTGTGGAATCCGTGTCAGCCTGCAGTGTTACATTGGCGCCCTTGAAAGTGCCGTCTACGACTGCGTTTAACGCACGCTCTACATTCAGGTGCATTACTTTTAACGCGGAAGTAAGTACTACGTTGGAATCGCCGTTTGCGCCATCGTCATACTGGTCTACGTCACAACCGATGAACTGTACGCCTGAAGCCTCTTTGACTGCTGTCAGAACACCGTTGCCGGAAGCGCCTGCCGCTACGAAGATAATGTCAACGCCTTCAGCGATCAGTGCGTTACCTACGACTTTACCGGTTGCCTCGTCTGCAAAAGAACCGATGTAGTTACCGCCTACGTTTGCGCCGGTTACGTCCGTACCCGCATAGGAAGCGAGTTCAACCAGCTCGACGTTCTTGCCTTCGGTCTCATTGACATATTTCACGCCGCATTCGAAACCGTACTGGTAGTTTACATTGGAAGGATATGCGATACCGTTGACAACAGCTACTTTGTTGCTCGTTGTTTCAAAAGCGGCCGCCATACCTGCGAAGAAACCGGACTCCTGCTCTGCAAACTGCATAGCATAGATGTTGTCCACCGTTACTTCGTTGCCTTCTGCATCGGAAGGGAAAGAGTCTACAAGGATAAATTTCACATCCGGATTTTCTTCAGCGATCGTGGAGATGCCTGCGAACTGGAAACCACAGCAGACGATAACGTCATAGTCTGCCACAACGTCAGCGACTGCCTGTACGGCTGCCGTTACATCGCCTGTTGTCTCCTGAACCGGTGTTACGGTACAGTCGGGATGACTCTCGATAAATGTCAGGATGCCGTTGTAGTTGTCTTCATTAAAAGAACCGTCGTCTACGCCGGAAGGACTGCTGACGATAGCAATCTTAAGTGCTGTGCCTTCTTTAGCTGCCGCATCGGAAGCCTCGTCGGCAGCAGGTGCTGATTCGGTCTCTGCCTCAG
>VSOA01000221.1 GCA_009774585.1 Lachnospiraceae bacterium
ACGCCACAGCGATGTCTGTGTATGTTGTTTGGTTATTTTGCAAGGTAACATCGATGTATTTGAAATCGGCCAGTTAACGTTGCACGGTAAAATCGATGCATTAGAAGCCGGACAGAAAACGCTGCACGGCAAAATCGATGCATTAGAAGCCGGACAGAAAACACTGCACGGCAGAATCGACATGTTAGAAGACAATATTAACATGGAGATTCAGGCGGTGAGAACAGAGATGGAAACGGTCAACAAATTGTTGAAACGGGATATCGGGTTTCTAAATGACAAAGTAGACCGTATTATGATTTTAAAAGATGTGGAAGGGGTCGAGAAAATGAAAATCCGGCTCGACGTGCTTGAACAAGGTTATCAAACTTTGAAGGTGAAGATGGGATAAGGGATTTTCCGATTGATTATGACGTGTGCGGAGGTCATGGTATATGTGGTTTGTATTTGCGCTGTTGTCCGCAGTCTTTGCGGCGCTTACTTCTATTCTGGCTAAGGTAGGAATTGACGGAGTTAATTCCAATCTGGCGACGGCAATCAGGACGATTGTTGTGGTACTTATGGCGTGGGGAATGGTTTTTTTGACCAATGCCCAGAGCGGCATCTCGCAGATTAGCAGGAAAAGCTGGATATTTCTGGTCCTTTCTGGTTTGGCGACAGGCGCTTCGTGGCTTTGCTATTATCGGGCATTACAGATAGGGGATGCCTCTAAGGTAGTACCTGTTGATAAGCTGAGTGTGGTGATTACTTTGGTTCTGGCATTTGTTTTTTTACATGAAGAGTTTACGGCAAAATCACTGGCAGGATGCGTTTTGATTGGAATGGGAACTTTGGTGATGGTACTGTAGCGAATAGTAGGAAATGTGGGATGAATAATGATATAAGAAAGCCGAAAAAATATACTTTTTATCTGAGTATAACGATACTTTTACTGAGTATCACGACAATCATGGGCGTTTTTGCTTTTACGATGTATGTGGAGCGGTATACGCAGAAATCCGATCCGAATCGTTATGACAAGTATTATATTATGATTGCGGAGAACAGCAGCGCATCTTTCTGGAAGTCCGTGTACGAGGGCGCCTACGAAGAAGGAATTGTGCAAAACAGTTATGTTGACTTATTAAATGACACTTTTGGCACCGATTATTCTAAAGAGGATATGATGCGGATTGCCATTGCGTCAGAAGTAGACGGAATTATTGTCGCTGCGGATGAAAGTGACGAGATGACAGAACTCATCAATGAAGCAGTGTCGGAAGAGATTCCGGTGGTGACATTGTACGGAGACAATACGCAGAGTAATCGGTGTACATTCGTGGGAATTGGAAGTTATGATTTGGGCAGGGAATACGGGAGACAGGTGCTTGAAATCATGAGAAAGAAGCAGCTTCCCAGAGCACAGGTTCAGGTGACGCCACTCTATGATGAGAATGGTGTGAGATTGATGTGGACCGAGGAGATGATACATTATCCGGTCAGGGTAACGGTTCTTCTGAGCACGCATACACAGGATTCAGGACAGAATATACTCTGCTCCGGTATTCAGGAAACGATCGAAAATGAAAAACAGGAAAATGTGGAGATTGAGTTATCGCTTGTCACAATAGATGATACCAACACTTTTTCTGTCGAAGAGTCCATACGTGACATCTTCATGGAGAAGGATATCCCCGATATCATTGTGTGCCTCAACGAGCTGAATACCACTTGTGTCTATCAGGCGGTGGTGGATTACAATAAAGTGGGACAAGTCAATATTCTCGGATATTATGATTCCGATACGATTCTTAAAGCCATTGACAGAAATGTAATTTATGCGACGGCAAAGATCGATGCGGCACAGATGGGCAAATACTGCGTGGAAGCTCTGACAGAATTTCACACATTCGGTAATACGAGCCAGTATTTTATTGCGGATATCGAATTGATTAATAAAGATAATATTGCTGAATATCTGGACGGAGGTGCGGAACTTGAATAAGAGATTAAAAGCGCTTTCCGACATGTCACTGCAAGGTAAAATCAGCAGCATATATATTATGACGAATCTGTTTGTATGTCTTGTCAATGTTCTTTTGATTCTCGGCATCAATCGTATGTCGGGAGAGATGGAACTGGTCTATCGGGATAATCTGAACTTAAATGAACTGACTGAGTCATTAGACGCTGTACAGAACAGTATGACGGATTATCTGAACGCCAAGACAAGTGATTCGTTGGAAGAATATTACAGAAATTCACAGGATTATATGCAGTTGGTAGAAAATCTGGATGATGAAATAAGCGGGGTCTCTTTTGACCGCATGAAAAGAAACATCAAGCATATGTCAGGGCAGTATCTGGAAATCGTCGATCAGACGATTGACGCCAAAAGAGGACGTAATGTGGAGAAATACCGTGCGAGGTATGAGAGTGCTTCGCAGATGTACGATTACATCAGTACTTATATTTATAGTTTGAACAATCAGCAGTTTAAGAATAATTCGGAAAATTATACGGAACTGTCACAGGCGTTTCAACTTTTTGAGACGGTAGGTATTGCCGTGATTGTGGCGGTCATTATCACCAATGTATGTATTATTACGAAACTGGTCGGCACGATCATCAGCCCGCTTAAGACGCTGGCAAAGTCTGCCGACGAGGTGGCAAAAGGTAATTTTGAGGTGGAATTTCTGGACGTGCAGACGCGGGACGAAATCGGTGTTGTGGGAAGAGCTTTTAATCAGATGGTAATCAGTATCAGAGAGTACATAGAGCGAATCCGTCACAGCATGGAAGTGGAACGCGTTATGAAAGAAAAGGAACTGTTGATGGAAGCGCACTTAAAAGATGCTCAGCTAAAATATCTTCAGGCGCAGATTAACCCTCATTTCCTTTTTAACACTTTAAATGCGGGGGCACAGCTTGCTATGCTGGAGGGGGCTGACAGAACTTATCGTTATGTACAGAATATGGCGGAATTTTTCCGCTACAATGTGAAGAAGGGCGAAGAGACTGTCACGGTCGGTGAAGAGATTGAACTGGTGGATAATTATATTTACATTTTGAATGTTCGTTTTTCGGGAGATATTCATTACGAAAAGAAAATAGACAAGTCTCTTTTACAAGTGGAAATGCCGAGCATGATTTTACAGCCTGTCGTAGAAAATTGCGTCAATCACGGTATTCGTGAGATGGCAGGTAAAGGCAGAATATGGTTGAATGTTTACGGAATTGACGATACGGTATGCATTAGTGTGTGTGATAACGGTATTGGAATGGGAGCGGAAGCAATTGACAAAGTGCTGACCGGTACATACAGAGAAGAAGAACTTGCCGAAGGTTCTAACGGAATTGGTATGGATAATGTGATAGCGCGGTTAAAGCTTTTTACGGAATACGAAGACGTCATGTCTATCGTTAGCGAAGGAGAAAATCAGGGGACAGAGGTTATCATTTATCTGCCGATGAAAGAGCGGGAGGAAGAAGATGTATAAGATTATGCTGGCGGACGATGAGGGAATCGTCATTGATTCGTTAGAATTTATTATTAAGAAAGAATTTGGAGATAGTTGTATTGTAGAGTATGCCAAGACGGGTAGAAACGTGATAGAACTTGCCGAAAAATTCAGACCGGATATTGCCATTATGGATATCCAGATGCCGGGAATCAACGGGATTGAGGCGATGAAGGAAATCCGCAAGAATAATAGCAGCGTTATCTTTGTTGTGATGTCTGCTTACGACAAATTTGACTATGCCAAAGAAGCGATTAAGCTGGGTGTCATTGAATATATCACGAAACCGATGGAACGTACCAAAATCATTTCCGTCCTGCAAAAGGGGATGGGGATGGTAGACAGAGAGCGTGAAAAGCGAAGCAATGATCTCATTGTTAAGGAGAAACTGGAGACTGTTGTTCCAATCATTGAGAGCGGATTGATTTATGATATTTTATTACAGGAAAATTTTGCAGAGGATATAGACAATTATAAGACGATGCTCGGACTTAGCGCGAGTCATGCATACATGGTATCTGTCGTATGTGGAGACGGACAGGTGGGCAGTCATATGACCAACGCTGTCGGCAGCAGTGTCAAGATGCAGCAGCATTATCAGGAAGTGCGTGAGTGCTTGAAAGAGTACTTTGATTGTATTGTTGGAACGGTTATGGCAAATAAGCTGGCAGTTTTAGTACCGTATGAAAGAGAGAGGATGGACTATAATGAAAGAATAGATTTGATAGACAGGACGAGAGAACTTGTCAGGCATATGCGTAAAAAGACGAATATTAATTTTCGGATTGGTATCGGCAGAGTTGGAGAACTACGGGAGATGGCAGTGTCTTACAACGAAGCGTTGAATGCATTATCCATTACAACGGGGAGCGTTGCTCATGCGGACGATCTTCCGATTGGCTGTGACTATGCGGGGGATTATCCGGTTCATCTTGAGAAACGTCTGTTTGAAGAGGTGGAGAAAGGGGAAGTGAATCATGCGCGGACAACGGCTGGGAGCTTTTTTGACTGGATGGGCGACAGCAATCCGCACAACCTAATGGAGATACGCCTTAAAGTGTTGGAATTTGTCTTATGGGCGGAGCATATTGCCTATGATAAGGGAGGTATGACTTATCAATTCGGTTCCAGACAAGACTATCTTCCGACACTTATGAAAACTGACGAACTGGATATATTGAAGACATGGTTTCAAGAAAAAATTGCAGATGCAAGCCGGAATAGTTTGGGCAAGAGGGAAGAAAAATCGAATAGTATTATCGAGATGTCTAAAGAATATATCCGGAATAATTTCAATAAAGATATTTCTTTGGATGAGGTGTCGAGGGTAGCGAATATCAGCCCGTATTATTTCAGCAAGATTTTCAAGGAAGGGACGGGACAGAATTTTATCGAATATCTGACGGGTATCCGCATGGAGAAAGCGAAGGAACTTCTCAGCACGACAGAATACTCCATGAAGGAAATCTGTTCGATGTGCGGCTATTCAGATCCCAATTATTTCAGCCGTTCTTTTAAGAAGAATGTGGGCGTCACGCCGACGGAGTACAAGAATGTTTAGAGAGATAAGCAAGATGATGAAAAATATAAAGATGATATATGCAAAAAGACTGGCGCTTATTATATGCTTTGGGATGATTCTGACGGCCTGCGCGGGCGTTGAACAGAAAGAGGATGAGGCGCAGCCGCAGGAAGAGGAAAAGATACAGATCGGTATGAGTTTCGATTCTTTTGTCATAGAAAGATGGCAGAGAGACCGGGATGTGTTCGTGTCGACAGCCAAAGAACTGGGAGCGGAAGTCAACGTTCAGAATGCAAATGGAGATCTGGCGGAGCAGAAGAAGCAGATTGATTATTTCATAGAGAAAGGAATGGATGTCATTGTCATCATATGTGTTGACTCTGACGGTCTATCCGGGTATGTGAATAAGGCGAAAGAAAAAGGAATCAAAGTGATTGCGTATGACCGTTTGATTAAAGACTGTGATATAGACCTGTACATATCTTTTGATAATGCGAAGGTAGGAGGGCTGATGGCGGATGCGCTGATTGATAACGGACTCGCTGGAGGCTCGGTCTTGATGTTGGGAGGGTCGCCGACGGATAACAATATCTCACTTGTCGAGGGCAAGTTCAAGAGAACTATGCAGGAGAACAAAGTTACGATTCTTGATTCTTTTCATGCGGACGGATGGCTTGCAGAACTGGCGGCAGAGTATGTCTATGAACATATGGATGTGGTAATTAAGGCTGATGCAATCATGTGTGGCAATGACGATATTGCCAGCAGAGTTGTACCGGCGCTTGCCGAGAAACAGCTGGCAGGCAAAATAATGGTAGTAGGGCAGGACGCCGATTTGGAGGCATGCCAGAGAATCGTGGAGGGAACGCAGTTGATGACTGTTTACAAGCCGGTAGAACGGCTGGCACAGAGAGCGGCGGAATGTGCGGTTATATTAGCGCAGGACGAGGAAATAAAGGGGGATGATGTCACGATGCTGGATAACGGAAGCTTCTTGGTTCCCTATGTGGGATTGGATCCCGTCAGTGTGACGAAGGAGAATATTAATGACGTGATTATTAACAGCGGGTTTCATTTGAAGGAAGATGTTTACTTGAATGTGCCGGGCGAAATGCCTTAATATGTGCAGACGAAATAAAATGATAGGATTTTTTTGTGCAGGACAAATTTGCAATCGCAATTTTGTCCTGTTTTATATGTGTGAGAGGACAGGCGCGGACTAAAAAATATACAGAATAAAGCAAGATTATCCAGTTTCTCTTGTGATATATTGACAATGTCAGTTATTGGGAAACTAGAAGGTGGGACTGATAGAAACTCATATTATAACTTCTCGGAATCTCAATGAATGAGATTCCAACCGAAAATTGACAACAGAATATCATGCAGGAAAAGAAGTT
>VSOA01000222.1 GCA_009774585.1 Lachnospiraceae bacterium
AGTATAGAGTGTGTGATTTGGATATGGGTGAGAGTGTGGTATTGAACGGTATATTTACGGTCAAATACCACGCTCTCTTCTGCGTAAGTCTGATATTTTCCTGTAAATGAATATATTCTAAAAGCAATTTCATAATAATTCACAATTTTAGCTTGCCATAATTGTGTAGTTGTGCTAGAATATCCCTCGGTGGCAAACATGTGTCTTTGATGCAAAGACAGAGAGGCGTGAGTACAGTATGAAGGAGACGACCGGCTATTATGTCGTAAAACAAAAAGCCGTTCCGGAAGTCTTGTTGAAGGTTGTGGAAGCCAAGAGACTGGTGGAATCAGGTAAAGCTTTGTCTGTTCAGGAAGCGGTGGATGAGGTTGGAATCAGCCGCAGTTCTTTTTATAAATACAAGGACGACATTTTTCCTTTTCATGACAATGCACAGGGAACAACCATCACACTTACTTTTCAGATGGACGATGAGACCGGACTCTTGTCAGACGTGCTCAAAATCGTGGCGGACTGCGGGGCTAATATACTGACGATTCACCAGAGTATTCCGATCAGCGGAGTGGCGTCTTTAAGCCTGAGCGTGCAGGTTCTGCCGACGACAAGCGACGTCTCCGAAATGATTGAGGCGATGGAGACAAAGCCGGGTGTCCATCATGTGAAAATTTTGGCAAAGGATTAAAGGGATAAAGAGAGGACAGCATTATGATTCATGTAGCGGTATTAGGATATGGCACTGTAGGAAGCGGTGTCGTGGAAGTAATTGAAACAAATAAGAAAGACATTAATAAAAGAGCGGCAACTGAGCTGAATATCAAATATATTTTGGATTTGAGAGATTTTCCCGGCGACCCATATGAGAACAAGGTTGTGCATGATTACGAGATGATTCTGAATGATCCGGAAGTTACGGTTATCTGTGAAACGATGGGCGGCATCAATCCGGCATATGATTTTTCCAAGCGGGCGCTGCTTGCGGGTAAGAGTGTGTGTACTTCCAATAAAGAACTTGTCGCAAACCATGGTCCGGAGCTGATCAGTATCGCGAGAGAGCACCACTGCAATTATCTGTTTGAAGCGAGCGTAGGAGGCGGCATTCCGATTATCCGTCCATTAAACTATTCGTTGACAGCCGAAAAGATTGATTCCATTACAGGTATTTTGAACGGAACAACCAACTATATTCTGACGAAGATGGACAAAGAGGGCGCGGATTTTGAGGAGGTTTTGAAGGAAGCGCAGAAGAAAGGGTATGCGGAAAGAAATCCGGAGGCGGATGTGGAAGGCTATGACGCCTGCCGTAAGATTGCGATACTCTCTTCACTGATGTGCGGTAAGAACGTAAAATACGAAGAAATATATACGGAGGGTATCACTAAGATATCGGCAGCGGATTTTCTGTATGCAAAGCAGATGAACAAATCCGTGAAACTGCTTGCCATGAGCAGAGATACCGAGAACGGATTTTTTGCGATGGTAGCTCCGTTTATGATCTCAAGGGATCACCCGCTTTACTGCGTGAACGATGTGTTTAATGCGATTTATGTGCACGGAAATATGCTGGGTGACTCCATGTATTACGGCCGTGGTGCGGGCAAGCTGCCTACCGCCAGCGCAGTGGTTTCCGACGTTGTGGACTGCGCGAGACATCAAGGCAAGACCGTCATGTGTTTCTGGGAAAATGAAGATGTAAAGGTAGTTAATATTGAGAATGATGAAGGTAAGTTCTTTGTCAGAGTTGACAGTAATAAGAAAGATGCGGCAATGGAAGCATTCGGAGCGCTGGCTGAGATTAACGTAGGAATCGGTAAAGAATTTGCGTTTATGACACAGGTTATGACTGAGAGAGAATTCAACGATAAGATTGAGAAAATCGGCGGATGCATTAACCGCATCAGGATCTTAAGCGCGTGAAAAGTCGGAGAAAAATGAGAATATAATAAATAGAGGAAGATTGGATTACGAGGATAAGATTATGAGAAAAGTAGTGAAATTTGGAGGAAGTTCGTTAGCGAGCGCCGAGCAGTTTAAAAAGGTAGGAGACATTATTCATGCTGACAAGGAGCGCAAATTTGTGGTTCCCTCTGCACCGGGTAAAAGGGACGCTAATGATACCAAAGTGACGGATATGCTGTATGCCTGTTATGAGCTGGCAGAAGAAGGTAAAGATTTTACAAAGAATCTTCAGGCGATTAAAGACAGATATCAGGAGATTATTGACGGACTTAAGTTGAAGCTTTCCTTAGAAAATGAATTTAAAGTGATCGAGAAGAATTTCAAGGAAAAAGCAGGTTCTGATTATGCTGCGTCGCGTGGGGAGTTCTTAAACGGCATTATTATGGCGAACTATCTCGGATATGAATTCATAGATGCTGCAGAAGTCATTCTTTTTGCCGATAATGGCGAATATGATGCGGAAATCACGAACGCAAAGTTAAAAGCAAGGCTGGAAGGGGTGGAGGCTGCCGTTATTCCGGGATTCTATGGCGCATATGCCGATGGGCGTGTTAAGACATTTTCCAGAGGGGGATCTGACATCACAGGATCTATTGTTGCGAGAGCGGTAAAAGCGAATGTGTATGAGAACTGGACGGATGTATCGGGGATTCTGGTTGCCGACCCGCGGATTATCTATAAGCCGGAAGGCATAGAGACGATTACTTACAAGGAACTTCGAGAACTGTCATATATGGGCTTTAACGTTCTGCACGAAGATGCTATTTTCCCTGTCAGGAGAGAAGGGATTCCCATTAATATCCGTAATACCAACGCACCGGAGGACAACGGTACATGGATTGTGGAGAGTACATGTCAGAAATCAAAATATGTCATCACGGGAGTTGCCGGTAAGAAAGGCTTTTGTGCCGTGAACATTGATAAAGATATGATGAATTCCGAAATCGGGTTCGGGCGCAAGGTACTGCAGGCGTTTGAGGAGAACGGAATTTCTTTTGAACATGTACCGTCCGGTATTGATACGATGACGGTGTTTGTACATCAGGATGAGTTTATGCATAAGGAGCAACAAGTCGTATCAGGTATCCACAGACTGGCGGAACCGGATCGTATTGATATCGAAGCGGATCTTGCATTGATAGCCGTTGTTGGTCGTGGCATGAAATCCACCCGTGGTACGGCGGGCAGAATTTTTTCAGCGCTGGCGCATGCAAATGTCAACGTCAAGATGATCGATCAGGGCTCCAGTGAGTTGAACATTATTATCGGTGTTGCCAACTCGGATTTCGAGACGGCGATTAAAGCGATTTATGATATTTTTGTGAGGATTCAGATTTAGCCGGCAAAACTTCATATCAGATGAAAAAGGTCGGGAGTTTCTATGAATATACCCGGCTTTTTAAGTGGTTTTCGGTGTTGGTACCAAGATGGTTTGTCTGAAAAATAATATTTCTTGTTGAATTGCATAATTACATATTTAGAGAATGTATTTTTATAGACAATTTTTATAAAAGATATATTTATTTCTTGTGATTTATATGGTAATATATACAAGAAAGTTTGTGCATGGGGAAGAAATCATATTCGTCTATGGAGGTACATATGGCAAATCAGAAGTTTGATGCATTAGTTTATACCAATGATAAATGCGTGGGCTGCAATAAATGTATATCAGTATGCCCTGTCCTCACCGCGAATAAAGCGGTTGTTGAAAATGGTGAGAACAAGATTCTTGTTGACGGCGAACACTGTGTAAGCTGCGGCGCTTGTTTTGACGCATGTGCACATGATGCGAGGAGTTATCATGACGATACGGAACGTTTTTTTGAGGACCTGAAGAAAGGCGAGAAGATTTCTCTTTTGCTTGCGCCGGCTTTTCTGGCGAACTATCCGAGAGAATATGGCACGGTGCTCGGAGGACTTAAGAAACTCGGGGTGAATAGGATTATCAGCGTCAGCTTTGGCGCGGATATTACTACGTGGGGATATATCAAATATATAACGGAGCATAATTTTACAGGAGGTATTTCCCAGCCTTGTCCGGCAATCGTTGGATATATTGAGAAGTATATTCCGGAGTTGATTCCGAGTCTGGTGCCGGTGCATTCTCCGTTGATGTGCGGAGCAATCTATGTTAAGAAATATATGAAAGTGTCCGATAAGCTGGCGTTTATCAGCCCGTGTATTGCGAAGAAGAATGAGATAGACGACCCGAACTGTGGCGGCTATGTATCATATAACGTAACGTTTGACCATTTGATGGAATACGTGAGAAAACACAACGTATCAGGTCCGGCTGTAAAAGATGAGATTGAATACGGATTAGGATCAATTTACCCGATGCCGGGCGGTCTGAAGGAGAACGTATATTGGTTCTGTGGCGAGGAAGTTTTCGTCAGGCAGATTGAAGGAGAGAAACATGCATACGAGTTCTTGGAAGACTATAAGACAAGAGTGCTCGGCAAGAAAGAACTTCCGTTCATGGTAGATGCGTTAAATTGTGCGAAGGGCTGTATTTATGGCACGGGAGTGGAGGACGCCAAGACTAAGACGGATGATATCCTGTATGAACTGCAGAAGATTAAGTCGGCAAGTAAGAAGAGCGACAGAAGACATGCTTTCAGCAAGAGCCTGACGCCTAAGCAGAGACTGGACAAATTTAATAAGCAGTTTAAAGATTTGAATATCAATGATTTCATCAGACATTACAGTGATAAGTCGAAAGGAATGGTTGTAAGGGAGCCCGATATATCGGAGCTGAATGATATTTTTGACACAATGGATAAGCATACGGAGAACCAGAAAACAATGGATTGTTCCGCGTGTGGATATAATACTTGTAAAGAGATGGCAGCGGCAATTTATAATGGCTGTAACCGCAAGGATAATTGTATTCAGTATGTCAAAGGTAAAATAGAGAAAGAAAACGAGAACAATAAGCAGATGGCGGCCGAAATGGAAGAGAAGAATGCGCAGATTCAGGAAAAGAATGAATTGATAGAGCGGCTGATCGAAGAGGTTCACGATGATTTCGAGAGTCTGGATACGTCTATCGGTGAGATGTCTGTCGGCAATAACAGCAATGCGGAGGAAAGTACCGGAATATCTTCTGCGATGGCGGAGGTGGTTGCGTTCTGCGATGAACTGAATGAATCCTTGGATAAGATTCAGGCTTTGCTTGTGAAATTGGAAGAGAATAATGTTGAGATTACAAGCGTGGCGGAAGAGACAAATCTGCTGGCGCTCAATGCGAGTATCGAGGCTGCCAGAGCAGGAGAATCAGGAAGAGGATTTGCGATTATCGCGGAAAATATCAAGAAATTAGCGGACTCTTCCAAGGAAACGGCAAGTGACAGCAGCTCCAATAAGGAACAGATCCAAGGAGCAATCAAGGAATTGCTTGGAGATGCAGAGAAATTGATCGGTGTCATCGACGGAGTAAATGTACGCGTCACAAATTTAGCCGCGGCAACGGAACAGATTGCGGCTTCCGCAGATATGGTCAGTTCGATTTCCACTGATTTGAGAGAAAAACTCGGAACATTAGTTGAATAACGGAATTAGAAACGAGGTGTACTCTGGGAGTATACCTCGTTAAATTATGAAAGGTGTTTCTATATGCGGCACAGCCTCGGAGCCATGCCGCTCTTTCTGCTTTGCGGGTATCGGTATTCTTAGTAGCCGAGAGATTCTCCTACAAGATACACTTTGATTCTTCCGGCGTGCCCGCTTCTTCTCGTTACAACAATCTGATTGCAGAAACATTCGGGAGCAAGGCAGTCATGGCATGTACCCGTGGCGGCGCAGGGAATGTTTCTGTTAAGGCGTATGGCATTGGCGGGCGAGGCCATGTTGCGTACTCTGGCAATGCCGCTTTCTATATCAGTGACAACTTTATTCATGCCCACTATGAGGATGACATGGCTTGGTCCCTGAATCAGACATGCAACACGGTTTCCGTTGCCGTCAATATTGATCAGTTCGCCGTTTAAAGTGATTGCGTTGCTGCTCATCAGGTAGTAATCGGAGAGAACAGCCTGTGCGTAAAGTGCGCGGGATTCTTCAGGAGATTTGGCTAAAGATCGGTCGATCAAACGGTAATCACCGCTATGTATGCCATCCATCAGCCCGCATTCCTTGATGCTTTCGCTACCGCCCCAACTGATCGTGGAACCGGCGGGGAGCGTATCTAAGACGGCACGGGTGCACTCTGCGGCCGTGTCGAAATAGTATCCCTCCATATTGCGCTTTGCAAGATTTTTGATGATTGTATCAGCCTGTTTTGCCGAGGCAGTTAATTTATGTGACATAGCGCTCCTCCATTTCTGATTGATATGAGTAATTGTTTTGTTCAGTATATCATTTTGAAGAAGAGAAGTGCAAGACATCTGTATTTGTAATTGTCATAACTTCTCAAGGAATAATCAAATGATGGATATTCTTAACATGTCCGCATTATGAC